>NZ_AP022598.1:3928727-4230937 GCF_010725485.1 Mycolicibacterium parafortuitum | reverse complement strand
ACTGGTTGGGGCTCAACCGAGGCGACCTCGCCGAGGAGGTCACCAAGGGCGACAAGACCTTCACCCGGGTGCTCACCGAGGACCGCACGTTCACCTCGCCCGACGGCGAGGGCGAGGTCACGCTGCCCGGGCGCAGCCTGCTGTTCGTCCGCAACGTCGGGCACCTGATGACCAACGACGCGATCGTGTTCGACGACAACGGTGCCGACGGCCCCGAGGTCTTCGAAGGCATCCAGGACGCGCTGTTCACCAGCCTCATCGGGATCCACGGAATGCGATCCGACGGCGACGGCGACACCAAGAACGGCCCGCTGCTCAACAGCCGGACCGGATCGATCTACATCGTGAAGCCCAAGATGCACGGACCCGACGAGGTGGCGTTCACCTGTGAGCTGTTCAGCCGCGTCGAGGACGTCCTCGGCCTGCCGCAGAACACCATCAAGGTCGGCATCATGGACGAGGAGCGACGCACCACCGTCAACCTCAAGGCCTGCATCAAGGCGGCCGCCGACCGTGTCGTGTTCATCAACACCGGCTTCCTGGACCGCACCGGCGACGAGATCCACACGTCGATGGAGGCGGGCCCGATGATCCGCAAGGGTGCGATGAAGTCCACGGACTGGATCACCGCGTACGAGAACCAGAACGTCGACATCGGCCTGGAGACCGGACTGTCCGGCAAAGCCCAGATCGGCAAGGGCATGTGGGCGATGACCGACCTGATGGCCGACATGGTCGAGCAGAAGATCGGCCAGCCCAAGGCCGGCGCCACCACCGCGTGGGTGCCCTCCCCGACCGCGGCGACGCTGCACGCGATGCACTACCACCAGGTCGACGTGTTCGCGGTGCAGTCCGAACTCGCCGGCAAGCGGCGCTCCTCCCTCGAACAGCTGCTCACCCTGCCGCTGGCCAAGGAACTGGCCTGGGCTCCCGAGGAGATCCGCGAAGAGGTCGACAACAACTGTCAGTCGATCCTCGGCTACGTGGTTCGCTGGATCGACGCCGGCGTGGGCTGCTCCAAGGTGCCCGACATCCACAACGTGGCGTTGATGGAAGACCGTGCGACACTGCGGATCTCGAGCCAGCTGCTGGCCAACTGGCTGCGGCACGGCGTCATCACCGAAGAGGACGTCAAGGCCAGCCTGCGCCGGATGGCCGCCGTCGTCGACGAGCAGAACGCCAGCGACCCCGACTTCCGGCCGATGGCTTCGGACCCCGAGGGCAGCATCGCGTTCCAGGCGGCCCAGGAACTGATCCTCGACGGCGCCGCCCAGCCCAACGGCTATACCGAGCCGATCCTGCATCGCAGGCGTCGGGAGTTCAAGGCATCGGCGGGTCAGGCTTAGGAAGGCATGGGAAAACACAGCCTCCCGGATCCCGACGACGAGTCAGGCCGCTGGCGCCCCGAGCCCCCCGGCGAGCCCACTGACGACGAAAGCGGTGCCGGCGGAAGTGATTCCGACGGCGACGAGCTCACCACCCGGCTGCCCGCCGCCGATTCGGCACCGCCCACCCAGCGCAGCGGCGGCTGGGAGAACGGCGAGTGGACCGGCAGCCACCGCGCGGTGACGCAGGGGCCCCGTAAGGTCAGCGTCGGGGTCATCGTCGCGCTGGTCTCGGTCGTGGTCGTCGTCGCCGCTGTGATCCTGTGGCGCTTCGTCGGTGACGCGCTCTCCAGCCGCTCCGACGTGGCCGCCGCGCGGTGCGTCGAGGGCGAGGTCGCCGTCGCCGTCGTCGCGGACCCCGCCATCGCCGAACCCGTCGCCGCCCTCGCCGAGCGCTACAACGAGACCGCCGATCCTGTCGGTGACCGCTGCGTGAAGGTCGGTGTCACCGCCGCCGACTCCGATCAGGTGATCAACGGTTTCCGCCAGGAATGGCCCGCAGACCTCGGTGAGCGACCCGCACTGTGGATCCCGGGGAGTTCGGCGGCCGAAGCCCGCCTGGAGAGCGCGGTCGGCCCCGAGACCATCAGCGACAGCCGCTCCCTGGTCAGCTCGCCCGTCGTCCTCGCGGTGAACCCGAGGCTCAAAGACGCGCTGAAGGACCAGAACTGGGGCACCCTGCCCGATCTGCAGACCGGCCCGGCCGCACTGGACGGTCTCGGGTTGCGGGGCTGGGGCGGGCTGCGGCTGGCCCTGCCTCTCGGCGCGGACAGCGACGCGTCATACCTGGCCGCCGAGGCCATCGCCGCCGCGGCCGCGCCGTCCGGACAACCCGCCAGCGCCGGCCTCGGCGCGGTCAGCACCCTGATGTCGCGCGCCCCCGAACTCGCGGACCGTAACGCGGGCACCGCCCTGGATGCGCTCGTCGACGCCCCCGACCCGGCGACGGCGCCGGTGCACTCGGTCGCGACCACCGAACAGCAGTTGTTCCAGCGCGCATCGTCGCTGTCGGATGCCCCGGACAAGCTTGCGGCGTGGCTGCCGCCCGGGCCCGCGGCGGTCGCCGATTTCCCGACCGTGCTGCTGTCGGGCGACTGGCTGTCCCAACAGCAGGTGACCGCCGCCAGCGAGTTCGCGCGGTTCATGCGTAAACCCGAGCAGCTCGCCGAACTGGCCAAGGCCGGGTTCCGCGCCGAGGGCACCGAACCACCCGGCGGCGACGTGGTCGACTTCGCCCCGCTCGGCGCGCCGCTGGCCATCGGTGACAACGCGGTGCGGACCACCATCGCCGAGACCCTGGCCTCTCCTGTCGAGAGCCCGACCGTCACCGTGATGCTCGACCAGTCGATGCCGGCCGACGAGGGCGGCACGACCCGACTGGCCAACGTCGTGAACGCACTCAAGGCGCGCATCGGTGCGCTGCCGCCGGACTCCGGGATCGGGCTGTGGACGTTCGACGGCGTCGCAGGCCGCTCCGAGGTGCCCGCGGGCCCGCTGTCCGACCAGGTGGACGGGACTGTCCGCTCCGATGCGTTGACCGCTGCGCTCGACGACCAGCAGCCTTCCAACGGCGGCGCGGTGTCGTTCACGACGCTGCGCCTGGTCTACGGCGACGCGACGACGCGGTACCGCGACGGACAGAAGAACTCCGTCCTCGTGATCACCACCGGCCCGCACACCGACCGCTCACTGAGCGCATCGGGCCTGCAGGACTACATCCGTGGCGCGTTCAGGCAGGATCGTCCGGTCGCGGTCAACGTCATCGACTTCGGCGACGACTCCGACCGGGCCACCTGGGAATCCGTCGCCGAGATCACCGGCGGCAGCTATCAGAACCTGGCGAACTCCGCGACCCCGGAACTCGCCGCCGCGATCTCGCGGATGCTGTCCTGAGACCGCCCCGACCGAGCCGCTGATCGGCGGGCCCGAGCTACGAGATCCGTACTTTGCTGGACCCGATACCGCCCAGGACCGCACTGAGCCTGACCTCACCGGCCTGAGCAGGCGCCCAGCAACTGCGCGGCCCTGCCAAGGGAAACGACGGGTGCGCAAACACGTTCGCTGACGCGGTGGACGGACC
This sequence comes from Mycolicibacterium parafortuitum, assembly GCF_010725485.1. Taxonomy (NCBI): domain Bacteria; kingdom Bacillati; phylum Actinomycetota; class Actinomycetes; order Mycobacteriales; family Mycobacteriaceae; genus Mycobacterium; species Mycolicibacterium parafortuitum. The sequence goes on along the minus strand of NZ_AP022598.1, from coordinate 4,227,472 downwards.
AGAGCGGCAATGGTATGACAGCGTTACCCTATTGTCGCTTGGAGTTGCGATGATCGGGATACCGTCCGGCTACGAGGGGGACAGGTCGACAGATGCCGACTATGCAGCGCACGTTGCGGGGCACCGGTCGGTCGGCTGCGGCCATCCCGTCGTGGCGGGACCGGAAGCGGTACCTCTGGTTGCTCGCGCTGGTGATCCCGTCGCTGATCCCGTTATCGGCGGTGGCGGTCTCGCTGAGCGGGTCCGGGCTGTTCTGGTGGTCCGGGCCGCTGCTGATGTTCATCGTGATCCCGGTGTCGGACTACCTCGTCGGCCCTGATTCCGACAACCCGCCCGAGAGTGCGGTCGCGATCCTGGAGAACGACCCCTACTACCGCTGGGCCACCTACGCCTACCTGCCCGCGCAGTATCTGTCGCTGGTGCTGGCCTGCTGGTTGTGGAGCGGGCGGGCCGGAATCCCGATGACCGAACTCGACAAGGTCGGGCTGATGCTCACCGTCGGCGGTATCGCCGGTGTCGCGATCAACACGGCGCATGAACTCGGCCATCAGCGTGCCCGGGCGGAACGCCGGCTGAGCAAGGTGGCGCTGGCCCAGACCGGATACGGCCATTTCTACGTCGAGCACAACCGCGGCCACCACTCCCGGGTGGCCACCCCGGAAGACCCGGCGTCGGCGCGGCTGGGCGAAAGTCTCTATACGTTCGTGTTCCGCTCCGTATGGGGCGGTCTGCGCTCGGCGTGGCGGCTGGAACGCAAACGGCTGAACCGGCGCGGCAAGTCGACCTGGAGCCTGCATAACGACGTCCTGAACTCCTGGCTGCTGACGGCCGTCCTGTTCTCGGTGCTGGTCGCCGTGTTCGGGCTGCACGTACTGTTCTGGCTGGTCGGCCAGGCGATCGTCGGCATCTGCCTGCTGGAGTCGATCAATTACCTTGAGCACTACGGACTTCGGCGCCAGAAGCGTCGCGACGGCCACTACGAGCAGGTTCGGCCCGCACACAGCTGGAACAGCAACTCGGTGATCTCCAACGTGTTCCTGTTCCACCTGCAGCGCCATTCCGACCACCACGCCAATCCGCACCGCCGGTTCCAGGCGCTCTGCCATGCCGACGAGGCGCCGCAGCTGCCCTCCGGGTACGCGACGATGGTGATGCTGGCGATGGTTCCGCCGCTGTGGCGCCGGGTGATGGACCCGCGGGTCGTCGCCCACTACGACGGCGATGTACGCAAGGCCGCGTTGAGCCCGCGCAAGGAGCGCAGGCTACTGAAGCGGTTCGGCTGACTGGACCTCGCGGGTCCGTTGCAGGGCCACGGCGGCGGTGCGCATCGAGAGACCCGGGGAGAGCCGCTCCAGATACCACAACGCCTTCCACCAACGGGGCACCACGATGATCGCCTCGTTGCGCAGCACGCCCCGCAGCGCCTTCTCGGCGAACACCTCGGGATCCATCGGGCGCAGCTTCTCCCCCAGCTTGAGCTGATCCTCGCGGCTGACGCTCTTGTTCCGGCCGTACTCACCACCGGTGAGGATCGGCGTGCGCACCACGCCCGGGCACAGCACCGAGACGCGCACCCCGTGGGTCGCGCCCTCGACGCGCATCGTCTTCGACAGTGCGACGACGGCGTGTTTGGTCGCCGTGTAACCGCCCTGCGCCGCGGTGGTGATCAGCCCCGCCATGGACGCGGTGTTGATGATGTGGCCGCTCCCCTGGCGGATCATCCGCGGGTACGCGGCCTGGACACCGTGGATGACACCGCGCAGGTTCACGTCGATGATGTCGTCCCAGTCCTGCAGGGTCAGGGTGTCGACCTCGCCGCCGATGCCGATTCCGGCATTGTTGAACAGATAGTCGATTCGGCCCGAGGTATCGACGGTCGTGGCGATCGCGTTCTCGACGGCGCCGGGATCGCGAACGTCGAGACCGACGGCGTGAGCGACCGCACCGGTGGCGCGTAGCTGTTGCGCCAGCTCCTCGGCGGGGCCGGCCTGACGGTCGGCGATCCACACTAGGCTTCCCGCCGCGGCGAGCCGCGTGGCCAGTGCCGCCCCTATCCCCGATGCGCCACCGGTGACGAAGGCGACCTTTCCTGACAGCTGCGACGTGTCTGTGGATGCCATTCGGGTAACGATAACGGGCCGCCGTGTGCCCGTGTCGGGTCGATCCGGGCGACCGCTCCGTGGCACCTGAATTCCGTTGGGGCGCAGCAGTTCAGCCGGCGCCGGCGACTCGCGCGCACCCGGCGTGCAGGGCTTGTCGCGGCCGATCTTGTCACGGTGTGTCAGATTTGTTTGCCACACGGGCGACGCCTGCGGCCGGGCCGGGCCCGCACACGCGCCACGGCGACCAATCACGCGCTAGCCACGGAGCGGTATCGACGCCCGAAAGCCCATTGCCCCGTTCCCCGGGAGGAGATATGTGCTGAGCGCGATGGTCCAGACCAGGAACTTTTATTAGCAGAGAACCAGTAGGCAAACTAATTGCTGCGGCGAATATTGTGCGGCCGTGTTGTCCGCCAAGCGCGGTACCACTGACTGAAGACCGGCGTAAACACCTGGATAAGCCGCAAATCACGCGCCGGCTCGGGCCCGCGGAAAGTCGTCCGGCGATACGCAGATCGACGGACGAACTACTAGATAGCAATTCGAATGAGTTTTGCTATTAATGCACTTATTAAAAATTCTCGGTTTTGCTGTGCGGACGCCGATGGGCGAGCAATATGCTCATCTCGCGCCGGAGATGGCGCATCGCTTCACTGCTACCAATCGGGGAGATCAGAATGCGCAGAAGCTTTCGAAAAGCGGGAGTCGCCTGCGGTGCGGTCTTTGCTTCGGCGACGGTGGCACTGTCCGCCGCGACCGGCGCGCAGGCCGTCAACACAGCGGTCGCCGTCGGCGGGCTCGGTACGCCCGACATGCACGAGATCGTCATCTCACCACTGCTCGGCGGCAAGCTCGCCCGCGAGAACGACGTGCTCGACGGCGTGGAGTGGCCGGCCCAGGCCGGGCCGTACACCGGCCGCAACGATATGACCCTCGGCCAGTCGATCACTGCCGGAATCATCAGTCTCGACGCGCATTTCGACGCCGCGATGCTCGCCGCCAACAGGCCGGGCGACGTGGTGACGGTCGTCGGCTTCTCGGCCGGCTCCCTGGTCGTCAACGACTGGATGCGGACCCTGATCAACGATCCCGACGCTCCGGACAAGGACGAGGTCAAATTCATCCTGGTCGCCGATTCGAGCCGGCAGAAGCTCCTCAAGGACTCGCAGTACAACCCGCGCTACGACTACACCTATCTGCCCGCGCCGCAGACCATCTACGACATCGACGTCGTCACCGGCGAGTACGACGGCGCCGCAGACCTGCCGGACCGGTGGTGGAACTTCCTGGCACTGGCCAACGCCGTCGCCGGCGGCATCTTCGTGCACGTGCCGATGATGTTGCAGGACTACGAGGCGGTGACGCCCGAGGAGAACATCACCCGGGTGACCAACGATCTCGGCGGCACCACGACCACCTATCTGGTGCCGACGAAGAAGCTGCCACTGGTTCAGCTGCTGCCGTTCCTGGCTCCCCGTGAGGCCGAGTTGAAGGCCATGATCGACAAGGGCTACAGCCGCAACGACAACCGCACCACCACTGCCGGGGCTTCGAGCGCAGCCGCGCTGGCCGCCCCCGCGGTCGTGCAGGAGTCGGTCGCCGACGAGGACGACGCCGCGACGGCCGAGAAGGCCAGCGCCGAGACCGACACCGACACCGCCGATGCGCCGAAGAAGCGCACCAGCGCCAAGCCTGCGGTGAGCGACGACGATTCCGATTCCGATGCCGACGCGGCGAAGGACACGGCCAAGGCCGACGCGGACACGGACACGGCCAAGGCCGACAAGGCCGACACGGTGCGCAAGGCCGGGAAGTCCGGCAAGAAGGACGGCGACGACGACGGCGCCAAGGGCTCGACGAGCTCGGCGGACACCGACTCGTCAGCAGGATCGTCGTCGCAAGGATCTGGGTCGTCTGACTCCGGCTCCTCGGAGTAACCTCCCCGGACTCGAGGTCCCTGACGAAGGACGCCCGCCCGGAGCCCCGGCATCACGCCGGGGCTTCGTGGTGTGTCCGATGATATTGACGGAAACGTGACATTTTAGCCGACGCAGCCCCGGCTTCGTTGGCTGATGATTGATTTGCTGTGAGGTAGCGTTGACACATGTTTGATCCGCAGTACGACGTCATCGTCGTCGGAGCTGGGTTTGGCGGAATGGGGGCCGCGATCCAGTTGAAGAAGATGGGTTACGAGAACATCCTCATCGTTGATCGGGAGGATGATCTGGGTGGGACGTGGCACGTCAACCACTACCCGGGCCTGGCGGTAGACATTCCGTCCCCCACCTATTCGTACTGGTTCGAACCGAATCCGCACTGGTCACGGCTGTATGCGCCCGGGACCGAACTGAAGAAGTACGCCGACCACGTCGCCGACAAATACGACGTCCGCAGACACATGCGGTTCAACTGCGCCGTCGACGGCGCGCGGTGGGACGACGACACCGAGACCTGGCAGGTCGCGCTGGCCGGCGGGGAGACTCTGACCTCCCGATTCCTGATCACCGCGACCGGGTATCTGTCGCAGCCGCGCAAGCCCGACATCCCCGGTATCGAAGATTTCGCCGGCCGGATCGTGCACAGCATGGACTGGGACGACAGCTATTCGCCCGCCGGTGACCGCATCGGCCTGATCGGGACCGGGGCCACCGCGGTGCAGCTGATCCCCCAGCTGATGAAGGATGCCGCCGAGCTCACGGTGTACCAGCGCACGCCGATCCACGTGGTGCCGAAGGTCGATTTCCCGATCCCGCCATGGCTGCGCCGGGTGTTCGCCCGGGTTCCGCTGCTGCAGCGCGCATTCCGCGCCGGCAGCGATGTGGGCCTGGAGACGATGATGATCCTGTCGGTGCTGAACTTCAAATACTTCCGGCAGCTCAACACCGTCGCCGACCTGACGTCGCGCGCGCTGCGGTTCGTCTCGATCCGGGACAAGGAACTGCGCGCCAAGCTCACGCCGCATTACGAGTTCGGATGTAAGCGCCCGACCTACTCGAATTCCTACTACCGCGCGTTCACCAAGCCGCACGTGCATCTTCAGGCGTCGGGCATCGACCACGTCGAACCGGACGGCATCGTCGCGTGCGACGGCACGAAGACCCAGATCGACACTCTGGTGCTGTGCACCGGGTTCGATCTGTGGGAGGCGAACATCCCCGCGATCGAGGTGATCGGCCGCGACGCCCGCAATCTCGGGAAGTGGTGGCGCGACAACGGCTTCCAGGCCTACCAGGGCGTCTCGATTCCCGCGTTCCCGAACTTCCTGAGCCTGGCCGGACCCTATGCCTCCAGCGGCCTGTCGTACTTCGCCACCGTGGAGTACCAGATGCGCCATATGGACCGGTTGTTCGGGGAGTTGAAGCGACGCAACGCGACGACCTTCGAGGTGACCCCCGAGGCCAACGCCGAGTTCCGGGAGCGGATGTCGAAGCTGCTGGGCAAAACGGTGTTCGGGCTCGGCGACTGCGCGGGGTCGCGGTCGTACTACTTCAGCCCCAGCGGTGAGACCCTGGTGCGGCCCGCCTCGACGAACCAGACCAACCGGGAGAACGACAGCTTTCCGCTGACCGACTATACGTTCGCCTGAAAACCCCAGCTCAACAATGGTTTCGGCGATCCACTCACAGCAATGTGTCAGCATGGATTCATGCGGTTGAGGTGGATGTCCGGAGCGGCGGTGCTGGCGATGGTGGCAAGCCTGCAGGCGGTGATCGGGATACCCACGGCGGCCGCACAGCCCTGCCCTGACGTCGAGGTGATCTTCGCCCGCGGCACCGGGGCGCCCGCGGGACTCGGCTGGCTGGGCAATGCGTTCGTCGACTCGTTGCGCGGCAAACTGCCGGGACGCACGGTCGGCGCGTACGGCGTCAACTATCCGGCGAGTTTCGACTTCGACGTGTCGGCACCGTTGGGCGCCGCGGATGCGACCGGCCGGGTGCAGTGGATGGCCGACAACTGCCCTGACACCAAACTGGTACTCGGCGGGAACTCCCAGGGGGCGGGAGTGATCGATCTGATCACCGTCGACCCCAAGCCGCTCGGCCGGTTCACCCCCACCCCGCTGCCGGCCCATCTGGCCGATCGGATCGCGGCGGTCGCGGTGTTCGGAAATCCGTTGCGCAACATCGCCGGTGGGGGTCCGCTGCCCGCGGTCAGCGGCGTGTACGGGCCCAGGACGATCGACCTGTGCGGCCTCGACGACCCGTTCTGCTCGTCCGGCCTCAATTTCCCGGCGCACTTCTCGTACATCAAGAACGGGATGGTCGACGAAGCGGCCAACTTCGTCGCGGACCGACTCCGGTAGGCGGCTGCCGCCCAGCGTCGCCGCGTGGCAAACATAGCTAACCAAGTGGCGGGTGAAGTTCACAGCCTTCGCACAGCCTGCCGAGTTTGTGAATATTCCGTAATCACAAATCGGAAAAGGGTCGATGTTTGGAGTGTGACGGCGGGGGGAAGACGCGTACCCTGATGTGGTCAGCAAATGCTGCGGGGCTTATGAGGGGGATGTATGGGAACTCGACATCGAGCCGGGACACGCAAGCGGCGCCGCAGCGCATCGGGGATTGCCGCCGCGCTGGCCGTTCCGCTGGTCGCACTTCCGGTCGGTATGGCTGATGCGTCGGCAGCAGCGACGCAAGAACATTCGGCCACATACGAGTACTTCCCCACCGAACCGACCCGCGTCCTGACGCTGAGCCTGCTCCCCGGCGGCAACGACGACGATCTGCAGGGCGTGATGTGCGAGTCGCCTCGCACCTGCAAGAACGTGGTGTATTCGCGCGCCTCCACACCGTCCGCGGTCGCGGTGCTCGACACGGTGCTGCGTGACGGCACCGACGGCAAACAGATCGTGTTCGCCTACAGCCAGGGCGCCCGGGTCGCCGCGGCGTGGATGCGTGAGCACGGCGCGACGGAGGGCGTCCCGGGGCCGGAGAACCTCAGCTTCGTCCTGATGGGGAACCCCGCCCGCAAGTACAACGGGTCAGACAAGCTCCGGGGCAGCGATGTCTTCCCCGACCTCGGCTATCGCATCATCGACGTGTCCCAGGAATACGATATGGCCTCGGACTTCCCGGACGATACGACGAATCTGCTGGCGATGCTGAACTCGACGGCCGCCTTCTTCCTCACCCATCAGGACTACGAACCCGTCGACATCTACGACCCGGCCAACTATGTGTGGACCGAGGGAGACATCACCTACGTCTTCGTTCCGACCAAAACCCTGCCGCTGCTGCAGCCGCTGCGCTGGTTCGGGCTCGGTTTCGTCGCCGACATGCTCAACCCGTCACTCAAGGAGATCGTCGACCGCGCCTACGATCGCTCGTATCTGCCGGCACAGCCGGGGCTTCCGGCCGCCCCGGACCCCGAACCGGAGGGGCCGCAGCAGGACTCGGCACGCGCTGAGGCCACGCTGGTGCAGTCGACCGCCGCCCGCACCGAACCCGTCCGCGGCAAGAGCGTCCGAGCACTCGAGCCCGCCGCGGTGGAGGCCGACGACGAGGTCGTGGATGTGGTTACCGAAGATGTGGTCGACAGCGACGGTCTGGTCGACAGCGATGATGTGGTGGTCGACGACGTGATCGACGGCGATGATGTGGTGATCGACGAGGACGAGGCCGCTGAGGACGCCGACGTGGCGGACGAGGCCGACACCGCCACCGACACCGGAACTGACACCGACACCGCCACAGAGTCAGACGCCGACGCCGACGCCACCTCCGCGAAACCTGTCGACACCGGCGACAGCAGCACCGGAGGCGACGAATAGTCGCTTGCGGCTGCGTTTTCCGCAGCCAGGGCTGATGTGCTTGGGTGGTCCCATGGACGTCAGCGGCCTCGCCCCGATCGAACAGACCGCACTGCTCACCGAGTACTGCCGTGCTCTCGATTCCCGGGCGGCGCGTCCGATCCTGGGCGATCCGCTCGCCGACGCGACCGTGCGCCAGATCGACCATGACTTCACCACGCTGGGCGCCACACCCAGCGTGGTGGCGTTGGTCGCGCTGCGCGCCAAGATGCTCGACGAGCGGATCCGCGCGTTCGTCTCGGCCCACCCCGATGCGGTGGTCGTCGACCTCGGCGCGGGGCTGAGCAGTGCGGTGTTCCGGGTGGATCCGCCGACGTCGGTCGACTGGTTCAGCGTCGACCTGCCCGCGGTCGTCGCACTGCGCGCCGCCGTGGTGCCGTCCCACGAGTGCGCCCGGTCCATCGCGGCCAGTGTGTTGCGCCCGGACTGGACGGCCGATATCCCGGCCGAGCGGCCCGCGTTCGTGTTCGCCGACGGCCTGTTCGCGTTCCTCGACGAGGACGCGGTCATCGGCATCCTCACCCGGATCACCGACCATTTCGCGTTTGGTGTGGTCGCGTTCAACGACTACGGGCCGGTCGGCAAGGCCAACCAGTTCATCGGGCGGGTCACCACTTCACGAAACGCGAGTTCACCGCACCGCCAGTGGAACTTTCCGGGCTTCAAGGACGCCCGACAGCCGCAGAGCTGGAATCCCCGCCTGCGGCTGATCGACGAGTCCAGCGCCATGCACCGCCCCGAGACGGCGCTGTTCCCGGCCGGGCTGCGGTTGGCGAGCAAGCTCTCGCGCCGGGTGCCGCCCATCGCCCGCAAGGCACGCGTGCTGCAGTACCGCTTCTAACGCGACGATTCGCCCGCCGACACTGTGTCCGCGGGAGCGGTTCTGGCGCGCCGGCGTACGACGGCGCGGCCACCGCGGCCCGGGGTCACCGTCACGCCTCGGCTGTGGGGTTTCTCGTCCGGCTCGGTCGTGGGCTCGAGCCGGAACTCCCGCAGCATCGTGCGCAGCACGACCTCCATCTCCATGGTCGCGAACGACGCACCGATACAGCGCATCATGCCGCCGCCGAACGGAATCCATGCGAACGGGTTGGGCGGGTTGCCGATGAAGCGGTCCGGGTCGAAGCGCTCCGGGTCCGGGAAGCTCTGCTCGGCGTCCATCGCGAGCTGGGTGCTGGCCATGATGGTGTCCCCTTCGGGAATCACCCACTCCCCCAAGCGGATCCGTGTCCGTGCGCGGCGCAGGGCGGCGGTCAGCACCGGACGGGTGCGCTGCGATTCGGCGATGGTCGCCGTCATCAGCTCCTTACCGCCCTCGTCGACCTCCGCCGACAGCCGCTCCAACAGGTCCGGATGTCTGCGAATGCGCTCGATCGTCCACGCCAACTGCGTCGAGGTGGTCTCGTGCCCGGCCACCAGCATCGTCAGCAGCTCGTCGATGATGAACGGATCCGGGATCGGCTCTCCGTTGTCGTACCGGGCCTGCAACAGCAGCGACAGCACGTCGCCGCGCTCGGCGAAGTCCGGGTCCGACCGCGCATCGTCGATCAGCTGCTTGCAGATCTCGTCCATCCGGCGGCGGTACCGGGAGAACTTCCCACCGGGGCTCCACGCGCCGAAGTCCTTGCGCACCACCGACGGCAGCAGCGCGATCTTGGAACCGAATTCGACCGCGGCCGGGATCACCACCCGCAGCTCGTCGAGCTCGTCCCCCTTGGCGCCGAAGACCGCACGCAGGATGGTGTTGAGCGTGATCCGCATCATCGGCTCGAGCGTCTCGAACTCGACGCCTTCGGGCCACGACTGCATCTCGCGGATCACCTCTTGTTCGGTGATGTCCTCGTACGCGCGCATGTTCTTGCCGTTGAACGGCGGGAGCAGCAACCGGCGGCGGGCCAGCAGCTCGTCACCTTCGAGGTTGAAGATGGACCCGGGGCCGAGGACGTCGCCACCCAGGTTGTTCTGCGGACGCCCGACCAACTCGCGGCTGGTGCTGAACAGGTCCTTGACCAGCACGGGGTCGCTGATCACCACGGTCTCGCCGAAGACCGGCAGCTGCAGCGTGAACGTCGGTCCGTAACGCCTCCCCAGCGCGGCGACCGAGCCGTACCGGAAGGCCAGCACAGCGCCGCCCTGAATCAGCTTCGGTATCCGCGGGCCCGGCGGCAGCCGCACGGGATCGGTTGTGGCGGTTGCCATGTCGTCACCCCTTGGTGTTCGGTGTTGTTGTCGAGATGTCTACCGGTCAGGCGATGGCGTAATCGCTGAGCGGGAACGTCGCCTGCTCCTTGACCGCCTGCCGGATCGACTGCGGACGGAACAGCGGCGCCTCACCCGAACTGTTGAACCAGTACGAGCGGGAGTTCGCGCAGTTACCCAGCCGGAACACCGAATCGTCCAGCAGTGTCTCCATCTTCTGCAGGAACGCGGCGTTGGCCTCCTCGGTCACCTCGAAGGTGTCGGCACCGCGGCGTTGAAGCTCCCCGAAGAGGCGGTTCATGTGCCTCATCTGGTATTCGACGGTGTCGAACCACGACATCCCGACCCACGCGTACGGGCTGGCCTGGGTGATCAGGTTCGGGAACAGTGGCACGGTCAGACCTTCGTAGGCCTGGAACTTGTTCTCCCGCCACCACTTACCGAGATCACGGCCCTCGCGCCCGATCACCGGGATGGCCGGCAGGTTGGACTCCCACACGTCGAAACCGGTGGCCAGCACCAAGGTGTCGATGACGCGCTTGGTGCCGTCTTTGGCGACGATGCCGTCGGGTTCGATGCGTTCGATGCCTGCGGTTTCCAGGTGCACGTGCGGCTTGTTGAACGTGCGGTAGTACGTGTTCGACAGCGTCGGGCGCTTGCAGCCGAAGTCGTAGCCCGGTGTGAGCTGCCGACGCAGACGCCTGTCCCGGATCGCCAGGAACCGGTGCAGCGCACCGATCTTGGCCGCGGCGGTGTTGACCGGACGGAACTGGCGGAACTTCCACATCGCGATCGTCACCATGACGTCCATGAACGCGTCGCTGGACATCCGCAGGAACTGTTGGGTGGCAGGGAATTTCGCGAACAGCCGCTGGGCGGCGGGCCCGAACGGGAAGTCCAGCTTCGGCATCACCCAGATCGGGGTGCGCTGATAGACCGTCAGCTCCGAGACATCCTCGGCGAGCTTGGGGATCAGCTGCACGCCGGTGGAACCGGTACCGATGATCGCGGCGTTACGCCCCTTCAGCGAGTAGTTGTAGTCCCAGTCCTGCGCGTGCAGCACCGTGCCCGCGAAATCCTCGATGCCTGGGATGTCCGGCTTCTTCGGCTGACACAGGTATCCGGTGGCCAGGATCAGGAACTGGGTGCGCAGCGTCTCACCGGTGACCAGTGACACCAGCCAGTGCCGGGTCTCCTCGTCCCACCGCGCACCTTCGACGGTGGTGTTGAACCGCATGTACCGGCGCAGGTCGTACTTGTCCGCGACGTGGTCGGCGTAGGTCTTCAGCTCCGAACCGGGGGCATACAGGCGCGACCAGTACGGATTCGGTTCAAACCAGTACGAATACGTGGTGGACGGGACGTCAACCGTCAGTCCTGGATAACGGTTGACGTGCCACGTACCCCCGAGATCGTCCTCGCGATCGAGGATGGCGATCTTCTGATAACCCAACCGATTGAGTTGGATAGCGGCGCCCATCCCGCCGAACCCTGCACCGACGATGATGGCGTCAAACTGCTCCGTACTCACGTGGCGATACTACGGCCTTCTCAGTGGGCCCTTCTCAGTCGTCGCTGCCGCCGCTGCCCGAGCCTCCGCCGCTGCCCTTGCTACCAGCCCCGACGCCCGATGCGGACTTGTTGCTGTCCTTCGCGGAGCTCGTGGACTCAGACTTGGACTCGGTCTTGGACTCAGACTTCGCGTCGGTCTTGGCGTCGGTCTTGGAATCAGACGTGGCGTCGGCCTTGTCGGCCTTGTCGGCCTTGTCGCTCGCGGACTCCGTGCTCTGCCGCGAAGACTTCGAGGGCTTGCCGGACTTGGCCGGCTTGGTGGCCGCCTCATCGTCGGTGCCGGTGCTGTCGTCGCTGCCGGTGGTGTCGTCGCCGGCCGCGGGGGTCTCGGCGGTACCGTCCGCCGGAGCCTCGGCGGGGGTCTTGTCGAACTTGTCGATCAAGTCCTTGACCGCCGCCTCGATGACGTTCGGCTTCGTCGCCGTCTGCTCTTCGCCGGTCTGCTCTTCGCCGGCTTCGTTGCCGGTGGTCGCCGCGTCGCTGTCGACAGCTGCCTTGGCGGACAGCGGGCTGAACAGTGAGGTGTTGTCCTCGGTCGAGTCTTCGGCTTCGTCGCCTGAGGTGGTGTCGTCGGCTTCTGCGGAGTCCTCGGTGGCCTGGGTGCCGCGCAGGACGTCCAGTCCGGCCTTCTTCTCCCACTCCGGGTCCTCGACGTCGGTGACACCCGGGACGTCGGGACCGATGTATTTACCGGTCTCGGCGTCATACAGGTCCTTGACCGACGGCGGGATGTAAGCGCCCGGGTAGATGTCCCTGCCGACCTTCCAGTCGGCGGGCATGAACGGGTCGACCTTGTTGCACTGCGGGCACAGCAGCGGGGCCAGCGGCCGCGCCAGGTAGGCGAACGGCGTCATCTTCGGATTCCAGACGTAGCTCTTGGGCACGAACGGATTCCAGGTGGTGTTCAGGCCGTCGGCCAGATTCTTGAAGGCCTCGAGCTGGTCCTGCAGGGTGGGGGTCTTGATGCCCTCCGGACGCGAGATCAGGTGGTCCCAGAATCCCTTGGACTCGCCGAACGGCTCGGGGTTGACCGTCTCGCCGTACCACTCGACCCGGTCGCCGGTCAGGCCGAGCTCCTGGCCCCAGTACGCTTCGACGTCGCTGACGGGGTTGTACTCGGGGGTGATCGGGCTGGTGAAGGTGAAGCCGCCCGGCGCGTAGAAGTCCCACAGCTGGACCTTGAACATCTGGTCGAGGATGGCCTGCGGGTCGTCGCACGGCGGGAACCCGGTGCAGCCGGCGTTCATCGGGAGGTTGGCGCGCGCCCACCAGTCGGCGGTCTCGCCGAGCGGGGTCGAGATCGACGGGATCGCGACGAGGAAGTCGACGAACGCCCGGGTCATCTCCGGGTTCGCGGGATCCCAGCCCAGCACGTTGGTGGGCGTGTAGACCCACCAACTACCACTGGCGCGCATCGCGTTGGCGAAGCGATTGGTGCCCGCCACTGCGTAGTACGGCATGTTCGCGACGGTTTCCAGCAGGTTGATGGGCGCGTAGAAGATGCTCTTGTCGCGGCCCAACGGCGGAGTCGTGACACGGTCGTCGCGGTTGTACCCCTGCTCGATGAGGTACTGCAGCGGCCCGGTCAGCTCGTCGGCCAGATCGTTGAGTCCGAGCCAGCGCAGCGGCTCGACCAGCGGGAGGGTCTTGGCGGGGACGAAGACGTACTCGATGCCGTCCTCGGTCCACTTGCTGTTGGCCGGGTCGTCGATGTCGACGTCGGAGTAGCCCTTGCCGAGGTGGTTGGTGAAGAAGCCCATCGTGGCGTTCAGCGTGGCCAGCACGTTGAAGGTGTTGGTGGGCATGTCGACGGTCGGGTCGTACTGCTGGGCGACGTCGATCACGCGGTACGGGCTGGTGGGCCACTTCTGTCCCCACACGGTGCCCGAACCGCCGTACTTACGGCCCGGGTTGCCGATGACGATGAACGTGAGGTTCTCCGGCGCCGGGTAGGCCTCGGGATCCTCGAGGTGCTTCTCCAGCCACTGCGAGGCCACGACGGCCCCCTCGCTGAAGCCGAAGATGGTGGTCTCTTCGCCGGGGTTTCCGGCCAGCTCCCGGCGCAGCGCCTCCACGCCGAGACCGAAGTAGCCGGGACCGGTCCAGATCGGCGCGTACTCGAGGGCGTAGCACGGGGTTCCGCCGCTGCCGCCGCAGATGGTGCCCTGCAGCTGCTCGCCCATGTTGAGCGCGTCGGGCGTCGGGTTGATCGTGACGACCCGGGCCGAGAGGGTGACCTGCTCACTGACCTGCTTGGTGGCGACAGCCGCGCCGGCCATCGGGGCCGGAGGCGCGACGGGGGTGAGCGCGATCACGCTCGACCCGACAATGGCAAGGCCCGTCGTCACGTACGGGCGAAGCGCTGAATGCATGTCCCAACCTTCCAGGTCGTTGCAATGTGATGACAATCCGATCACGGCAAAGGTGTGCGGAGATTATCACATACCTGAGCGCGCAAGGAATTGCTGGAGAGAATTTACGGCCACTCTATAAACGTGGAGAGAAAACCGTTGCCGACGCCTCGGAGGCGAACTTCCCCGGGTCCGGAAACCCGGCAAAGACGCTGGCATGGAACGTTTCCAGCGGAGCGTCAACAGGCCTCGGCAATTGCGCTATTGAATTGTAAATGGACCATACAGTGCGGTTATGACTGCCCGAAGGGGCTTCTGGTTAATTTGTAGCAAATCAATCCGCAGGCATGGTTACCACGCCGTAACCTGTGGGGCCACGACTGGGCGCACGAGACGGCTCGCGCACCTTCCAGCAACATCGCTCAAGATCGGGAAAGCGTTACACCCGGTTTTGCTAGCCGCGTCAATTAGCTCGCGGTGGGGACTCCGGCTGAGTCACAGAAGTCGCACCGACATCACGGCGCGGTCACAGACTGCGGTCCGCGAGCCAGGAATCGATGTGTGTTGCGACGGCCTCCCAGCCGGGTTCGAGCATCATGTTGTGGCCCATGCCGGGGAAGATCTTCGGTTCGGTGCGATAGGCCCGAGCGGTGGCGCGCACTTCGTCCGGCGTCACCGCCATCCGGTCCTCCAGCGCGCCCAGGACCAGGATCGGGGTCCGCACTCGGCTCGGCCGCGGCAGGGCGGTGACCCCGTCGCGGCCCGAACGCGCACTCTCCTCTTGCAGGCGTGCGGCGCAGGCGGCGACGATCGCGTCCGGCGTGTGCGCGCTGAAGAAGCGTTCCCTCGTGGCCGCCACGGAGCTGACGTAGGCGAGCGACTCGCCGGAGGCCGACGATTTCAGGAACTGCCACGGATGCCTGCGGAACCAGCGCAGGCCGGAGGCCAGGTAACCGCGCGGCGGTGCGGACGCCATCAGCACCGCGGCGGGGGCGTCGCGACCCTCCAGATACTTCTGCACCACGAAGCCGCCCATCGAGTGCCCGACCACCACCGGCGCGGACGGGAGATCGGCGGCCACCGCGGCGACGTCGTCGACGTAGTCGGCGATGGACAGCGACCTCAGCGGTTTGTCGGTCGGGCTGCCGCCGTGGCCGCGGAAGCTCAGCGCCAGCGCGCGGTAGCCGCGGTCGGCGAAGAAACCCAGAAAATTCTCCTCCCAGCACCACGCCGCGTGCCACGCGCCGTGCACGAACAACAGCGGTACCGGGTGGGCGTCGGTGGTGCTTCCCCTGTCGATCACCTCGAGGCGCACAGATGCCATGGGTGAGTACAGACCTCTTCGATCGGGGACGGGAGTCGGACTTCCCGCAACCTACCACCGGCCCGCGCGACGAAGCGCGGTCGCGCGGCGGTAGTACGGTCGCTAACCATGACGTCCCGACCGCGATCTGCCGGCTCCCAGTTCCGTTTCGGACTGCTCGACGGCATCGTGAACACCCGGATCTCCCCGACACTGCTGCCGTCGGCCGCGATGACCACAGCCGCCGCGACCGGAGCCGACTCGTTCTGGGTGGGCGATCACATCAACTCGCTGGTGCCTCGCTCGCTGGCGACCCCCGAACACCTCGGCCTGGCCGCCAAGCTCGTGCCGAAGGTCGACGCGATCCTGGAACCCTGGACCATGCTGGGTCATCTGTCGGCCCGCAACCGCATGCGGCGCTTGCGTTTCGGAGTCGGTGTGACCGATGCCAGCCGCAGGCACCCGGCGGTGACGGCCCAGGCCGCCGCGACGCTGCACCTGCTCACGCGCGGCCGGGCCATCCTCGGAATCGGCGTCGGCGAGCGCGAGGGCAACGAACCCTACGGCGTGGAGTGGACCAAACCGGTCGCCAGGTTCGTCGAGGCGCTGGCGACCATCCGCGCACTGTGGGAATCCGGCGGTGCGCCGGTGACCCGGGAGTCGGACTACTTCCCCCTGCGTCACGCCGTATTCGATCTGCCGCCGTACAAGGGTCGGTGGCCGGAGATCTGGGTCGCCGCGCACGGGCCCCGGATGCTGCGGGCGACCGGGCGGTACGCCGACGGCTGGGTGCCGTTCGTGATCTCCCGTCCGGCCGACTACGCGAAGGCGCTCGACGCGGTGCGCACCGCGGCCTCGGACAACGGCCGCGATCCGATGGCGATCGTGCCCGCGGTCAACCGGACGGTCGTGACCGGCCGCACGCGCGACGACGTCGACGAAGCCCTGGACTCGGTGATCGTCAAATCGGTCGCGCTGGCCGCACCGGCCGAGGCGTGGGCGCGCCACGGCGTCGAACATCCACTCGGCGCGGACTTCTCCGGTGTGCAGGATCTGGTTCCTCAGATGATCGACGCGGAATCCGCGCTGGCCTACACCTCCAGCGTGCCGGCCTCACTGATGAAGGAGATCTGCTTCCAGGGCACCGCCGACGAGGTGCTCGACCAGGTCGCCGAGTGGCGTGACCACGGTCTGCGGTATCTGCTCGTGATCAACGGCAGCCAGCTCAACCCGAAGGTGCGCAAGGGCGCGGCCGCCACCCTCCCGTACACCAAGGTGCTGCGCGGCCTCCGCAAGCTCTGAGGGCACCGCTCCCCCGTGTGTGTTTGCCGGACATGAACCGGCCCTGACGGTGTCGGCCGGTCGCGGACGGTGACCGCGGACGACGCCCCGGCGATCGCGGGGCAGGTAAGTTCACGCCGATTCTCGCCGGTGGCGCGCGGATGCAGGGCCCTGACAACATATTTCGCACCTGCGTTAATAAAACTCGGCTGCAGGAGATGCGGCCCCCGACTCGGCGAATTCACGCGTACTGTTCACAGGCAGTTCCCAGTAAGCGGTGGCATGCCCGGCGGCCGCCGCCTCGGCGGCGAATCGCGGTTGTTTGCCGAAGGGTGGGGTCGGGCCGGATATCCGGAGGTATGGTCAGTCGACCATCACTGATCTGTCGGGGAGAAGTTGGGGTGTCATGCGAGTAGCCGTCAAACCGGTCGTGACGACAGGCGTGGCGTTGGTGGGAGCCAGCGTCATCGCCGTGACTCCGGTAACTCCGTCGGAGCCGGTGGCGCGCGCCGTCGAATCCGACGTCAACCTGTCCGCCTCGTCGGTGGCCTACATCCCGGTCAACATGGTGCAGCAGGCCCTCAGCGCGCCCGCCAACATGGTCGCCGCCGTGGACCGGCTGGCCACCGCGCTGGCTGTCAGCGGCAGTTGGAACGAGAACCAGCCCAACAACCAGTGGGGCTGGGACGAGGCCAACCCGGCGATGCTGATGGAGCTGATCAACGTCCTGATCCCGTTCCCGGCGTTCTCCGAGCCGTGGGGCAGGCACCTGAACTGGTGGGCGACGGCGAATCTGCCGATGCACGAGGGCTGCAACTTCGACTGCCCCGATCTGCCGGGCATGCTCGGCAAGATGTTCAAGGTGCCGATGAGCGCCTTCTACAGCGAGGAGGGCTATACCTTCCCGGAGGTGCGGACCCCGGTCAACGGTGTCGAGACACCGTGGTCGCGGCAGACGGTCAAGCTCGACCCTGCCGAGCCCATCCGGTCGGTGTGGGACTCGCTGACCGCCGAACCCAGCGGCGTCAAGACCACCACGCTGTGGGAGGCTGTCACCGCGTTCGCGAATCTCGGTGCGGCACTGCAGATCACCGGCCACGTCCCGGACTGGCTCGCGGTGCGCGAGATCGAGCGGTTCGTCAAGTACTTCCTGCGCCCGCCCGCCCAGGAGCAGGTCACCGAAGTTCCGGACGAGACCGACTCCCCCGCCGAGGCGAGCGAACCGGAACTGACGCTGGTCTCCACCGCGACCGTCCCCGCCGACGACGACCTCGTTTCGCTGACCGCCGAGACCGAGTCGGCCGAATCCACGTCCACGTCGGTGGTCGACAACGCGACCGAGGCGCTGAAACGGAAGTTCGCGCTCGCCAACGACGCTGAGCCCGTGGATGACTCAGACGCCGTGCACGCCGAATCCGGTGCCGATGACGAGGCCCCGTCGACATCGGCGGGCGGTAAGCACCGCAAGCCGAGCAGCGAGTCGCGGAAGGGTTCGGCCACCGACGACGCCACGTCGGACATCGAGTCCGATACCAAGGGCGACGACAAGAACTCCGACACCAAGGACTCTGACACCAGAGACTCTGACAGCGACAAGACCTCTGCCGGCAGCGCGAAATCCGGCAGCGGCGAAAGCTAGCCGGTGCCCATCCAGGGCCGGTTGCCGTAGGTGTTCAGATGCATCACCTCGGTGACCGGCCTGCGGGTGGTCGGGCCGTAGCGGCCCCGCGGCCAGCCCAGCGGAACCACGCAGCACGGGGTGACCGACATCGGTAACCCGAGGGTCCTGCGCGTGGAGGTCACGCTCCACAGCGGAAGCGTGATCAGCGACGCGCCCAGCCCCATCGCGCGCGCGGCCAGCAGCAGATTCTGCACGCTCGGATAGATCGAACCGAAGAAGCCCGACAGCGCCGCGTGCGGCATCGGCACGAACGGGATGCGGCCGTCCTTGGCGCCCAGCTTCAGGCACGCCACGATCAGCACCGGAACCTCGGTGAAGTGGTCGACCTGCCACTGCACGGCCTTGGCGGTCTTGGCCATCGACGGATCTTTCTTCGACACCCGCCGGATCACCGTGTGGTAGTACAGGTTCCACGCTTGGCGGTAGCGCTTGGCGAGCTTCTTCTTCGTCTCGTAGTCCTTGATGACGATGAATTCCCAGTTCTGGCCGTTGGCGCCGGTCGGCGCGTGCAGCGCCACCTCCAGGCACTTCTTGATGATCTCGTCGTCGATCGGATCGGGATACACCCGGCGCACCGCGCGCTGGGTCATCATCGCGTCGACCAGCGGCATCTCAAGGCGCGCAAGTGCTTCCGAGGTGGACGGAACGGGTTCAGCCATGGGTTGCAATCCAATCCGAGGTGAAGCGTGTCAGTTGCGGGATCTCGGCGACGATCTGATCGCAGATCGCCTTTTCGACCTTGCCACCGACCAGCGGGATCTTGACCTCGATCGTGCCGGTGAACGTCAGCCGGGATCCGTCGGGCCGCGGCTGCAGCACCGCGTTGCCGACGCCGTCGCCCGGCACTCCGGACGCGTCGATGGTCACCGTGCCGGCGACCTCGCCGTCACCGCTGCGCCGCCAGGTCTCCGACCGCACGAGCGTCAGGCTGCCGCGGAACACCTTGGTCAGCGGGCCGGGCAGCAGATCATTGCGCAGATCCTGGGTGGTGGAGACCACCACGCCGCCGTCCGCGTCGACCTCCAGGGTGTCCAATGTGGTCGCACCGCCGCCGAACTCGGCGATCCGGTCATGCCAGTAGCCCTCGTCGCCGAACGCGGCGAGGATCTGTTCGACACCGGCGGGCGAGTCGGCGTGCACGTCAAAGGGTCTCGGCACGGAGGCGCGTCCTCACTTCCCGTCGAACAACCGGTCGGCGAGCCGGCCCGCGAAGGCCCGGGCCTGGTCCACCTGTGCGGCACTGATGTTCGTGGGCGGGATCTTCACGCCGAGGTAGCGGTCCCGGTACTCCCCCGACCCCAGATAGCTGGCCAGCGACAGCAGCGAGGGCAGCTGACCGCCCGGGTATTCGAAGTGGATGCTGTCGACGAACCTGCCGCCCTGCTTGTCGGCAAGTTCGCGCACCGCCTCCAGGTTCCCCCGCCAGAGGCGGCGGCACACCGCGACCACCGCGTACGGCGTGCCGTCGAGCAGCGGCCCGGCCTCCTTCGATACCAGGAAGGAGCGCAACGGCATGCTGACGGTGTCCCACCACGTCGGTGAGCCGAACAGCACCAGGTCGTAGTCGCCGGCACGCACCGCGTCGGGGGTGCGGATCTCCCCTGTCTCACCGCGGCCCTGCGCCTTGAACACGCTGAACATGTCCGGCCACACCCGGCGCATCGGGAACCGGGTGAACGGCTCGGAGTACTGCGGGTCGACGAACTCGATCGGCGCGAGCGTCACCTCGCAGCCGCGCTCGCGCAGCACGTCGGCGGCGGCGTCGAGAACCTTCTGGGTCTGGCCGGTGTAGGAGTAGTACACCAACAGCACCTTCGCGCTCATCGTTGCCTCCTGCTCGCGCAAGCTGAATTCACGTCCGCTCCTTCCTGGATGAGGCCAATTGTTGCCTGGCAGCGTTTCCGCATAGCCTCTCTGGCATGACCGACAAGGTTTCCATCGATCTGACCGGGCCCGCCCAGACGATGCTGACGACCCTCTATCTGAAAGCGCTGGACGCCGACTTCCCGCGTCCCGTGCTCGGTGACCAGTTTGCCAAAGAGGCGATCGAGCGCATCGACTACGACTGGGACGACCTCGGCGTCAGCGGTAAATGGGCACCGCTGGTCACTGTCCGTACCGCACAGTACGACATCTGGGCCAAGCAGTTCATCGCCGCGCACGGCGCCTGCACCGTCATCCACCTGGGCTGCGGGCTCGACCCCCGGGTGTTCCGGGTCGACCCCGGCCCCGACGTGCAGTGGTACGACGTCGACTTCCCCGGGGTCATCGAACTGCGTGAGCAGGTCTACCCGTCGCGGCCGAACTATCATTTGCTGCCCACCCCGGCCACCGAGCTGTCCTGGCTGGACCAGATTCCGACCGGGAAGCCCGTGCTGTTCCTCGCCGAGGGCATCAGCATGTACCTGACCGAGGACGAGGGCGTGGCGTTGCTGCGCCGGGTGGTCGAGCGGTTCGGCACCGGCGAACTGCAGATCGATTTCTACAACTGGGTCGGCATCCGCTCCCAGAAGACCCAGACGCTGGTCCGCAAGACCGGCTCCAAGCTGTACTGGGCGGTCAACAGCCCCGACGACATCCTGTCCAAGGTGCCCGGCACCCGGCTGCTGGCCTCGGCGACGCTGTTCGACGCGGGTACGGCGTCGCGGGTGACCAAGCCGTGGCGAGCACTGGGCCGCGCGGTGCGGGTGCTGCCCCCGGTGCGCAACGCGCTGCAGTACCACCGCTACGGGTTCGGGCCCGTCAGCTGACACGAACAGCGGCCTGCCGGGCTGCGATACCCTCCAGCAGCGTCTCGATCGCCTGGACGGATTTCTCGGGCTCCGGTCCGTGT
This sequence comes from Mycolicibacterium parafortuitum, assembly GCF_010725485.1. Classification (NCBI taxonomy): domain Bacteria; kingdom Bacillati; phylum Actinomycetota; class Actinomycetes; order Mycobacteriales; family Mycobacteriaceae; genus Mycobacterium; species Mycolicibacterium parafortuitum. The sequence goes on along the minus strand of NZ_AP022598.1, from coordinate 4,206,341 downwards.
GAGTGGTACTCGATCATCAGCCGGCCGGCGAAGATCTTGCTGGTGTAGATCTCGATACCGGCGCCGACGGCGAAGTACAGCTCGCCGTGGCTGGCGGCCAGCTCCATCTCCGGGGGCATCCGCATCGGCGGCACGATCCCGTTGTCGGTGAACATCACCACGTCCGGCAGCCCCGGCGGGTTCCCCACGTACTGCGGGCTGAAGTGCAGGAAGCTCTGCTGGATCACTCCCTCGGCGATGTCCTTCTTGAACGTGTCGTTGATGTCGCGGGCCAGATCGACGACGTCGGTGTCGGCTGAGATCTCGGCCAGATAGGTCGCGATACCGACGGGGTTGGTGGCCTCGGTCGCCGACACCGGCGGCGACAGCAGATAACGCAGGTCGACCGGATACACGTACGGCACCGGGATGTTCGGGGTCTGCCGCAACTGCCACTCCGCCATCAGGATGGCCCCGGACAGCAGGCTGTTGAGCCCCAGCTTGTTGGCCCGGCAGAACGCGATGATGTTCTCGGTCTGCTCCTCGGAGAGCTTGCAGAACTCCATCGGCACCCGTTGCGGGAACACCGGATTCGACTCGGCCGGGGCGCGGCGCGACGGCGGCACGTCGTAGGCGAACATCGCCGCGAGCAGCCGCTCCAGCCCCGAGCGCGGCTTCTTCTCCACCGCGCGGTCGGACAGGATCTGCTCCAGCGACACCGGCACCGGGGCCGGCTGCACCGGACGCGCGGTACCCGTCGTGACGAGATCGGTGTAGGTCGAGAACAGCTCCTCGACGAGGCTGAACTGGTGGTGCCCGTCGGCGAGGCTGTGGTGGATGTAGAGCGTCAGATGGGTCTCGTCATCGCGGCGGGTCAGCCGCAGATGTGTCAGCGCCGCGGTCTGGTCGAACAGCAGCGGCGGCGCCTCGGCGTCGCCGGTCAACTCCACGACCTCAAGTCCCTGATGCATCAGGTCGTCGAGCACGATCTCCCACTTACCGTCCGGATCCTGCTCCAGGTGACCGTTGAGCACCGGGTGGGCCTGCACCAGCGCGTCGAACGCCTCGGACAGTGCGTCGACGTCGATGGTGCCGTGCACGTGGGCGGCGAGCCCGACGAAGTTCTGCGTTTCGGCGAACATCTCCTCGCTGCGCGCGAGCTTGCGGATGCCCGAGGACGGAAACATGCGTTGAGACTCCCTGGTTGATCAGCCGCGCTTGCTGGCCCTGCGGTATCCGATCGCCAGGGGTACGGCGCACACGGCAGCGATGCCCGCCGCCCACAGCACCGAGAACAACACGGGTTCGGCGATCGGACCTTCAAGGGACAAGCCCTTCATCGCCTCGATCGTAGTGCTGACGGGCTGGTGCTCGACGAAGGGCTGCAGCCATTCCGGGTATTGGTCGAGCGGGACGAACCCGATCGAGAAGAACATCAGGATCGCGATCAGGATCTCGGTGGCCTGGGGCGCGATCGTGCTCGACGAGAACAATGCGAGGGTCAGCACCGCCGCCGACAGCGTCACACCGAACAGCGCGGGCATGAACACCCACGCGATCGCCCCCAGCGGTCCCTGCTCGAACCGGAACCCCAGCGCCAGCCCCACGCACATCACCACCAGCGTGATGACGACGATCCGGACGAAGTCGGCGAGTAGGCGGGCCAGCAGCCCGGCCGCGCGGTGCACCGGCACCACCCACAGCCGCGACAGCAGTCCGGCCTCACGTTCGCGCATGATGCCGACCGCGCCGATGATCGAGCCGGTCATACCGCCGACCAGGGCCACCAACGGCACCTGGCCGTACAGTCCGCTGTGCCCGGTCACCTGCTCGATCACGTCGCCGAGCACGATGTCGAGCGCGATCAGGAAGACCGCGGGCATCACCATCGACTGCACCAGCGTGGCCGGGTCGCGGCTCCACCGCCGCAGGATGCGCGCGGTCAGCACCGCGACCTGGGGCACCAGCTGCCGCGGGGAGTTCTCCCACACGTCAGCGCGGCGATGTTTGCCGCCGCCGCGATACGGCGACACCGGCGAGGACTCCACGGTCACGAGTTACGCCTCCTGGTCACCCAGATGTGCAGCGCGAGCGCGATCACGATGCACACCACCGCCCACGCCAACGCGGGCCCGAGCACCGACCAGGTGGCCTCCGGCGCGTTCCCGGTGCTGTCACCGGCGAACGCCTGCAGGCCGTACACCCACTGCGACAGCGGCTGGTTGCGGACGAAGCCCTGGATCCAGTCGGGGAATCGCTCGGCCGGCTGCAGACCGACCGACGCGAGCCCGAGCGTCAGCTGCGGGATCAGCATCATCGGGGCCGTGGCCTCCGGGTTCTGCGTCGCGACGCCGATCAGGTCGCCGATGATGGCCAGCGCCGCGCCGATCAACAGGGCCAGCCCGACGAAGCCCAGGATGCCGACCACCCCGTTGTCGAACCGGAAACCGATGACGTGGCCGCACCCGATCGAGACCGCAAGCGCGATGCAGCAGCGGTACATGCTGGCCGTCATCCGGGACGCCAGCGGCATCACGGCCGGGACCGGCATCGCGCGGAACCGCCGGTTGATCCCGTCGACGGAGTCCGTCGCCGAGCGGAACGCCGCCGAGATCGCGGCGAACCAGACCGCCTGCAACACGATCAACGGGGTCAGGTACTGCGCGTAGCTGCTCAGCGGCTGCACCGCGCCCATCATCTGTTTGAGCGGCAGGTAGTAACCGATCGTGAACACGACGGAGCCGACGATCTGGGTCGCGAGCTCGCCGTTGCGCAGCGTCGGGATGATCATCCGGAGCGTCAGCACCCACCACTGCTGGATGGTCGACACCGGCGGGCGGGCGGCGTGCGGGATGGCCACCGAACGAGACGGTGCCGGGGCCGCGAGCTGATCGGTCACGCGTACGCGTCCGCGGCCACGCGCGAGCCCGGGGACTCCTCTTTCGGGGCCGGGTGATCGCCGGTCAGCGCCAGGAACACCTCGTCCAGCGACGGCCTGCGCAGCGCGATGTCACTGAGCTCGATGTGCGCCTCACTGAGCAGGTGAAGTGCCTGCATCAGCGTGTTCGGGCCGTCGGGGGCCGGCATCGAGATGCGGTCCGACGAGTCGGTGATCGCGTCGCGGTGCGCGTCCGGCAGCAGCGGGCCGAGCACCCGCGCGACCTCACGCAGCTGACCGAGCTGGCGCGGCACGATCTCGCAGTAGGTGCCGCCGGTGCGTTCCTTGAGCTGATCGGCGGTGCCCTCGGCGATCACCGTGCCCTTGTCGATCACGATGATGCGGTCGCTGAGCAGATCCGCCTCTTCGAGGTACTGGGTGGTCAGCAGCGTGGCGATGCCGGCTTCCTTGAAATCGGTGACCAGCTCCCAGATCGCCTGCCTGCTGCGCGGGTCCAGCCCGGTGGTCGGCTCGTCGAGGAAAACCACCTCCGGGCGCACCACCAGCCCGCACGCGATGTCGATGCGGCGCTTCATACCGCCGGAGTAGTTGCCCACCGGACGGTCCCCCGCATGCACCAGGTCGAACTGCTCGAGCAGTTCCTGGGCGCGCTGTTTGGCGACCTTCTTCTTGAGGCCCTGCAGTCTGCCGAACATCAGCAGGTTCTCGCGGCCGGTCAGCAGGTCGTCGAGCGCGGCGTGCTGGCCGGTCAGCATCAGCGCGCGGCGCACCCCCGCCGGGTCGCTGACCACGTCGTGGCCGGCGATCAGCGCGCGTCCGGCGTCCGGTTTGATCAGCGTCGACAGGATGTTGACCGTCGTCGTCTTGCCCGCGCCGTTGGGTCCGAGCAGGCCCAGGACCTCGCCGCGTTCCACCTCGAAGCTGACATCGCGCAGGGCGGTCACCGTACCGAAGGATTTCTTGATCCCCGACACGACGACCGCTTTGTCGGTGCTGGACATGAGTTCCCCTCTACCCCCTAGGACAGGTCGACCAGGGCCAGCTCATCGCCGGCCGCGTCGCTGTCCTGTTCGGCGAGCGCCTCTCTGGTGATATCCAGGATCGCCGCCGAATACTGTCGGGCAAAGGATTCCACATCGGTCGGTCCGAGACGGCGGTTGTCGTACCACCAGTCCACATGCAGTACGCCCGCGGTGCGGTAGACCCGCAGCTCCAGCGCGTGCCCCAGACCCGGCAGAGTGTCGCGGATCGGCATCGCGGTGTCCGCGTCGAATCGCACCGGCGCATCGTCGGGCTGCTCGGCCGGCACCTCGGGAATGGTCCCGACGTGCGAGAACAGGATGTCGGCGGGGCGGCCGGCACCGAGCAGCCGCGCGGTCGGCGCGTACAGGTAGCGCAGCAGCCCGTACCCGATGCCGTAGTGCGGCACCGCGTCGAGGCCGTCTCGCACCTCGTGCAGCGCGGTCATCGCGGCACCGTCTCGGGACGCGGTGAGCACCACCGGATGCAGCGCGGTGAACGAGCCGACCGTGCGCTGCAGGTCGACGTCCGGTTTGAGCACCGAGCGTCCGCGCCCACCGAGGTCGACGGCCACCGCGCCCTCCCCGACCGTCGCCGCCACGGCACGGCCCAGCGCGGCCAGCAGCACCTCCTCGACCGACAGGCCGAGACGGCGCCGGACGTCGTCGACCTCACCGGTCTCGTCGGCCGACAGCGCTGTCGACAACCGCACCAGGTCCGCGGCGCCGGGGCGTTCGGCGGGTTCGGGGCCCGCGACCCGCAGCGTGGACCGGTTCGCGGTCTGCAGCCAGTGGTCACGGCTGTCGAGCACCGCCGGGTGACTGGCCAGCGCCGCACAGCGGTGCGACCATTCCCGCCACGACGCGGGCACCGGCGCCAGCGTGATCTCCTCCCCGGCCATCCGCTGGTTGAACGCGGTGAACAGGTCGGTGAGCAACACATCGCGCGACGCCGAATCGCCTGCCACGTCGCCGGCGATTCCGTGCAGGCTCAGCGCCAGGTACGAGGGGCCGCCCGAGCCGCTGCGGATGAGCGTCGCGGTCAGCGGAACCACCACCTGGTGCTCGCGCACCTGCTCGTCGAGGTAACCCAGCACCAGTTCGCGTTCCTGCGGGCTGCCGGACGCCACACCGTCGGGCAGGGCCCGGGTGACCAGTTCGGTGAATTCGCCGGGTTCGGCGATGGTCTGATCCCAGGTGCCCGAGCGCTCCACCAGACGCACCCGCAGCACGTCGTGCGCCGCGGTGACGGCGGTGAGCACCGCGCGGACGTCCTCTTCGCCGACGTCGGCACGCAGACCGAGGATGACCGGGATCCGCCACCGACCGACGTCGCGCAGCCCGTGCTCCAGGAAGTACGCGACGTTCGGCGGCACCGGCGGGTTGGCCGACTCGTCGATGTTCTGCCGGGCCAAGCCGCCCTCGGCGTAGCGAGCGGTCAGCACCTTCGCCAGCGACGCCACGGTCTGGTTCTCGTAGAGATCCTGCGGCGTCAGGTCCAGGCCGGCGTGGCCCGCGGTCATCGCGACGCTGATCGCGACCAGCGAGTCGCCGCCGATCTCGAAGAAGTTCGCGTGGCGGTCGATGTCGGCCACGCCGAGGCACTGTGCCCAGATGCGCTGCAGCGACGCCTCGACGGTGGAGGTGCCGCCCGCCTGGGCCGGCGCCGAGCCGGCCGCCGTGGCGGCCGGCTGCCCGGTCGCGCCCGCGCTGCCCGCGACCCACGCGGAGCCGGGGTTGTATTCGACCCAGTGCCGCTGCTTGGCGAACGGGTAGCCGGGCAGCGTGACCAACGCATGCTGGTCGGCGGCGGAGCGATCCCCCTGATCCCAGTCGACGTCCACATCGGCGGCCCACAGCTGACCGAGCGCGAGGTGGAAGGTGTCGTCGTCGCTGCGGTTCTGCGCCTGATGCCGCATCAGCCGCACCGCGCGGTGCCGCTCCGACCACCGCGGATGCCTGCCCGCCGACGAGGTCAGCGTGCCGCCGGGACCGACCTCCACCAGCACCCGGTCGGGGGTGGCCAGCAGCGCGTCGAGTTCGTCGGCGAAGCGCACCGTGGCGCGGATCTGGCGTGCCCACGTCGCCGGGTTGGTCGCCTCCGAGGCCGACATGACGGTTCCGGTGACGTTGGACAGCAGCGGGATCTGCGGTTCGCGCAGCGTGACCCCGGACAGGAACGCGGTGAACTCGGCGACCACCGGGTCCATCAGCCGGGAGTGGAAGGCGTGTGAGGTGCGCACCCGGCGGGCCGCTATACCTTTCTCGGCCAGGCCGGCCTGGAACGCGCGGATCGCCTCCTCGCTGCCCGCGACCACACAGCTGCCGGGATCGTTGATCGTCGCGATGTCGACGTCGGGGGTCAGGTGCTCGGCGACGGCCTCGGGACTCAGCGGCACCGCGACCATCACACCGCGCGGCGCCGCATGCATCAGCTTCGCGCGTTGGCTGACCACCTTCACGGCGGTGTCCAGGTCGAACACGCCGGCCAGGGTGGCGGCCGGGTACTCCCCGATGCTGTGCCCGGCCATGATCGCCGGCTCCACACCGTAGGACTGGATCAGCTTGGCCAGCGCGTATTCGACGGTGAACAGCGCGGGCTGGGCGCGGTCGGTGTGCTCCAGGTTGCGGCCGACGCCGTCGAAGATCTCGGCGCGCAGGTCGTAACCCATGTGGTCGCTGAAGGCGCTCGCGCACTCGTCGAAGTGGCGGGCGAACACCGGCTCGTTGTCGTGCAGTCCGCGGGCCATCCCGACGTGCTGGGCGCCCTGACCGGGGAACAGGAACGCGACCCGGTCCTCGGAGCGTTCGCCGTCGGGCACGGCCGCGCCGATGAACACGTTGTCGGTCTCGGTCGCCGACAGCACGGTCGCGGCGTTCGCCTGGTCGCGCACGACGGCGGCCATCCGAACCGGTTCCTTGCGGCGCCGGGTCAGCGTGTAGGCCGCATCGGGCAGGCTGATCTCGGCGCTGTCGGCGAGCTCACCGGCCAGCGCGGCACGCGAATCCTCCAGCGCCTCCTGGGTTCTCGCCGAGAGCACCAGCACCGACGGCCGCGCCCGGGAGGGCGTCGGTGCGGGTTGGTACGGCGCCTCCTCCAGCACGATGTGGGCGTTCGTGCCGCCCACGCCGAACGAGCTGACCCCGGCGCGGCGGATGCCGTCGGCCTCCCACGGCCCGTCCTGGCTGCGGATCCGGAACGGTCCGCGGTCCAGGTGCAGTTCGGGGTTGGGGCTGGTGTAGTGCAGCGTCGCCGGGATCGCCTTGTGCTCCAGGCACAGGATGGCCTTGATCAGGCCGGCGATGCCCGCGGCGGTCTCCAGGTGGCCGATGTTGGATTTCACCGAGCCGAGATAGCAGGGGCCGCTGCGGGTCTCCTCGGAGAGCTCGAACGCCTGGCGCAGCCCCTCGATCTCGATCGGGTCGCCGAGTGGGGTTCCGGTGCCGTGGGTTTCGACGTAGGTGACCGTCGATGCGTCAACACCGGCGATCGCGTGCGCCTCGGCGATGACCTCGGCCTGGCCCAGCGCGTTCGGCGCGGCGTAGGTCATCTTCGTCGCGCCGTCGTTGTTCAGCGCCGACCCGCGGATCACGGCGTGGATGCGGTCGCCGTCGTCGACGGCGTCCTGCAGTGCCTTGAGCACCAGAACGCCGACGCCGCTGCCGAACACGGTGCCGTCGGAGCGGACGTCGAACGGACGGCACTGCCCCGTCGGCGACACCATCGAACCCTGCGCGTACCAGTAGCCGACCTTGTTCGGGATCCGGATCGACGAGCCGCCGGCCAGCGCGATGTCGCACTCGCCGTTGAGGATCGACTGGCAGGCCAGGTGCACCGCGACCAGCGACGACGAGCACGCCGTCGAGACCGACAGCGCCGGGCCGCGCAGGTCGAAGCTGTGCGCCACCCGGGTGGCCAGGTGGTCCTTGTCGTTGGACAGCGACAGGCTGACCATGTCGAAGCTGGCGCCCTGGCCGATCACCATCATCGGGTCGTAGTTCGACATCAGGTTGTGCAGCAGGTAGCCGCTGGTGGAGCTGGTGCCGAACACGCCGACGGTCGCCTCGAGATCCTTCGGGTCGTAGCCGGCGTCCTCGAACGCATGGAACGCGGTCTGAAGGAACAGCCGGTGCTGCGGGTCGAGGCCCTTGGCCGCCTGCGGGGTGAACCCGAAGAAGTCGGCGTCGAACTCCTCGATGCCCGACATCAGCGCGGCGCGCCGGATGTAGGCCCGGTTGGCCAGCGCCTGCTCGGTGACCCCGGCAGCCAGCAGCTCACTCTCGGACAGGTCGACGATCGACTCGACGCCGCCGCGCAGGTTGCGCCAGAACTCCGACACCGATGCCGCGCCGGGGAACCGTCCGGCCATGCCGATGACGGCGATGGCGTTGTCGGGCAGTTCTGGCTCGTGTCCCGCTGTCACGATCGTGGTCCTACCTTTCGCCGCGATGCGGCACGTTGACGCGCGGCGGCACGCTGCTGTGCCCGCTCGCGCAGAGCGTTCGGCCGTTCCGATCCGTCCTCCTCGGCCAGGCCGAGCTGACGGATCAGGTCGAGCGCCACATCGTCGAGGGTGGCACCCTGCAGCAGCAGCGCGACCGGGGGCTCCACCCCGAAGTCGCCGCGAATGGTGTTACGCATCCGCACCGCCATCAGCGAGTCGAGTCCCATCTCGGTCAGCGGCTTGGCGGTGTCGACGGCGCTTTCGGTCGAATAGCCCATCACACCGGCGATCCGGCGGCGCAGCCGCGCCACCACCACCCGGTTGACCTCGGCGGCGGACAGGGTCTTGAGCGCGTCGGCGCCCTCCCAGTCGTCGTCGCTGTCGTCGACGTCGAGCTCGGAGACCAGGTCGGCGAAGAAGCCGATCTGCCGGATCTCGGGGAACGCCGCGGCGGCCCGGTCGAGCCTCAGCCGGGCGATGCCGACCTGGGACAACCCGGCGGCCAGCACGCCGCCGAGCGCCTCCACCCCCTCGTCGGGGGTGATCGGGTCGAGCACCGAGAACTTCAGCGAGCTGGCCAGGCCGACCTCGGCCCACTGACCCCAGTTCACCGTCGTCGCGGGCAGACCCGCCGCACGCCGCCACGCCACCAGCGCATCCAGCCACGCATTGGCGCACGCGTAGGCGGCCTGGCCCGGCGAACCGAGCAGCGACGCGACCGACGAGAACCCGACCCACCAGTCGAGGGCCTTGTCGGCGGTGGCCTCGTGCAGACGCCACGCGCCGGCCGCCTTGGGCGCCCAGATCTTGTCCATGCTCTCCCGCGTCAGCCCGACGACGAGTTCGTCGTCGAGCACGGCGGCCGAGTGCAGCACACCGCGCAGCGGCTTCCCGGTCTCCTCGGCGGCGGACACCAGCCGCGCCGCGGTGCCGGGGGTCGCGATGTCACCGGTGACGACGGAGATCTCGGCGCGCGCCGACAGTTCGTCGAGCACGGCCTGGGCGGCCTCGGACGGTCCGCTGCGGCCGTTGAGCACCAGCCGGCCCGCACCGTTGTCGACCAGCCAGCGGACCACGGCCAGGCCGACGCCGCCGAGGGCGCCGGTCACGATGTAGGAGCCGTCGCCGCGGACCTCGAGCTTGCCCGGGGTCGCAGGCAGCGCGGCCCGCGCCAGCCGCTCCACCCGCCGCGTTCCGTCGCGCCACGCGATCACGTCGTCCGCGCCGTCGGCGGCGATCTCACCCGCCAGGATCGCGGCGGTGTCGCCGTCGGCGCCGACGTCGAGCAGGGTCGCGCGCAGATCCGGGTGCTCGTAGGCCAGGACGCGGATCAGGGCCTTCAGCGTGCCGACGCCCGGGTTGCCGCCCCCGTCGCCGTCGGTCACGGTGAGGCCGCCGCGGCTGACCACCCACAGGCGCGGCGGTTTGCCGTGCCAGCTCCCGACGATCGAGCGGACCGTCGCGGCGATCTCCCACACCGCGTCCTGGGCGGCGCGCAGCCGGGCGTCGGCGTCGGTTCCGTCGAAGGCGGGCACGTCGACCAGCACCACGACCCCGGCAGGCGGCAGCGCCGCGTCCGAGGTCGCCGACGCCAGCGCGTCGCGCGCGGCCGACTCGTCGGCCAGCGGCGCGGCGATGACGCGGTGCTGGACGTCACCGAATCCGTCGGCGAACCGTGCGGCCTCACCGAGTGCGGCGTCGCCGTCGGCGAGCACCAGCCAGCTGCCGGGCGCCGCGCCGCCCGCGGCGACCGGCGACTCGACCCAGCGGCTGTCGAAGATCTTCTGCGACAACGGAAGCGGCACGGTGCGGCGCTGGATGCGCTTCAGTGCGACGTTGTCGACCTGGGCCAGCACGGTGCCGGTGTCGTCGGTCAGGGTGACCCGGCCGACGGCGTCGCCGCTGCCCTGTCCGTCGACCCCGGAGGCGACGCTGACGATCTCGGCGCGGCACTTGGCGCGCCGTCCCAGCTCACCGAACACCCGCACCGATCCGAACCCGACGGGCAGGTAGGTGACGTCATTGGAGTCGTTCAGCGAGTCATCGCCGAGCGCGGCCGCGAGGCCCTGCAGCGCGGCGTCGAGCAGGACCGGGTGCAGCGTGATGCCGCGGTGCGGCGTCGCCTCGTCGGGCAGCACGATCTCGGTGTCGGCCGCGCCGCCTGCGCGTGCGATGCGGGTCAATGCCGCGAACGCCTGCGCGTGGTGGGCTCCGGTGCGGCGCAGCGCGGTGTAGAAGTCCGCCGGTGAGACCGGCGTCGCGTCCGTCAGCGGAGCCGGTTTGGCGGGGCTCGCCGGTGCGGCGGCCTTGACCGTTCCCGCGGCGTGCCGGGTCCAGGTGCCCGCCTCCGAGCGGGAGTGGATCTCGACCGTCGACACCCCGTCCTGACCGGTGCTGACCTGAGTGGTCAGCTTCGTGTACGGATCCAGCGGCAGCATCTGCTCGACCTCGACGGACACCTCGACACCGGTGGCGGGCAGACCGAGGGCCTCCTGGGCCGCGGCGAGCGCGATCTCGGCGAAACCGGCGCCCGGCATCACCGGCAGACCGTGCACGATGTGGTCGGCCAGCCACGGGTGGGCCTCCAGCCCGACGTCGGACTGCCAGACGTGACCGGCACCCGACGGCAGCTCGACGTGCAGCCCAAGCAGCGGGTGCGTGCCGGCGAACTGCTGACCGCCGGAGCGGTCGGCCATCCAGTACGCGGTGTGCTGCCATGCGGTGGCCGGCACATCCACGAGACGCCCGGTGGCACCCTCCGGTGCCTTGACCGCGGGCGGGCGCACCGCCGACAGTTGCGCGTGGAACGCCAGCGTCTCCGGGTGGTCCCGGTTCACGGTGGAGCCGACGTGGAACTTGCGGCTGATGCCCTGCGCGTCAAGGGTGTCGGTGATCGCGTGCGTCAGCAGCGGATGCGGGCTGATCTCGATGAAGTTGCTGTGGTCGGCGCTCGCCTCGTGCACGGCCTGGCTGAACCGCACCGGGTTGCGCAGGTTGGCCGCCCAGTAGTCGGCGGTGTACAGCGGCGACGAACCCGTGTAGGCGACCGTCGACACCAGCGGGATCTTCGGGGCCGCCGGGCTCAGGTAGGCCAACGCGTCGCGCAGTTCGTCGAGCACCGGGTCGATCGTCGGATGGTGCGACGCGACGTCCACCTCGACGCGGCGGGCCAGCTTGCCCTGCGCGTCGACCAGCGCGACGACCTCGTCGACCTGCTCGGGCGGGCCCGCGATCACCGACTGCTTCGGCGATGCGTACACCGCGATCGTCAGGTCGGGGCGGTCGGCGAGCAGCGCCTCGGTGGCCTGCGCGTCGAGTTCGAGAAGCGCCATCGCGCCCTGCCCGGACAGCCGCTTCATCAGCCGGGTACGGGTCGCGATGATGTCGAAGCCCTCGGCCGGGGTCAGCACGCCGGCGACCACGGCCGCGGTCGCCTCGCCCATCGAGTGCCCGATCACCGCGTCGGGTTCCACCCCGTACGAGCGCCACAGCTGCGTCAACGCCAACTGCATGCCGACGAGCACCGGCTGGATGCGGTCGATGCCGGTGACCGGTTCGCCGGCCTCCAGCGTCTGGCGCAGCGAGAAGCCGACCTTGTCGACGAACGCCGGTTCGAGCTCGTCGACCGCCGCGGCGAACGCGGGCTCCTCGACGAGCAGGGCCTTGCCCATGCCCGCCCACTGCGCACCCTGTCCGGAGTACAGGAACACGGTGCCCTTGCCTGCGCCGGTGCGCGCGTCACGGGCGCCGAGGACGCCGGGCGCGGACTGTCCGGCGGCCAGCGCACGCAGCCCGGTCACCGCTTCGGCGTGGGTGCGCGCACACACCGTCGCGACGGTCTGGTACCTGCTGCGGTGGTGGTTCACGGTGTACGCGACATCAGCCAACGACGCTGCGGCACCGTCGGTTTCGAGCCAGTCGGCCAGCGATGCAGCGGCGGCGGCGAGCCGTTGCGGGGTCTTGCCGGACACCACCAGTGTGGCGACCTTCGGGGCCGGATCCACGGGCGCGGCGACCGGTTCGGGGCCCTGCTCCAGCACGATGTGGGCGTTGGTGCCACCCATGCCGAACGACGACACCGCGGCGCGGCGCGGATGGTCGACCTTGGGCCAGTCCGCCTTCTCCGTCGGCACGAAAAGCCTTGTCCCCGCAGGGCTGATCTGCGGGTTCCACTTGTCGAAGTGCAGGTTCGGCGCGATGGCGCCGCGCTGCAGCGTCAGCACCGCCTTGATGAAGCCGGCGATACCCGCGGCCGCCTCCAGGTGACCCATGTTGGTCTTGACCGCACCGAGCGCGCACGGGGTGTCCCCCTTGCCGTACACGGCGGCCAGTGCGTCGAACTCGATCGGATCACCCAGAGATGTTCCGGTGCCGTGGGTTTCGACGTAGTTCACGGTGCCCGCGGCGACGTCTGCCGAGCGCAGGGCCCGGGTGATCACCTCTCGCTGAGCCGGCGCGTTGGGCGCGGTCAGGCCGTTGGAGCGGCCGTCCTGGTTCAGCGCGGAGCCGCGCACCACGCCGAGGACCCGGTCACCGTCGCGCACCGCGTCGGTGAGCCGCTTGAGCACGACGACACCCGCGCCCTCGCCTCGGACGAATCCGTTGGCCCGCGAGTCGAACGCGTAGCACTTGCCGTGCGGTGAGAGCATGCCCCACTTACCCAGCGCGAGTTGGGTTTCCGGGCGCAGCGACAGGCTGACGCCGCCGGCCAGCGCCAGGTCGCTCTCCCGCATCCGCAGGCTCTGGCAGGCCAGGTGGATCGCCACCAGCGACGACGAGCACGCGGTGTCGACGGCGACCGCGGGGCCCTTCAGGCCCAGCAGGTACGCGATGCGGCCGACGGTGACGCTGTGGGCGTTGCCGGTCGCCGAGTATGCGTCGATGGTGTCCGGGTTGCCGGCCGAGGAACTCTGATACTCGTTGTAGTAGACGCCGAGCATCACCGCGCCGCGGACCTCGCCGACGGCCTCGGGTGCCAGTCCGGCGTTCTCCAGCGCCTCATAGGCGACCTCGAGGACCACCCGCTGCTGCGGGTCCATCGCGGCGGCCTCGCGCGGTGTGATGCCGAAGAACTCGGCGTCGAACCCCTGCATGTCGTCGATGTAGGCGCCCCACTTCGACGGCATCCGGCCCGGCGCCATCGGGTCGGGGTCGTAGTAGGCGTCGCCGTCCCAGCGGTCGGCGGGCACCTCGGTGACCGCGTTGGTGCCGGATTCCAGCAGCTTCCAGTACTTGTCCGGATCGGTGGCCCCGCCGGGGAACCGGCAACCCATGCCGACGACGGCGATCGGCTCGGCGGCGGCGACGCGGGAGGCCTTCTCGAACTGCTCGGTGAGCTTGTCGCGCTGCTCACCCGACATCGCCGAGATCCGGTCGAACGTGGTTTTCATCAGTTGGCGCCCTCACTGCCGGCGCTCGCCGACTCGACGGAATCAGATTCGATGCTGTCGAACAGCTCGTCCAGCAAGCCGAACGAGTCGGACTCGTCGTCTTCGGAACCCTCGGGAACCTCCGGTTCGGCTTCCTCGGCGGCCTGTTGCGCAGGTGCCAGCAGGTCGGCGACGAAGTCCGACAGCTGCGCGATGGACGGGTGGTTCCACAACATGGTCGCGGACAGGTCGATACGGACCAACTGCTTGGCGTCGCGCAGCAGGTTCATCGCCATCATCGAGTCCAGCCCCAGTTCGGGGAACGCCATCTCGACGTCGACGGCATCGTCGGGCATCCCGAGCTCGCGCGCCAGGATCGCGCGCAGCCGGGTGCGCAGCTCCGCGACGGTCTGCCGGCGGTTCATCGTGGTCCAGTCGATGAACTCGGTTGCCACGGCGCCGTTCTCGTCGGCGACCGGGGCGGGCGCCGACTCGACGGGCGCGTAGGTGAGCCCGCGGATGTCGACCCAGGTGCTGCCGTCGGCGCCCTTGACCAGGACGTCGACCACGAGGGCAGGACCGCCCTCCCGGCGGGCGAACGCCTCGACCACGGCGGTGGTGCCGACCTGACCGGCGACCGAGAGGGTCTCGGCGCCCGCGGGCAGCAGCAGTTGCGCATTGTCGGCGTCGGCCAGACGCGCGACGTGCACGGCCGCGTCGACCAGCGCTGCGGCGGGCGATTGGGTCGACTCCGGCAGCGTGACGTCGGCCCGGGCACCGGCGACCGTGGCCGCACAGTGGGCGACGGTCCAGTCGAACGGCTGACCTTCGACGCCCCACGCGCGCTGCATCTGCGCGATCGCCGGACCGTCGAACTCCTTGCCGCTGACCGTCTGATCGCCGGTGACGGCCCCGGCGGGAACCTCGGCCAGCCGGGCACTGGCGTGCCGCGTCCAACGCTGCTCGGCGGTGTCGGGGGCCGCGCTGGACCACACCGTCAGCACGCCGCCGGCCGTCCCCTTGTCGAACGTCACGTGGACGACCTTCGGCTGGTCGGCGACGATCGGGTACTCGAACCGCACGTCACCCACCGCAGCGGTCGAACCGTCCGTGTCCAGTCGGCTCGCCGCAGCCGAAAGCGTCTGCAGCACCACCGAGACCGGGACGACCTCGACTCCGCGGACCCGGTGCGCGACCGGGTAGGACCGCTCGCCGGGAACCAGCCGGGCCCGCCACAGGCGGTCGTGCCCGGAGCCGTCGGCCTCGTCGCCGAGGACGGTGCCCCACGACGGGGCCGCGACGGCGTCCAGGTCGGCGGTGTCCCCCGGCGCCCCGACCAGATGGTCGAGCACCTTGACCGCGGCACGCATCCGGTACGCCTCAGCCAGCCGGCCCCAGTCGGCGCCGGCCACCACGGTCTGCAGGGCGGCGTCCGGGCTGAGCACCGCGGGCAGCATCCTGATCGCGACGTCGTTGGGCATCGGTTCCAGCCCGGCCGCCTTCATCTGCGGCTGTGCATCGGCCCACGACTTCCACAGGCCCCAGTCGACGACCGTCGCGGGCAGCCCGAGTGCGCGCCGCGCATAGGCGAACGCATCGGCGAACGCATTGGCCGCGGTGTAGTGCGCCACCGCGCGCGAACCGAGCAGCCCGGTGATCGACGAGAACAGCACGAACCGGCGCACCGGGGTGCGTAGCGACAGCTTGTGCAGCACCGCCGCGGCGTCGACCTTGGACCGGAACATCGGGCTCAGGTCGTCGTCGGTCATGTCCGCGAGCAGCGCCTCACCGCCGGCCAGCGACGCCAGGTAGATGCCTTCCAGCGGCGGCAGATCGGCGCCGAAGCGGGCGAACACCGCGGCCATCGATGCCTCGTCGGCCGCGTCGGCGGCGACCTCGACCAACGTGGTGCCGCGTTCGGCGAGCTCCGCGGCCAGGTCGGCCAGTCCCCCGCCGCGCCGGGACGCCGCGACGACGGTCGAGGCGCCCATCTCGGCGAGCTGGCGGATCAGGTACGGGCCGACGTTGCCGGTCGCACCGATCACCAGGTGGCTGGTTCCGTTCTCCAGCCGCGTCAGCGGCACCGCGGGCAGCGGGCGCGGCTCCAGCCGCGGGACCCGGCGCTCCCCGGCGCGGTAGACGGCCTGGTCGTCACGTCCGGGGGCGTCGAGCGCGGCGGCCTCGGCACGCAGGTACTGCGCGAGCAGTTCGGCGGGCAGACTCTCGTCGACGTCGACCAGAGCGCCCCAGAACTCGGGATGCTCCAGCGCCAGCGTGCGGCCCTGCCCCCACAGCACCGCATGCGCGGGGTTGGCGCGGTCACCGTCGGCGACCGGTTGGGCGTTGCGCGTGACGATGAACAGTCGAGGTGCCTCCGCGGTCCCGGCCAGCGCGACGACGAGGCGGCGCAGCTGACCGAACGTCCGGTAGCTCGGTGCGGCGTCGAAGCGCGCGGCCTCGGTGGCAGGCACGTAGGCGACGTGCTGAACTCCGGACAGGGCCGCGCCGATCTCACCGCCGTCGTCGAGTACCGACAGCGGCAGCACCCGCGACCCGGGTCCGAGCAGCTCGGCCAGGCCGGCGGCGTCGTCGGCGAACACCAGCCACGGCACGTCGGTGCCGCCCTGCGGCAGCTCCCGCACCGGCCAGCTCAGCTGGTGGAACCACTCGTGCTTCTCGCCCTCGGCGACCGGCACATCGGTTCCGCCCGGCCGCGCGGCGTCCGGCTGCACGGTGTGCTGGATCCAGTGGTGGGCGTGATGCCACGGTGTCGTCGGCAGCGCCACTCGCGCGCCGCGCTGCGGCGTCTTCGGCGGGCGGGCCGTGTGCGTCGCGTTCAAGTTGGTGTGGAACGTGACGGTGTCGTTGGCATCGCGCTGCAGCGTCGGCAGGTTGCGGTGCGGCTTGTCCTCGAGGGTGTCCTTGATCGCGTAGGCCAGCAGCGGGTGCGGGCTGACCTCGACGAAGATCGAGTTGTCCTGGCCGGCGGTCGCGACCGCACGGGCGAACCGCACCGGGTTGCGCAGGTTGGCGACCCAGTGGTCGGCGTCGAAGACACACGAGCCGTCGGTCGGGCGGCCGTCGGTGGTCACGATGATCGGCGTGGTCGGGGTGCGCGGCGTCAGGCCCGCCAGCTCGGACCGCAGATCCGCCAGGATCGGGTCGACGATCGGGTGGTGCGACGCGACGTCGACGTCGACGCGCCGGGCCAGCCTGTCCTGGGCGTCGACGACCGCGATCGCGGCGTCCACCTGGTCGGGCGGGCCCGCGATCACCGTCTGGTGCGCCGACGCGTACACCGCCACGGTCAGTCCGTCGTAGCCGGCGATCAGCTTGTCGGCGGCGTCGGCGTCGAGCTCGAGCAGCGCCATCGCGCCCTGCCCGGACAGCCGCTTCATCAGCCGCGACCGGGTCGCGATCACCTTCAGCCCGTCGGCGGTGCTCAGCGCGCCGGACACCACCGCGGCGGTGACCTCACCCATCGAATGGCCGATCACCGCATCGGGGGTGACTCCGTAGGACCGCCACAGCGCGGTCAGTGCGAGCTGCACACCGACCAGCACCGGCTGGATCCGGTCGATGCCGACCACCGTCTCCCCGGAGGTCAGCACGTCGCGCAGGGAGAAGCCCACCTGAGCGAGGAAGTCGGGTTCGAGCTCGTCGACGGCGGCGGCGAAAGCGGGTTCGTCGGCGAGCAGCCGCTTACCCATGCCGGCCCACTGCGAGCCCTGTCCGGAGTAGAGGAACACCGTGCCCGCGCCCAGCGCCGGATCGTTCGGGCCGACCACGCCCGGGGCCGGGTACCCGCCGGCGAGCGCGCGCAGCCCGGCGACGGCCTGGTCGCGGTCCGCGGCGACGACGGTCGCGAACCGGGTGTGCTGGGCGCGGCGATGGTTGAGCGTGTCGGCGACGTCGGCCAAGCCGACCCCGGCGGCCTCCGGGCTCTGCAGCCAGTCGGCGAGCCGGCCGGCCAGCGATGCGATGCGCGCCGGGGTCTTACCGCTGACCACCAGCGTGCTGACCGGCGGAACCGGTTGCGGCACCGAGCTTTCCAGAGGTTCAGCCACCTGCACCGCAGGCGCCTGCTCGATCACGATGTGCGCGTTGGTGCCGCTGACACCGAACGAGGACACCGCGGCCCGGCGCGGACGCTTCAGGGCCGGCCAGTCCAGATGCTCGGTGGCGATGCGGAACTTCGACGCGCCTTCACCCGCCTGCGGGGTCAGCTTCTTGAAGTGCAGCTGGCGCGGGATCTCACCGTGGTGCACCGACAGCACGGTCTTGATGAACCCGGTGACGCCGGCGGCGGACTCCAGGTGGCCGAGGTTGGTCTTCACCGAACCGAGCACCAGCGGTGCGGAATCCTTGCGGTCGCCGTACACGGCCGAGAGCGCATCGAGTTCGATCGGGTCGCCCAGCGACGTGCCGGTGCCGTGCGCCTCGATGTAGTCGATGTCCGACGGCTCCAGCCGGGCCGTCTGCAACGCCTTGCGCATCAGCTCCTGCTGAGCCGGGCCGTTGGGCACCGTCTGCCCGCTGCTGGCGCCGTCCTGGTTGACCGCCGAACCGCGGACCACGGCGAGCACCCGGTCACCGTCGCGCAGCGCATCGGAGAGCCGCTTGAGCACGACCACGCCGGCGCCCTCGCTGCGGACGTAGCCGTTGGCGTCGGCGTCGAAGGTCTTGCACAGGCCGTCCGGGGCCAGCATGCCCCAGCGCGAGCAGGCGATGTTGTTCTCCGGCGACAGGATCAGGTTCACGCCGGCGGCCAGCGCGTGGTCGCTCTCGCCGCGGCGCAGGCTCTGACAGGCCAGATGGATCGACACCAGCGACGACGAGCACGCGGTGTCGCTGACGACCGCCGGGCCGCGTACACCCAGGAAGTAGGACAGCCGGCCTGCGGCGAAGTTCGGCGCGTTGCCGAACGGGATGTACGGATCGATGTCCTCGGGCCGCAGCTTGCCGACGACCGAGTGGTAGTAGTCGTTGGTCGTCAGGCCGATGAACACACCGGTCGCCGAACCACGCAGGGTGCGCGGGTTGATCCCGGCGTTCTCCAGCGCCTCCCAGGCGACCTCGAGCAGAAGCCGCTGCTGCGGGTCCATCGCGGCCGCCTCACGGGGCGCGATCGAGAAGAACTCGGCGTCGAATTCGTCGGGCTGCCACGACGTCAGGAAGCCGCCCTCGCGGTTGCAGATGGTGCCGGGCACCGAGTAGTCGGGCGAGTAGTACTCGTCGGCGTCCCACCGGTCGGCGGGCACCCGGATGACGCCGTTGCCGCCGTCGGACAGGAACCGCCAGAACGCGTCTGGGTCCTCGACGCCCGCCGGCAGCCGGCAGCCGATGCCGACCACCGCGATCGGTTCGGTCTCGGCCTTCTCGGCGGCCGCGAGGCGAGCCGTCAGGTCGTCGATCTTGCGGAGCGCCTCGGTGATGATCGCCCGGCGATCCGGCGATGCGGGGGTACCTGACGCAGCAGTCATCTCAGTCAACTCAATCTTTCCGACAGTCTCGCCAGCAGCTCGTCTTCGGCGAGGTCGTCGTACACGTCACCAGCCGCGTCGCTGATGACTTCCCCACCCTGGGTCCCGGCGGTCTCGATTATCTCAGGCAGCACCGACGCCAGATAATCGGTGAGCGCTTCCACGGTCGGATAGTCGAACACGACCGATGCGGGCAGCGCCTCCCCGAGGCTTTCGCTCAGCGAGCGCTGCAACGTTACGCTCATCAGCGAATCCATTCCGAACTGGAAGAATCCGACCGTCGGGTCGAGGGTGTGCGCCGACTTCAGCCCCATCGCGGCCGCGACCTGCGAGATCACGAATTCGGTGAGCAGTTCCACGCGGCGGGCCGGCTCGGTCTCCTTCAGCTCCTGGCGAAACTTCGTGTCACCGGTCAACGTCGGTGCGGGATCTTCGCCGGCGAGCAGGTCGTCGAGGATGTGCAGCTGCGCGCGGGTGTGATATGCCGCGGCCAGTCGCTGCCAGTCCGCCGCGACCACGGTGGCGCGGGCCGGGGCTTGCGGGCCGATGAACGAGCGCAGCGCGGTGATCGCGACGTCGTCGTCCATCGGGGTCAGTCCCGACTCCTGGGTGGCCTGGGCCTCGAACCCGGTCTGCACGTCGGCCAGCGACTTCCACAGCCCCCAGTCGATCGCCACCGCGGGCAGGCCGGCGGCGCGGCGCGCGAACGCGAAGGTGTCGAGGAAGGTGGTGGTCGCGGCGTAGTGCGCGAGCCAGCGCGACCCGAGCACCCCGGAGATCGACGAGAACAGCACGAACTGCTCGACCGGGTGCCGCAGCGACAGCCGGTGGGCGACCGCGGCCGCGTCCAGCTTGGGCCGGAACATCGCGACGACGTCGTCGTGGGTCATCTCGTCCAGCGTGACCGGTCCACCGCTCATCGCCGCCAGATACACGCCCTTCAGCGGGGGCAGATCGGCGCCGAAGCGGTCGAACACGGTGCGCAGCGACGCCTCGTCGGCGGCGTCGGCGGCGGCGGTCACCACCTTCGTGCCGGTCGCGGCCAGCCGCGCCGTCAGCTCGGCGAGGCGGTCGCCGGGGTTGCGGGACACCGCGACGACGGTCTTGGCGCCCATTGCGGCGAGCTGCTCGATCAGCCCGGGGCCGATGTTGCCGGTGGCGCCGACGACCAGGTGCGAGCCGTCGGGATCGAGCGTCGTCGCCCCCGTGGGCGCGGGCGGCAGCGCATGCACCAGCCGGGCCACCCGGCGCGCGCCCGCGCGGTAGACGACCTGGTCCTCGCCGTCACCGGTGTGGGCTTCGGCGAGCACCCAGCGTGCCGCGACGACCGCGGGCACCGAGGCGTCGGTGTCGATGACCGCCCCCCAGATCTCGGGGTGCTCCAGCGCCAGCGTGCGGCCCAGGCCCCACAGCACGGCCTGCGCGGCATCCGCGCGGTCGCCGACCTCGACCGGCTGGGCGTTGCGGGTCAACAGGTACAGCCGCGGCGCCGTCCCGGATCCGGTGGCGGCCTTGGCCGCGGTGGTCGCGAGCGCGCGGCCGGTCTCGAACAGTTCGTAGCCGAGGTCGTCGCTGACCGCAGGTGCGTAGAGCACATGTGTCGCGTCGCCGAGATCGTCCGGCCCGCCGGTGGTGACCGGCGCGCCCAGCGCGCTCATCTCGGCTGCCAGCTCGTCGTCGCCGACCACCAGCCATCGCGCGGCGTCCGACGAATCCGCCTGCCCGGCAAGGGGTTTGGCCGGCCAGGTGAGGTCGCAGAACCACTGCGGCGGCACTTGGCTGCCGGGCGGCAGCGCGCCGGGACGCGCTCCCCCGCCGCGGCGCGGCGGGCGGACCTCGACCCAGTGCCGGGTGTGGTGCCACGGCGTGATCGGCAGCACGGCGTGCGGTTCCGGCCCGTGCGGGGTGTGCGGTGGCCGCGAGGTGTGGGTCGCGTTCAGGCTCGCGTGGAACGCAACCGTGTCGTCGGTGTCGCGGGCCAGGGTGCCCAGCACGCGGTATTCGGGTGCATCGTCGAGGATGTCGCGGATCGCCTGCCCGAGGATCGCGTGCGGGGTGATCTCGACGAAGGTGCCGTGCTCGGCCGCCGCGGCGGTGACGGCCTGGCTGAACCGGACCGGGCGGCGCACGTTGGCCACCCAGTAGTCGGCGTCGAGCACCGGCATCGGATGCGGTTCGGCGACGGTGGACAGGAACGGCAGCGTCGGCACGTTGGGTTCGATCCCGGCCAGCGCGTCCCTGATGTCGCCGAGCACCGGCTCCATCAGCGCGGTGTGCGATGCCACCACCATGTTCACCCGGCGGGCGAACGTGTTCAGCGACGTGACGGTCGCGATCACGGCGTCGACCTCGTCGGGCAGCCCCGCGATCACGGTCTGGCGCGGCGACAGGTAGCCGGCGATCTCGACGCTCGGCTGCCCGGCGATCAACCCCTCGCACTCGTCGGCCTCGACGTGCAGCAGGGCGACCGCACCCTGACCGGCCAGCCGCGACATGATCGACGAACGCGCCGCGATCACCTTCAGCCCGTCGGCCACGCTGAGCGCACCGGCCACCACGGCCGCGGTGACCTCGCCCATCGAGTGCCCGATCACCGCGTCGGGATGCACCCCGTGCGAGCGCCACAGCTCGGTCAGCGCCAGCTGCAGCCCCATCAGCACCGGCTGCACCTGCGCGTCACCGTGCAGCTGCGCGCCGTCGGCGAGGATGTCGCGCAACGAGAAGCCCACGTGCTCGGCGAACAACGGCTCGATCTCGTCGATCGCCCGGGCGAACGCGGGTTCGTCGGTGAGCAGCCGGCGGGCCATCCCGGGCCACTGCGAGCCCTGTCCCGAGTACACGAACACGGTGCCCGGCTTCGGTGTGCCCGCCGCTGCGGGCACCACGCCCGGCGCGGACTGGCCGGCGGCCAGCGCGGTCAGCCCGGCGATCGCGGCGGCCTTGTCGCGCGCCACGACGGTCGCGAACTTCGCGTGCTGGGCACGGTGGTGGTTCAGGGTGTGGGCGATCTGGGCCGGCGACAGGTCGGAGCCGGCCATCCAGGTGGCCAGCGACGCGGCCTGCGCGGCGATGCGCTCGGCCGACTTGCCCGACACCACCAGCGTCGTCACCGCGGGGTCCGGATCCTCGTCCTGGGCGGGCGGTAGCACCGGGGCCTGCTCGATGACCACGTGGGCGTTGGTGCCGCCGAACCCGAACGACGAGATCCCGGCACGCCGCGGCCTGCCCGCCGGGGCCCAGTCGGTGTGCTCGTCGACCACCCGCAGGCGCAGTTTGTCGAACGGGATGTGCGGGTTCGGGCTCTGGTAGCCGCGGTTGCCCGGGATCCGGTGATGCTGCAACGCCAGCACCGCCTTGGCGAACCCGGCGATACCCGCGGCGGCCTCCAGGTGGCCCAGGTTGGTCTTCACGGCGCCGACCAGCAGCGGAGAATCAGCCGCGCGACCCTTGCCGAGCACGGTGCCCAGCGCGCGCGCCTCGATCGGATCGCCGAGCAGGGTGCCCGTGCCGTGTGCCTCGACGTAGTCGACCTCGCGCGGGTTCACCCCGGCGGCGGCGTACGCGGCACGCAGCACCGCGATCTGCGCCGACGGGTTCGGCGCCATCAGCCCGTTGGACCGGCCGTCCTGGTTCACCGCGGACCCGCGGATCACCGCGAGCACCCGGTCGCCGTCACGCAGCGCGTCCGACAGCCGCTTGAGCACCGCGACGCCGCAGCCCTCGCCGCGCACGAAGCCGTCGGCGGCGGCGTCGAACGCGTGGCACTGCCCCGTCGGCGACATCGCCTCGGCCTGGTCCAGGCTTCGGGTGCCCGCCGGCGACAGCAGCAGATTCACCCCGGCGGCCAACGCCAGGTCCGAGTCGCCGGTGCGCAGGCTCTGGACGGCCAGATGGATCGCGACCAGCGACGACGAGCACGCGGTGTCGACGGTGACCGACGGGCCGCGCAGGTCGAAGTAGTAGGACACCCGGTTGGCGATGATGCTGATCGAACTGCCGGTGCCGTACCAGGCGTCGATGCCGCCGAGATCGGTCGCGCCCATCTGCCCGTAGTCGCCGGCGCCCGCCCCGGCGAACACACCGGTACGGGTCTCGGCCAGGGAGTCCGCCGGAATCCCGGCGTGTTCGAGCGCCTCGTGGGTGACCTCGAGCAGCAGCCGCTGCTGGGGGTCCATCCGGGCGGCCTCGCGCGGGATGATCTCGAAGAACTCGGCGTCGAACGCGTCGAGGTCGCGCAGATACGAGCCCCATTTCGTGGTCGCGGCCAGCGCCGCGGACCCTTCGGGGGTGCCGTCGTCGAGCCAGGTCCAGCGGTCCTCGGGCACTTCACGCACCGAGGAGCGGCCCTCGGTCAGGAAGTCCCAGTACGCGTCGGGCCCTTCGATGTTGCCGTCGAGATCCGGTCCGCCCGGGAACCGGCAACCCAGCCCGATCACCGCGATCGGCTCGTCCATCCCGGCGGGCCGGGCCAGCTCGCCGGCGGCGCCACCGACGTCGACGGGTTCGACCTCGCCGCCGGTCAGGAACTTCGCCAGCGAGTCCACGGTCGGGTACTGCCAGAAGTCCACCGGCGACACCGGCCTGCCGAGGAACTCCGACAGCACGCCGGTGAGCACGACGGCGTCACGCGACCCCACGCCGAGGTCGTGCATCGACGCGCCGCGCTCGATGTCTGCGGGACTGCAACCGTTGTTCGTGACCAGATAGTCGACCAACCACCGACGAACAGCAGCCTCGTCGAGGGCTGAGGTCATGTATTGGCGTCCAGTCGGCTGAACTTGTCGTTGCGGTACAGCTCGACGCTGGACGCGCGGCGCACCTTGCCGCTGGTGGTCAGCGGCAGCGAGCCGGGCGGCACCAGCACGAAGTCGGACAGCCGCACACTGTGCGTCTGCGAGATCGCGGCGGTGACCTGCTGCTTGAGCGCGTCCAGCGTGGACTGCTCGATCTGCTTCTTCAGCTCGGCGATCACGACCAGCCGCTCGGTGGCCTCGTCGGGCACTGACACCGCGGCGACCCGGCCGCCGGTGTACTCGGCGACGGTGGCCTCGATGTCGTCGGGATAGTGGTTGCGCCCGTCGACGATCAGCAGGTCCTTGATCCGGCCGATGATGTAGAGCTCGTCGTCGAACATCACCCCGAGGTCGCCGGTGCGCAGCCACGGCCCCTTCGGGGTGCCCGCGGTGGGTTCGGAGAGCTGCGCGGCGAACAACTCCGACAGCTGCGGGTTGTGCCAGTAGCCCGCCGCGACGTGCTCGCCGTGCAGCCAGATCTCGCCGATCTTGCCCGCCGGGTTCTCGACGGCGGTGTCCGGGTCGACCACCCGCGCGGTCGTCGAGCGCGGCGCACCGCAGCCGATCAGCTCGGTGCCGCCGTCATCGGCGGAGGGCTCGGCGTGGCCGGCGGCCAGCTTCTCGGTGTCGAAGCGCGCCGACGTCGGCGGGCGCCCGCCCGCCGAGGCCGCGACGTACACGGTGGCCTCGGCCAGGCCGTACGACGGCCGCATCGCGGCGGCGGGGAGGCCGAACGCGGCGAAGCGCTCGTTGAAGCGGCGCACGGTGCTGCCGTGCACCCGTTCGGCGCCGTTGATCATCACCACGACGGTGCTGAGGTCCTTGCCCGCGAGGTCCTCGTCGGTGGTGCGCTTGACGGCGAGCTCGAACGCGAAGTTCGGGGCGGCGGTGAACGCACTCGGATGCGAGCCCAGCTGCTGCATCCAGCGGGCCGGCTTCATCATGAAGGCGACCGGACTCATCAGCACCGCGGGACGGCCCAGCGTCATCGGGATGAACACCCCGACGATCAGTCCCATGTCGTGATAGAAGGGCAGCCACGACACGATCGTGGTGTCCGCAGGCGGACCGTCGGGGTAGCTCTCGTAGTAGTCGGTGAGCAGCTGCTCGAGGTTGGTCGCGACGTTCTTGTGGGTCACCACCACACCGGCGGGACGCCGGGTCGAACCCGAGGTGTACTGCAGGTAGGCGGTCTTGGGCAGCGACGCCGGCGCCGTGGTCTTGGGCGGCGAGTCGAAATCCAGGGTGTCGACCTCGAGGAACTTCGGCGGCCGCTGCTTCGGGTCGGCCTGCCCGTACTTGCGGACGTCGTCGACGACCGCGGACGTGGTCAGCACGACCACCGGTGTCGAATCGGCCATCGCGCCGGTCACCCGCTCGTCGTGGTGGCGGGTCTGCGGCATCGACAGCGGCACCGCGACGAAGCCGGCGGCGATGGCCCCGAGGAAGCCGACGATGTACTCCAGGCTCTGCGGCGCCAGGATCACGGCGCGGTCACCCGGCGAGCCCAGTGTGGCGAGCTTCTCGGCGACGATCTGCACCCGCTCGTGCACCTCGGCCCAGGTCAGGCTCTCCGTGGGGCCGGACGGATCGGCCTCGTAGTCGACGAACGTGTAGGCGATGTCATCCGGTTGCGTCCGCGCGCGTTCGGCGAGTATCGCCGGGATGGATGCTTCAGACAGTGTCACCGAGTCGGCCATCACAGAATCGCTCCCAACATCCCACTCCCACCTTCATGTCCACTACTCAACCCAAACGCGACGCCCCCGACATGGTCTCTCCTGAGAGCCCGATTTGAGAAATTTCAGTTCTCGACGCTGTCGAACAGCGAATCGAGCAGGCTGCCGCCGGAATCGTCCCCATCGCCCGCGTCGTCACCGGTGTCTCCACCCGCCTGTGCCTGCGGCGCCACCTTCTCAGCCAGGTAAGCGGCCAGCGCACCGATGGTCGGGTAGTTCCACAGCATCGTCGCCGACAGTTCGATACCGGCCAGCCGTTCCACCTCGCGGCGGATCGACATCGCCATCACCGAGTTCAGGCCCATCTCGGCCAGCGGCCGGTCGGAGTCCACCTCGTCGTCGGAGATCCTCAGCTCGGTGGCCAGGATGGCGCGCAGGCCGTCCTCGAGCTCGGCCAGCACGTCCTCGGCCGACATCTGCGACCAGTTCCGCTCCGGCGTGCGGGCCTCGCTGTCCTCGGACTCCCCGCTGTCCCCGCCGGCTGGCGTTGGTGCCATCACCACGTGGGCGATGTCGAACCGGCTCGCGTACTCCCACGCGGCGAACGCCTCGGCCGGGGCGACCGGGCGCGAGCCCTGCCTTTCCAGCTCGTCGATGACGACCTGAGCGTCGGAGCCGAATCCCAGTCCGCGCCAGGCGACCCAGTCCAGGCTCGCGGTCACGCCACCCTGCCGGGCCCGCGCGCGGGCCAGCCCGTCGAGGTACGCGTTGCCCGCGGCGTACGCGCCCTGTCCGGGGACGCCGAACACCGTGCCCGCCGACGCGGTCAGATAGAAGAAGTCGACGGCGTCGACCGGGAACACCTCGTGCAGCACCTGCGCGCCCGCGACCTTCGGCCACAGGGTGCGGCGCAACCGCTCGTCGTCGATATCGGTGAGCAGCTGGCTGTCGGTCAGCCCGGCACCGTGCACGACACCGCGCACCGGCGGCGCGCCCTGTTCGTCGCGCCGCGCCAGCCACGCCTCGACGGCGTCGCGCGATCCGATGTCCAGCGGCGCGAGTTCGACGGCGACGCCGCGACTCTCCAGCGCGCGCACGGCGGCGATCTTGCGCCGCGTGTCGGCGTCGAGATCGTCGGCGTCCCACTGTCGCCGCGGCGGCAGCGCCGTGCGGCCGGCCAGGATGACGCGCCGGGCGCCGCGGTCGGCGAGCCAGTCTGCGGTGACCAGGCCGAGCGCACCGAGGCCGCCGGTGATCAGGTAGGCACCGTCGGGACGGCAGCGCAACGGCTCCCGCACCGGGTCGGCCGTGATCGGGGCCAGCTCCGGGGCGAAGAACTCGCCGCCGCGCAGCGACAGCACCGACTTGGCCGCGGTCGGCAGAACCGTCGCGAGCGCGCTCACGACCGCGTCGAGCGGCTCGCCCGCGGTGATGTCGACCAGACCGCCCCACAGCTGGGGTTGTTCGGCGCCGACGACGCCGGCGATACCCCACAGGCAGCTCTGCCGCAGCGACTCGTCGGTCTCGGCGTCACGCACCCCTTCGGTGACGATCCACAGCCGGTGCTCGTCGGTGCGGCCGGCCAGCCGGGTGACCAGCGCGGCCACCTCGCCGGAGTAGCGGGCCGCGGCGGCGAGGTCGTTCTCGTCGGCCGGATCGGCGTCGGGCACGTACACCACGGTCTGCGCGCTCGCCTCGTCGGCCGCGGTGAATCCGTGGGCCGGCAGCGCGTCGCGCAGCGCGGTCGCGGTGGGCCCGCTGCCGAGCACCGCGACCGTGGTGCCCGTGGCGGTGGTCGACGGCGCGGTCCACGGCTGCCAGTCGAGCTGGTGGGCGACCGATCGCGGGTCCGCGGGTGCGGACTCGGACGGTCCGGCCTGGACGTCGACGTAGCGCAGCCCGGCGATGTCGACCCGGGTGCTGTCGCCGGGCACGGTGACCGACACGTCGAGCACCAGGTCCCCGGACGTCGAGCCGCCGTCCTGGCGGCGTCGCACTGTCACGGTTCCGGTCGACGCGCTTCCGGTCGACACGGTGAACTCACCGGCCACGGACAGGCCGTCCACGGCGGCCGGGACGAGCAGACGGTCGTCCTCGATGTCGGCGAGGCGCGCGACCTGCACCGCGGCGTCGAGCAGCGCGACCGCGGACCCGTCCTGCCAGCGGACCGTGGCGACCACGCCGTCGCGGGTGGCGCGGCAGCTCTCGATGCTCCACGGGAAGGGCTGGCCTTCGACGCCCCACTTGGACTGGAGCGCTTCGACGGTCGCCCGGTCGTAGTCGGTGGCACCGGTGATGTCCACGTCGGTGACGTCGACAACGGGCCGGGTCACCGCGATCCGCCCGGCGGCGTGGCGCACCCAGCGGTTCGCCGCGGCGTCGGCGTCTGGCGCGGACGCCATCGTGACCGAGTCACCGTGGGCGACCACCTGGATCACCTGCGACTGGTCCACGACGACGGGACGGTCGAAGCGGATGTCGGACAGCGCGGTCGCACCGGCCGTCGCGCTCGCCTCGGACGCGGCCTCGATCAGCGTGTGCAGCAGCACCGACATCGGCACCACCTCGACACCCTGGATGCGGTGGAAACCGGGGTACGGCTTCGCCTCGCGCACCAGCCGGGCCTGCCACAGGTGCGTCGGTGGACTGGTGGCCACCGAGGTCAGGTCCCCGAGCAGGGTGCCCGGCTGCGGCGCCGACGGCCCGCGCCGGTCCGACTTCGCGGGCGCGACCCAGTGCTTGGTGTGGTGCCACGGGGTGGCGGGCAACGACACATGCGGTTCGGGTCCGTGCTCGGCGACCGGCGGCTTGCTGGTGAACGTGCTGTTCAGGTTCGTGTGGAACGACAAAGTCTCGTCAGCGGCTTCGTCGCCCTTGCCGTCGGTCTCACGCAGCAGTGTCGGCACGGCGTGGTGATGCGTGGTGCCCAGCGTGTCGCTGATGCCGTAGGTCAGCAGCGGGTGCGGGCTGACCTCGACGAAAGTGCCCAGCTCGGCGCCCGCGGCAGTGACGGCCTGCTCGAACCGCACCGGGTTGCGCAGGTTGTCGACCCAGTAGTCGGCGTCGAACACCGGCTCCGGGCCGTCGTGTTCGCGGGTGGTGATCACGATCGGGATGTTCGGCGCCATCGGCCGCAGCCCCCGCAGCGCCTCGCGCAGCTCGGGCAGGATCGGGTCGATGGTCGGATGGTGCGAGGCCACGTCGACCTCGATGCGGCGGGCCAGCCGGTCCTGCGCCGACACCGCGGCGATGACGGCGTCCACCTGATCGGGCGGGCCGGCGATCACGGTCTGGCGCGGTGAGGCGTACACCGCGAGCGTGACGTCCGGATAGTCGGCGATCAGCTCGGTGGCGGCGTCGGGGTCGAGCTCGATGAGCGCCATCGCGCCCTGCCCGGACAGCCGCGACATCAGCTTGGAGCGGGTCGCGATGACCTTCAGCCCGTCGGCGACCGACAGCGCGCCGGCCACCACCGAGGCGGCGACCTCACCCATCGAATGCCCGATCACGGCGTCGGGATGCACCCCGTAGGAGCGCCACAGCTCGGTCAATGCCAGCTGCATGCCGACCAGTACGGGCTGGATGCGGTCGATGCCGGTGACGGTCTGGCCGCCGGCGATGATCTGCTGCAGCGAGAAGCCGACCTGTTCGACGAACACCGGTTCCAGCTCGGCGATCGCCGCGGCGAACGCGGGTTCGTCGGCGAGCAGCCGGCGACCCATGCCCGTCCACTGCGAACCCTGCCCGGAGTACACGAACACCGTCCCGGGACGGCACGCACCCTGATGCGGGGTCACCACCCCGGGTGCCGTGCGGCCGGCGGCCAGCGCCTGCAGCCCGGCCAGCGCACCGGCCCGGTCGCGGCTGCACACCGTCGCGAACTTGCTGTGCTGGGCGCGGTGGTGGTTCAGGGAGTGCGCGATCTGGTGCAACGGGACGTTGGCGCCCGCACCGGCCATCCACTCGGCGAGCGCTCCGGCGGTGGTCGCCACGCGCTGTGCCGACTTACCGGAGACCACCAGCGTCGTCACCGCGGGTGCGGCGATCTCGGCGGCGGAGACGTCCGACTCGACCTGCTCGGGCGCCTGCTCTAGCACCACGTGGGCGTTGGTGCCGCCGAAGCCGAACGACGACACGCCTGCCACCCGCGGACGACCCTCGGGCGCCCACTCGGTGATCTCGTCGACGACCTTCAACCGCAGGTTGTCGAACGGGATGTGCGGATTGGGCTTCTGGTAGTCCAGGTTGGCCGGGATGCGGCCGTGCTGCAACGCGAGCACGGTCTTGGCGAAGCCTGCGATCCCGGCGGCGGCCTCGGTGTGACCGAGGTTCGACTTGATCGCGCCGATCAGCAGCGGCGCATCGGCGGACCGGCCGCGGCCCAGCACACTGCCGAGCGCGCGCGCCTCGATCGGGTCGCCGAGCAGCGTCCCGGTGCCATGCGCCTCGATGTAGTCCACCTCGCGGGTCTCCACACCGGCCGACGCATAGGCCGACCGCAGCACCGCCATCTGCGCGGCGGGGTTCGGCGCCATCAGCCCGTTGGACCGGCCGTCCTGGTTGACCGCGGACCCGCGGACCACGGCCAGCACCCGGTCGCCGTCGCGCTGGGCGTCCGACAGGCGCTTGAGCACCGCGACACCGCAGCCCTCGCCGCGCACGAAGCCGTCGGCGCGGGCGTCGAAGGCGTGGCAGCGGCCGGACTGCGACATCGCCTGGGCCTGATCGAAGCTGCGCGTGACCGCGGGCGAGAGGATCACGTTGACGCCGCCGGCCAGCGCGACGTCGGAATCCCCGGTGCGCAGGCTCTGGCAGGCGAGGTGGATCGCGACCAGCGACGACGAGCACGCGGTGTCGACGGTGACCGACGGACCGCGCAGGTCGTAGTAGTAGGACACCCGGTTGGCGATGATGCTCAGCGCTCCGCCGGTGCCGGAGTACGCGTTGACCTCGCCCAGTTCCTTGGACGCCATCACGCCGTACTCGCCGAGGCATGCGCCGACGAATACGCCGGTCTGGGTGTGGCGCAGCGACTCCGGCCGGATCCCGGCGTGCTCGAGCGCCTCGTGGGTGACCTCCAGCAGCAGCCGCTGCTGGGGGTCCATCTTGTCGGCCTCGCTCGGCGAGATCTCGAAATAGTCCGCGTCGAACTCGTCGATGCCGGACAGGTACGAACCCCAGCGCGTCGTGCCCGCCAGCGCGGCGGCGCCCTCCGGGGAGCCGTCGTCGTACCAGGACCACCGGGTGGGTGGCACCTGGCTGACCGCGGAGCGGCCGTCGACCAGGAACTCCCACAGGTCGTCGGCGCCATGGATGTCGTCGCCGCCGCCGGGATAGCGCACACCGAGCCCGATGACGGCGATCGCGTCGTCGGAGACACGCCGGGTGGGCGACACCTCCGCGACGGCCTCGACCTCACCGCCGGTCAGGAACCGGGCCAGCGCGTTGATCGTCGGGTACTGCCAGAACTCGACCGGAGACACGGTTCGGCCCAGCAACTCCGAGAGCTCACCGGTGAGCACGACGGCGTCGCTGGATCCGACGGCGAGATCGTTCAGTGGGGCATCGAGATCGATCTCGTCAGGACTACATCCGATGTTGGTGACCAGATAGTCGACCAACCAGTTCCGAATGGCGTCCTCGTCGAACGCAGAGGTCATGTGGTGACGTCCAGGCGGCTGAACTCGTCGAGGCGGTACCGGTCCGCACAGGCCGAGCGCCGGATCTTGCCGCTGGTGGTGATCGGGATGGAACCGGGTGCCACGAGCACCAGGTCGGCGACACGCAGGCTGTGCGAGCGCTTGATCGCCGAGGCGACCTCACGCTTGACGGCGCGCAACTTGTCCAGGGCCTCGGCCTCGGACGCGCCCTTCTTCTTCATCTCGACGATGGCGACCAGCTGCTCGCTGGTGTCGTCGAGGACCGACACGGCCGCGACCCGGCCGCCGGTGATCTCCTGGATGGTGGCCTCGATGTCGTCCGGGTAATGGTTGCGGCCGTCGACGATCAGCAGGTCCTTGATGCGGCCGATGATGAACATCTCACCCTCGGACATCACACCGAGGTCGCCGGTGCGCAGCCAGTTGCCGGTCGGGGTGCCCGGGGTCGGGTCGGCGATCTCGCCGCCGAAGGTGCGCTCGGTCAGCTGCGGGTTGCGCCAGTAGCCCATGGCCACCTGGTCGCCGTGCACCCAGATCTCGCCGATCTTTCCGTCGGGGGCCTCCATCCGGGTCTCCGGATCGACGATGCGCACGGTCGACGACCGCGGTGCGCCGTAGCTGACCAGCTCGGTGCCCGATTCGGTGCCGCAGCGCTCGGCGTGGCCGGCCGACAGCTTCTCGTAGTCGAAGCGCACGGTCGCCGGCTTGTGCCCGGTCGGCGCCGAGATCACGTACAGGGTGGCCTCGGCCAGTCCGTAGGACGGCCGGACGGTGCTGTCGGGCAGGTTGAACTGACCGAAGCGCTCGTTGAAGCGGCGGATGGTCGCGGAGTGGATGCGCTCGCTGCCGCTGATGATGCCCAGCACGTCAGCGAGGTCGAGGCCCTCCATGTCGGCATCGGAGGTCCGGCGCACCGACAGCTCGAACGCGAAGTTCGGCGCCGCCGACCACGAGTGGGTGTTCAGCGCGAGCTGCTGGATCCAGCGGGCGGGCTTCTGCAGGAACGCGACCGGGCTCATCAGCACGGCGGGCCTGCCCCACTTGGCGTCCGGGGCGTCCGGGTCCGGCGGGCACAGCAGCGTCGCGAAGACGCCCTGGATCAGGCCCATGTCGTGGTAGAAGGGCAGCCACGACACCATGGTCGTGTCCTGCGGCGGCACGCCGCCGCGGTGGGACATGTAATCGGTGAAGATCTGGTCCAGGTTCGCGATGACGTTCTTGTGCGTCATGATCACGCCGGCCGGGGCGCGCGTGGAGCCCGAGGTGTACTGAAGGTAAGCGGTCTTGGGCAGCGGCCCGACGTTGATCTGCGGGGTCTGCGGCGCGTCGAAGTCGAGCGCGTCCACCTCGATGACGGCCGGCGAGACGCCGCCGCGCAGGTTTCCGACGTAGGTCATGATGTCGTTGACCACCGCCGAGGTGGTCAGCACGGCGACAGGCTGGCAATCACGCAGCGCGCCGTTGACCCGCTCGTCGAGCTGTCCCATCGCGGGTACGGGCAGGGGCACGGCGATGAAGCCGGCCGCCATCGCGCCGTAGAAGGCGATGATGTATTCGAGTCCCTGGGGGGCCAGGATCGCGGCCCGGTCGCCCTTGTTGCCGTGACGCAGCAACTCTTCGGCGACGATCTGAACCCGGTGGTGCACCTGGGCCCAGGTCAGCGTCTCCGCGTAACCCGCGGGGTCGACGTCGTAATCGATGAACGTATAAGCAATATCGTCGGGCTGCGTGCGTGCACGATCGGCAAGCAGGCCAGGAATGGTCGACTCAAGCAACGGCATGGCGACGTCGTCCTTTCACTATCTTCTGTGTCCCGGCTTCATTGCCGTGGATGGCAAACCAGTTCACAGCTCTAGGGCCGCACATTCCCCCGCTCGCCCGAAGGCTAACACCGGCCCGCCAACTATGTCGTGCAATCCAACGATGGATTGAACCACGAGTTGCTTGCCAGAGGGAAGCGAGCCGCTCGCGGCTGGTTTCGCCGAAAGTGTATCGGCGAGTGTGTCCAAACCGTTACTCGGCGGCTGCGCGGCGTTTTGCCAGAAAACGGAACGGCCCACATAGTTAGTCCGTTTTACGTTGCTCAACACAGCGCCCGCCTCATGAGCGAGTTCGCGACGAAAACCGGCGAACACAGTGCTCCGTTCGCCTTGACGCGTCCGTAAAGGGTTTGCCAGGAATCCACGCCTGGGTCAATTAGAGACCTGACTCGCCGGTAAGGAGCAGGTCGGGTGCGGTATCGCTCGATCGCCGCACCGCGGCGCGGTGCGGTGCGGTGGTGTGCTCGCGAGGTAGCTGGGGGCCACGTCAGTGTGGCGAATCCCACAGCCGGGAGGGCTATCCGCGCAGGCGCGCCCAGACCTTCTCCTCGATGTCGGGGACCACCTCGGACAGATGGTCGTTGAGGTAGAAGTGATGCCCCTTGAAGTCGCGGACGGTGAATTCGGCCGTGGTCCGTTCCGCCCACGGCAAAACTTTCTCAGCCGTGGCGATCTCGTCGTCGTCCCCGTAGTAGGCGTGGATCGGGCAGGACAGTTTCACCTCGGCCGGGCAGCGGTAGTTGGCGATCGCCTTCAGTCCGCGCAGCGTCGGCAGAATCGCCGCAGCGAACTCCGGGTTCTTCATGAACTCGGGATCGGCGCCGGTGATCGTCGTGACCGCGGCGAGCAATCCCTCGTCCGTATCAGGGATGTCGTCGTAGCCGACGAGCCCCGGGGCGGCGACCGCCGAGACGAACAGCGCCGCGATCGGACGTCCGGCGTCCTCGAACCGGCGGGCCACCTCGAACGCCAGCAGCCCACCCATGCTGTGCCCGAAGAACACCACCGGCCCGCCATGGTCCTTCTCGGGCGACACCATCTTGATGATCTCGTCGGCGACCGCGGGCAGGCTCGTGAACGCGGTGAAATCCTGCTTACCGCCCTGGCGCGGGTACTGCACCGCCGTGCGCTTGATGTCGGTGTCGAACGTCTTCGCGAACGGCAGGTAGTACTGCGGGGTTCCACCGGCGTGCGGAAAGATGAACAGCTTCGGCTGCATGCGTGTCACCCTATCGCCCGGTCAGGCGAAGGCCTCCACGGGCGGACACGAGCACACCAGGTTGCGGTCGCCGTACGCGCCGTCGATCCGCCGCACCGGAGGCCACACCTTCGGCCGGAAGCCTTTGCCGAGCGGGTACGCCGCCTGCTCGCGCGAGTACGGGTGGGCCCACTCGTCGGTGAGCAGGGACTCGGCCGTGTGCGGGGCGCCGTGCAGAGGGTTGTCGTCCACCGGCCACTCCCCCGATCCGACCTTGTCGATCTCGGCGCGGATCGCGATCATCGCGTCGCAGAACGCGTCCACCTCGGCCAGCGACTCGCTCTCGGTCGGCTCCACCATCAGCGTCCCGGCGACCGGGAAGCTCATCGTCGGGGCGTGGAAGCCGTAGTCGGCGAGCCGCTTGGCGACATCGTCGACCGTGACGCCGGTGGCCTTGGTGATGCCGCGCAGATCGAGGATGCACTCGTGGGCGACCATGCCGTTCTCGCCGGTGTAGAGCACCGGGTAGTACTCGTCGAGTCGGCGCGCGATGTAGTTGGCCGACGCGATCGCGACCAACGTCGCCGACCGCAGCCCGGCGGCGCCCATCATCCGGATGTAGGCCCAGGTGATCGGCAGGATCGACGCCGACCCATACGGCGCTGCGGACACCGTGTGGCGATCCGAGAGCTCACCGGCCAGCGGATGGCCGGGCAGGTACGGCGCCAGGTGCGCGCGCACGGCGACCGGGCCGACGCCGGGACCGCCGCCGCCGTGCGGGATGCAGAATGTCTTGTGCAGGTTCAGGTGGCTGACGTCACCGCCGAACCGGCCCGGCCGGGCGAGTCCGACCAGAGCGTTGAGGTTGGCGCCGTCGACGTAGACCTGGCCGCCGGCGTCGTGTACCGCCGCACAGATCTCGGCGACGTCGTGCTCGTAGACACCGTGCGTCGACGGGTAGGTGATCATCAGCGCCGAGAGCCGGTCGGCGTGCTCGGCGATCTTGGCGCGCAGGTCGTCGAGATCCACGTCGCCGTTGGCCCGGCACGCGACGACGACGACCTTCATCCCGACCATCGCCGCCGACGCCGCATTGGTGCCGTGCGCACTCGACGGGATCAGGCACACGGTGCGGCCGGTGTCTCCGCGCTCGTTGTGGTAGGCCTGGATCGCCAGCAGTCCGGCGTACTCGCCCTGCGAGCCGGCATTGGGTTGCAGCGAGATCTCGTCGTAGCCGGTGATCCCGGTCAGCCAGGACTGCAGGTCGGCGATGAGCCGGCGCAGCCCCGGCGTATCCGACGCGGGCGCGAATGGGTGCTGACGGGCGAACTCGCTCCAGGTGATGGCCTCCATCTCGGCGGCCGCGTTGAGCTTCATCGTGCAGGAGCCCAGCGGGATCATGCTGCGGTCCAGCGCGATGTCCTTGTCGGCGAGCGCGCGCAGGTAGCGCATCATCGACGTCTCGGTGCGGTACTTGGAGAACGCCGGGTGGGTCAGGAACTCCGAGGTGCGGTTCTGGATGGCCGGGCCGGCGAAGTCGCCGGACGCGGGCGTCGCACCGAACGCGGCGAGCACGTCGGCGACGATCGCGTCGGTGGTGGCCTCGTCGCACGCGACCGAAACATGGTCGGCGTCGGCGACCCAGACGTTGATGCCGCGTTCCTTGGCGGCGGCGCGCACCTGTTCGGCGCGGCCGGGCACCCGGGCCAGCACCGTGTCGAAGAAGCGGTCGTGCACCACCTCGACGCCTGCGCCGGCCAGTCCGGCGGCGACCGCGCGGGCCTTGCCGTGCACGCGCTGCGCGATCGCGCGCAGCCCGTCGGGGCCGTGGTAGCCGGCGTACATCGCCGCCATCACCGCAAGCAGCACCTGCGCGGTGCAGATGTTGCTGGTCGCCTTGTCGCGGCGGATGTGCTGCTCACGGGTCTGCAGCGCCAGCCGGTAGGCGGGCGATCCGTCAGCGTCCTTGGACACCCCGACCAGCCGGCCCGGCAGTTGCCGTGCGTGCTTGGAATGCACCGCGAGGTAACCGGCGTGCGGGCCGCCGAAGCCCATCGGGACGCCGAAGCGCTGCGTCGTGCCGAACGCGACGTCCGCGTCGATCTCACCGGGCGGGGTGATCAGCGTGGCCGCGAGCAGGTCGGCGCCGACGGCCACCAGTGCGCCGCGCTCGTGGGCCTGTCCAACCAGCGCGGACCAGTCGGTGATCCGTCCGCTCGCGCCGGGCGACTGGACGATCACACCGAAGAAGTCCCCGTCGGGCAGCCCGTCGCGCAGATCGGCGGTGACGATCTCGATACCGAGCGGTTCGGCGCGGGTGGCGAGGATCGCGGCGGTCTGCGGGTAGACGTCGACGTCCACAGCGAGCTTGTTGGCCGGGCCGCGCACCGCGCGGTGCATCAACGTCATCGCCTCGGCGGCGGCGGTGCCCTCGTCGAGCATCGACGCGTTGGCGACCTCGAGACCGGTCAGGTCGGTCACCATGGTCTGGAAGTTCAGCAGCGCCTCGAGCCGGCCCTGGCTGATCTCGGGCTGGTACGGCGTGTAGGCGGTGTACCAGGCCGGGTTCTCCAGGATGTTGCGGCGCAGCACCGGCGGGGTCAGCGTGTCGTAGTAACCCTGGCCGATCATCGACACCGCGACGGTGTTGGAGTCGGCCAGCGCGCGCAGCTCGGCGAGCGCCTCATGTTCGGAGGCGGCGGGCGGAAGGTGCTCAAGTCCGGGGGCGACGCCGTCGGCGGAGAGCGGGTCCAGGATGCCCGCAGGCAGGGCCTTGGCGGCCAGTTCGTCGAGCGAGCTCACCCCGATGGTGTTCAGCAGCGTGTCGACGGCGGCCTGATCCGGCCCGATGTGGCGGTCGACGAACTGCGGAACGGACGGGGCCTGAGACTGATCAGACACGTGACGACATCTCCCGGGGGCGCACGAAAAGCGGCGGCTCCTCCCCCTCTGTCGTCGACCCGGATCGGGCTGCCTGAGAGATTCGGCCGCTCCCGCCGTGTCGGCGAGAGCGCCTTTCCCCATGGGCGGGTGCCGATGGGCACCGCTTTCCAGAGGCATCGGGGCCCGGCGCGGTCCTGGGTGCCTGAGAGGTTGACGGAGAGGTGTTGCTCCTTCGGCGTCCGCGGCTGGCAGCCGCGGAGCTCTCCCGCGCAAGGGCGATGCGGAAGCGATTCTACCCCCGGGCCATCGGCTCAGCCGATCTTGCGGTCCCGGTGCTTGCGCCGCGACGCCAGTTCGTCCTCCGGCGCCGAGATCGACTCGCCGCCGTCGGCGCGCTCACCCGGGAAGTCGGCGATCGCGCCGGTCAGTTCCCGCATCGCACCGGACACCGCGATCCCGAACACGCCCTGACCGCCCTGCAGCAGGTCGACGACCTCTTCGGCGGACGTGCACTCGTACACGGTGGTGCCGTCGGAGAACAGCGTGATGTTGGCCAGATCCTGGACGCCGCGCTGGCGCAGGTGATCGACGGCGACGCGGATGTTGTGCAGGGAGATGCCGGTGTCGAGAAGGCGCTTGACGATCTTGAGGACGAGGATGTCCTTGAACGAGTAGAGGCGCTGGCTGCCGGATCCGGCGGCGCCGCGGATGGAGGGCACCACCAGTGAGGTGCGAGCCCAGTAGTCGAGCTGGCGGTAGGTGATGCCGGCGATCTGGCAGGCACTCGGACCGCGGTAGCCGACGAGTTCGTCGGGAACCGAGTCGTCGGGGAACAGGCCGCCCTGCACTGGTTCACTGACCGCCCGGGGTTGACTCTCGCCGGAGCCCGCACCCGAGTCTGAGGTCAGATCCAGTTGCTCCTGGCGTGGCGTGTCGCCCACTTGTCGAATCCTCTCGCCGATCGAACCCGCGTCCTTGACCTGCGTGGGCGCGCTCAACCGCTGGCTACACCCTGCTCGAACCTGGTTCGAGCATACGCTTGAGGGCCTCTCGTGACTGCCCGTCGGGACCAAGTATGGGGGTCGGATTCGATGTTTGAGAAAACCCGACGCGCGTGTCGACGCTGACGAGACGCATCCGTGACCAAGCTGGTCAGGTCGCCTTGAAGTCGTCCGGGGACACGCTGTCGAGGAACTCCTTGAACTTCTCGACCTCGTCCTCGCGCACCGCGCCGGTGGACTCCTCGTCGCTCTCGTCCGGGATCAGCAGCCCGGCCTCGGCCATCACCGCTTCCTCGACGTAGATCGGCACCCCGACCCGCAGCGCGATCGCGACCGAATCCGAGGGCCGGGCCGAGACCTTGATGTCGCGGTCGAAGACCAGGTCGGCGTAGAACGTGCCCTCCTGCAGGTCGACGATGCGCACCTCTTTGAGTGAATGACCAAGGGCGGCAATGACATCGCGGAACAGATCGTGGGTCATCGGCCGCAACGGCTCGACGCCCTGCTGCTCCAGCGCGATCGCCGCGGCTTCCGACTGCCCGATCCAGATCGGCAGATACCGGTCCCCATTGGACTCCCGCAACAACAAGACAGGCTGGTTCTGGGGCGGCTCAACGCGAATGCCGATCACACGAACCTCACCCATGTGCCTACCCTCCGCACGCCGACGAATCCGTCAGCGCGAGTCTAGTCCTCAGCGGTCGAGAACGTCGCGTACAGCCGACTTGATCAACGACGTGTGCAACGTGATCGCCAGCGCGGCGACCTCCCGAGCCAGATCGTCGGCGCGGTCTCGGGCACCGGCCTTTCCGCCCTTGCCCACCGGCCCGGCGATCTGGGCGATCAGATCCGACTGCCGGTCGGCCGCGGAACGGAACGCGCGCAGGTGCCGCGGTTCCACGCCGTAGTCGGCCAGCGCGCGGGCGCACTGGGCGATCACGACCGAATGCTCGTCGAAGAACGCCGTCCCGGCGCCTTTGAAGATCGGCGTGATCACGCCCGCCTTGACCAGAGAGGTCAGCAGTTCGTCGGAGACGCCGGAGCGTTCGAGCAGATCACCACGGCTCAACCGGACCGGGGTGGGCGCCGCGGGTGCGGCGCCCGACGTCGGCGCCTGCTCTCCGACGGGCACCAACCGCGGCGTGCCGTACGGCGACACGGTCTGCGGCAGCTCGCCGTCCGGCAGCGCGTCGAGCTGCGCCTTGATGACCTTCAGCGGCAGGTAGTTGTCGCGCTGCGCGGTCAGGATGAATCTCAGCCGGGCGCAGTCGTACGCGGTGAAACGGCGGTAACCCGATGCGGTGCGCTCGGGAGTCACCAGACCCTCGGCCTCCAGGAAGCGGATCTTGGAGATCGTGACGTCCGGGAACTCGTCGCGCAGCAGATCCAGGACAACCCCGATCGACATCCCGTTCACGGCGGGGGTGTCGGGTTGTGTCATCTGGCGTCCGGGCGGTTCGTCGGGTCGGGGTCGGGGTGCCGGTCAGCCGGCGGCGCTGTCGTCGCCCTTCGGCCCGGTCAGGAACACCAGGCGGAACTTGCCGATCTGCACTTCGTCGCCGTTGGCGAGCACCGCCGAGTCGACCGGCTCACGGTTGACGTAGGTGCCGTTGAGGCTGCCGACGTCGACGACCTGGAACTCGCCGCTCTCCAGCCGGAACTCCGCGTGCCGCCGGCTCACGGTGACGTCGTCGAGGAAGATGTCGCTGTCGGGATGGCGACCGGCCGACGTGGTCGGCTGGTCGAGCAGGAACCGCGATCCGGCGTTGGGGCCACGCTTGACCACCAACAGCGCCGACCCGACAGGAAGTCCTTCCACCCCCGAGACCGCGCTCTCGCCACCCGCTGCGGGTGGAGCGTCGAGCTCGTTGAGGAAGTCGGCGCGGAACACCGATGTGGTCTCCACAGTGACTTCGTCAGAGTCGGCCCCAGAGTTGAAGTCCTTGTCCGTCACCCGCTGCTCCTCACTGGCTGCTGTGGCGATAAGCGGCCGGGCGCCAGCCGTCACGCCGCTGGTGTCGACCGTACCGCGCATCCGACCACGTTGTATCCACCACTGCCGGATCCACTCGTTGCGTCCCGGTCTGTCGCAACGACCCTAACAACTCGATCAGTCGTCGACGTGCGCGCGGTAGCCTTCGGCGTCGAGCAGCCCCGACAGCGCCTCCTGCAGCGCACCGGCATCGGCCTCCAACTCGACCAACCATCCCGCGCCGTACGGGTCGGAGTTCACCAGCTGTGGGTCGCCCTCCAGATCACCGTTGACGGCAACGACTTTCGCGGTCAGCGGGGCATACAGGTCCGACACCGACTTGGTCGATTCCACCTCGCCGAACGACTCCCCCGACGTCACGTCCGAGCCGACCTCGGGAAGCTGGACGAACACCACGTCACCGAGCGCGGACTGCGCGTAGTCGGTGATGCCGACCCGGACCGTGCTGTCGCCGGTCCGCTGCACCCACTCGTGTTCGGTGGTGAAGGACAGGTCGGCGGGGATCTCGCTCACGGCGCTCCTAGGTGTGCGGTGATGGGTGTGCGGTCATGGTCACTTGACGGGCTGAGCGTATTGGCGCGGTTTCGGTTGCCGCAAGGCGGTGACGTCGACCCGGTCGGATTGTTCTACCACCATCGTGCCGCCGACGCGTTCGATGCTGTCCATCGCGCCACCGGGGATGTTCATCGCCGCGGCCAGCGTCGGCGGATCACCAATGGCCAGAACCGAATAGACCGGCCCCATGGTGGTGTCGTCGACCACCAGCGCGCCGGGCCCGCCGGTGATCCAGGTGTCCACCCCGACCCGCACCGACACGTCGCTTCCGCCGCGGCGGCCGCGGATCTCCATCGCCTCGGCGCCCGCGGCGCGCAGCTCGTTGATCACATCGAGCATCGGCTCCGGGCCCACCCCCTGCGCGGGGTCGGCGACGGTCAGCGTCACACCGGGTCCTGTCGCGGCGACGCTGCCGATCAGGATCGACAGCGCCGCCAGCCGCGCCCTGGCGTTCTCGATCGCGGCCTGGTCGCTGCTACCGCTGGCCTCCAGCTGGTTCAGCGTGCGCTGCAGATCGGCGACCTCGGTGTTGAGCGCGGCCTCGCGCTGTTGCAGCGAGTCCAGCAGGATCAGCAGGTCGGCGGGCCGGGCATTGTCGAGCGAGTCGCCGGAGTCGGCCTGCCGCAACTGGGTTGCCAGCGCGATGCCCAGCAGCAGGCACAGCAGCACCGCAAGCACCCCGAACACCCGCTGCGATCGGGTGCGCCGCGGGGTGGCCGGCGCCGCGTCGGCGGGCAGTTCGTGGCGGCCGTGCTGCTCGCTCATGTCAGGCTCCGAACAACCTGCGGCGCAGCGCGGCGGCGTTGCCGAAGATGCGGATGCCGAGCACCACGATGATCGCCGTCGACAGCTGGGTGCCCACCCCGAGCTGGTCGCCGACGTACACGATCAGCGCGGCGACCAGGACGTTGAACACGAACGACACCACGAACACCTTGGAGTCGAAGATGTCCTCCAGATATGCCCGCAACCCGCCGAAGACCGCGTCGAGCGCCGCGACGACCGCGATCGGCAGGTAGGGCTGGACGAACTCGGGTACGTCGGGATGGAACACCACCCCGATCACGATGCCGATGGCGAGCGCGACGATTCCGATCAAGAGCTCGTGCCGATCACTAGGGCCCAATCTGTCTGGCGAAGTTGATTTCTCGGACGGATCCGGCGGGAAGCACCAGGCCGTCGCCGGAGGAGACATTGACGCCCACACCGTAGGACGTCTCCAGCAGCCGCAGCCGCTGCAGCCCGGCACTGCGGTTGAAGTCGTCGGCCATGGAGTTCGGCGGGCCCACCGCGAGGATGACATACGGGCTCGATACCGGCTGGTTGTCGACCAGGATCCCGCCGCCGGCCTGCCGGATCGTCACGTTCGGGCCGATCCGCACACCGCCGACCGAGATGGCCTCGGCGCCGCCCGCCCACAGCGCGTTGACGACGAGCTGCAGGTCGCGGTCCAGGATCACCTGTCTGCTGCCTTCGACGCGCTGCTTGGACACATCGGTCAGATCCCGCGTCATCCCCGGATCGGTGACGGTGACGGTCAGGCCGGGGCCGAT
Organism: Mycolicibacterium parafortuitum; assembly: GCF_010725485.1. Lineage (NCBI taxonomy): Bacteria > Bacillati > Actinomycetota > Actinomycetes > Mycobacteriales > Mycobacteriaceae > Mycobacterium > Mycolicibacterium parafortuitum. The sequence continues at coordinate 4,164,012 of NZ_AP022598.1, read as the reverse complement.
GACGGGTGTGGCGGCGGCCGCGTAGTTCGCGTCGTCCAGTTGGGCCAGCAACTGCCTGCCCTCGGTGTCGCCGGCGAGTCGGCTGCGCCGCGCGGAGTCGACCTCGGCCGACAGCGTGGCCCGCTGCGCGGCGGCCTCGTCGGTCTCGGCTTGGGCCGCGTGCACGCTGGCGGCCAGCACCCGCTGCGATTCGCGGACGCCGGGCGCGGTGTCGCGGGCCTGCGCCCACGCCAGCGCGAACACCGTCGCGACCACGACCGCGGCGAGCACCTGCCACAGCACCGACGACGCGCGGCTGCGCTTGCCCGCCTGTGCGGCCGCCGCGTACCCGGGATCGAGATGGTCGGTCAGCAGCGAGCGCAGCAGCGAGGGCACCGGAATCCGGGTCGGCGCATCGACCTGGTGCGCCGCGCGCCCGACCGAGGAGTCGTATCCGCCCAGTGTGCTCATGACCGGCTCGGCAGCTTCCGCATCACCATGGCGACCTGCACCAGGTACAGGACCCCGGACCACAGGTACATCGCCATGCCCCAGATCAGGAAACCCCAGCCGATCGCGAGCACCACCCGAGCCCACTGACCGTCGAACTGCCCGAGCAGCACCAGCGGCAGGCCGGACATCAGCGCGAACGTCGCGGCCTTGCCGATGTAGGTGACCGGAAGCGCGGCCAGGCCGCGGCTGCGCAGCAACGGCAGCGTCGCGGCCAGCACACCGTCACGGGCGAGCAGCAGGATCACCACCCACCACCCGATGATGCCTGCCAGCGCCATGCTGATCGGCACGGTGACCATGTAGATGCGGTCGACGGCGGGGTCGAGCAGCTCCCCCAGCCGCGACGACTGGTTCGCGAACAGCCGGGCGATCTTGCCGTCGGCCCAGTCGGACGCGCCGCTGAACATCAGCACCGCGACGGCCCACCCGGTCGCGTCGGCGACCAGCAGCAGGTACAGGAAGACGGGAACCAGTACGAGCCGGATCGCCGACAGCGCGTTGGGCACGGTCAGCACACGGTCGCGTGGCATGCGCCAAACCTAGCGGAACACCCCGGGCAGGCTCAGTGCGGACAAGCTGTCGTCCGACAGCGGGTTGTCGTGCACCATGTACGTCCAGGTCGACGTCGGGCGGGCCAGCTTGGACAGGTCGACACCCGGCTCGTCCTCGATCGACGGCGCGGTCTCGAACGTCTGCTGCGCGGCCTCGATGGCGTCGGCGGCCAACGACGCGAACGCGTCGACCGCCATCCGGTGGAACTCGTCGAGCGGGTTCTGCCGACCCAGCGCCCGCAGGTGGATGCTCTCGCGGATGTCGGACAGGAACGCGAGATGATCGGCCCAGGCCCGGTCGAGGTGGTACAGCATGATCAGCCGGCAGATCTTCTCCAGCCTCTGCTCCGCGTCCTCCCCGAGCCGCTCACTGACCTCGGCGTAGCGGTCCGGGCAGCGCTCGGCGAGTTCCTCGCGCGCGGTGTCGGTGCGCAGCAGCTTGTCCCGGCGCTCGACCAGGATCGCGCGCTGCTGGGCGATCAGCTGGTTGTAGCGCCAGGTGTTGGCGTGCACGTCGAGCAGCCGGCCCTCGGCGACGCGCTGGGCGTGTTCGAGCAGCGACGCCGCCTTCGGGCTGAGCACGCGGCCGTCCTCGTCGCAGTCCAGCGGCAGCTTGTCGTCCTCGAGGTGGGCGACGACGACGTCGTCCTCCCAGCTGGAGAAGAACACCGAGCTGCCCGGATCGCCCTGGCGGCCGGCGCGGCCACGCAGCTGGTTGTCCAGCCGCTCGGTGTTGTGCCGCCCGGTGCCGATCACGTGCAAGCCGCCGAGTTCGGCGACCTGCTCTTTCTCAGCGGCATCGTCGCTGACCTCCGAGCCGCCCAGCCGGATGTCGGTGCCGCGGCCGGCCATCTGGGTCGACACCGTCACCGAGCCGAGCTTGCCCGCCTCGGCGATCACGGTCGCCTCCTCGGCGTCGTTCTTCGCGTTCAGCACCACCGCCGGGACGCCGCGTTTGACCAGCCGCTCGTGGATCTCCTCGGATTCGGCGACGTCGCGGGTGCCGACGAGCACCGGCTGACCGGTCTTGTGCACCTCGATGATGTGCTCCAGGATCGCGTCGTTCTTCGCGGCGGCGGTCACGTAGACGCGGTCGGTCTCGTCCTTGCGGATGTTCGGCTTGTTCGGCGGGATCGGCGACACGCCGAGCTTGTAGAACTGGCGCAGCTGCTCGCCGGCGGCCAGCGCGGTGCCGGTCATCCCGCACACCCGCGGGTAGCGGTTGATCAACGCCTGCACGGTGATGGTGTCGAGCACCTCGCCGGTCTCGGTGGTCTCGATGCCCTCCTTGGCCTCGACGGCGGCCTGCAGGCCGTCGGGCCAGCGCTGCAGTGTGGCGATGCGGCCGCGGGAGGAGTTGATCAGGTGCACCGCGTCGTCGCGGACGATGTAGTGCACGTCGCGCTGCAGCAGCACGTGCGCGTGCAGGGCGACGTTGATCTCGGTCAGCGTGGTCGCGACGTGCTCTTCGGAGTACAGGTCGATGCCGCCGAGCGCGGCCTCGACCTTGCGGGCGCCCGCTTCGGTCAGGTGCACGTTGCGGCTGTCGTTGTCGGTATCGAAGTCGGTCTCCGCATTGAGCTCGCCGACCAGCCGGATCAGCTCCAGCCGCGGGGTTTCGCGGTGGCTGGTGCCCGCCAGCACCAGCGGGACCAGCGCCTCGTCGACGAGCACCGAGTCGGCCTCGTCGATCAGCGCGACGTCCGGGTTCGGCGACACCAGGTCCTCGACGTCGGTGACCAGCTGATCGCGCAGCACGTCGAAGCCGATCTCGTTGACCGACGCGTACGTCACGTCGCACTGGTAGGCGGCGCGGCGCTCGGCCGCGGTGGAGTCGGCGGTGATCCAGCCGACGGTCAGACCCATCGCCTCGATCAGCGGACCCATCCACTCCGCGTCGCGGCGGGCCAGGTAGTCGTTGATGGTGATGACGTGTACGTGCCGGCCGGCCAGCGCGTAGCCCGCGGCCGCGATCGCGCCCGAGAGCGTCTTGCCCTCACCGGTGGCCATCTCGACGACATCGCCGGCCAGCATCCGCAGCGCGCCGAGCAACTGCACGTCGAACGGGGCGAGACCGGTCGCTCGTTTGGCCGCCTCGCGCGCGATAGCCAGGAACTGCGGGATGTCGGACGAGTCGGCGAGGTCGGCGAGCTCGAGGAGCTTCGCGGCTTTGCTCAACTGTTCGTCGTCGAGGTCGCTTGCCTTGGAGCCGAAGTCGGCCGATGCGGTGACAAGCTCCATCGAGCGCGACTGGTCCTTGTCGGTGCTGGCGCCGAGCAGCTTCCAGAACCGCCCGGACAGGCGCCCGGTCTTGGGTGTCTTTGCAGAGGTTCGAGCCACACGATCACCGTACGCGGCCGGTGCGGTAGCTTCGCCGCAGGCCGGATCGTGCGCGGAGGGGAGGTCGCCCGGCTGTGGACACGGTCGAAAGCCAGACGTTCCAGCCGACCCTCGACTGGGGTCGCGAGTTTCTCAACTCCGCACAGTGGGCGGCGACGACGTTCGCCCTGACGGCGTTGTGCCTGATGCTGGTGCTGGTCGCGCTGGCCCGCTTCACCGAATGGGGCCGCCAGTTCTGGCGGGTCACCGGCGGCTACTTCCGCGGCAGGCAGAGCCTGGTCGTGTGGGTGATGCTCGCGCTGCTGCTGTTGTCGGTGATCCTGTCGGTGCGCATCAACGTGCTGCTGACCTATTACGTCAACGATCTGTTCACGTCGTTGCAGGTGGCCTTCCAGGGCGGGATGTCCAGCGGCGTGGCGGGCTTCTGGGCCTCGATGCGGGTGTTCGCGGTGCTCGCGGTCTTTTTCGTGGCGCGGCTGATGCTGGACATGTACCTGACGCAGCGCTTCGTGATGCGCTGGCGGGTGTGGCTGAGCCGCCGGTTCATCGACGACTGGCTCGGAGATCTGTCCTACTACCGCGCCCAGTTCTCGGGCCGGCCGATCGACAACCCGGATCAGCGGATCCAGCAGGACGTCGACGTGTTCACCACCGGCGTGGGCGGGACGCCGAACAACCCGATCTACAACTCGGGCAACACGCTGCTGTTCGGTGCGGTCGAGGCGGTGCTGTCGGTGCTGGCGTTCGGCCCGATCCTGTGGCGGCTCTCGGAGCCGGTCACGATCGGCGGGCTGACGCTGCCGCGGGCGCTGTTCTGGATCGTGGTGGTCTACGTGCTGGTCGCCACGATCGTCGCGTTCGTGATCGGCAGGCCGCTGATCCGGCTCAGCTATCTCAACGAACTGCGCAACGCCGGGTTCCGCTACGTGCTGGTGCGGGTGCGCGACGCGGGCGCGGCGATCGGTCTGTACCGCGGTGAGCCGGCCGAGGGGTCGGTGCTCAAGAACCGGCTGGATTCGGTGATGGCCAACTACCGGCGCTGGCTGCACCGGATGCTGCTGTACTTCGGCTGGAACGTGTCGGTCAGCCAGACCATCAACCCGCTGCCGTGGCTGGTGCAGGCGCAGGGTCTGTTCGCGCAGCGGATCACGTTCGGTGACGTGTGGCAGTCGTCGAACGCGTTCGGCGCGATCCACGACTCGCTGTCGTTCTTCCGCAATGCCTACGACCAGTTCGCGAGCTACCGGGCGGCGATCATCCGGCTCGACGGGCTGGCCGAACAGAACACCAGGGCGGGGGCGTTCACCGCGATCGCCGCCGAGCGGTCCCCCGGCGGCGCGCTCGACCTGGTCGGGGTCGAGGTACGCCGGCCCGACGGATCGGCGCTGCTGCGCGGGCTGGATCTGCGTCTGGAAACCGGTGAGGGCCTGGTGATCACAGGCGCCTCGGGGATCGGCAAGACGGTGTTGATGCAGAGCCTGGCGGGGATGTGGCCGTACGCGTCGGGACGGGTCTGCCTGCCCGACGGGCGCGACGGCGCGATGTTCGTCCCGCAGCTGCCGTACTTCCCGGTCGGGGACCTGCGAACCGTGGTGAGCTACCCCGCGCCGGCGGGCACCTACGACGACGCACAGATCCAGCGGGCGCTGATCGACGTCGCGCTGTCGCAGCTGGCCATCCGGCTCAACGACGACCAGGACTGGGCGAAGATGCTCTCGGTCGGTGAACAGCAGCGGATCGCGTTCGCCCGGGTGCTGCTGACCAGACCGCGGACGGTGTTCCTCGACGAGTCGACGTCGGCGATGGACGAAGGGCTCGAGCAGATGCTCTACGACCGGCTGCGCACCGAACTCCCGGACACCATCGTGGTCAGCGTCAGCCACCGGTCGTCGGTGCAGCCGTTCCACACCAGCAGGCTGGAGCTGACCGGCGACGGCCAGTGGCGGCTGGAGCGACTCGAAGCGCCTGCCTAGCCACGCCAACACGCCGCCGCCAGGTTGTCGCGGTACGTTGCCCGCATGGAAACGTTCACCCCGACGCTGGATTGGGGCAGCGAGCTGTGGACTTCGCTGTGGTGGATCGCCAAGGCCTGGGTGATCGCGGCGGCGGCGACCCTGGTCATCTTGACCCTGATCGGCCGGTTCACCGTGTGGGGGCGCCAGTTCTGGCGGATCACCGGGGGCTATTACACCGGTGCGCACAGCATCAAGGTCTGGATCTGGCTCGGGGCACTGCTGCTGTCGGTGGTCGCGGGCGTCCGGCTGGACGTGTTGCTGAGCTATCAGGGCAACGACATGATGACCAGCTTCCAGGTGGTCGCCGGTGGCATCCAGGCCGGCAGCGACGAGATCAGGAACTCCGGTCGCGACGGCTTCTACATGTCGATGCTGATCTTCGCGATCCTGGCGACGATCCACGTGTCGCGGTTGATGCTGGACCTGTTCCTGGCGCAGCGGTTCATGCTCGCGTGGCGCGCGTGGCTGACCGACGAGCTCACCGGTGACTGGCTCGACGGCAAGGCCTACTACCGGTCCCGGTTCATCGACGACACCATCGACAACCCCGATCAGCGCATCCAGGCCGACATCGACGTGTTCACCACCGGCGTCGGCCCGTTCACCAACACCCCGAGCTACGGCACGGCGAGCACCCTGCTGTTCGGCGCCATCTCGTCGATCACGTCGATGATCGCGTTCGCGACGATCCTGTGGGACCTGTCGAGCACGCTGACGCTGCCGATCGTGGAGGTGGCGGTCCCGAAGGCGCTGTTCTTCTTGGTGCTGGTCTACGTGTTGTTGGCGACGATCATCGCGTTCTGGATCGGCCGCCCGATCATCGGATTGTCGTTCAACAACGAGAAGTTCAACGCTGCGTTCCGTTACGCACTGGTGCGGCTGCGCGACGCGGCCGAGGCCGTCGCGTTCTACCGTGGCGAGAAGGCCGAGCGCGCTGTGCTGCGGAACCGCTTCGAACCGGTGGTCGCGAACTACAAGCGCTACATCGGCCGCACCATCGGGTTCAACGGCTGGAACCTGACCATGAGCCAGATCATCGTGCTGCCGCCCTATCTGCTGCAGTTCCCGCGGTTCTTCAGCGGCGAGCTGCCGCTGGGTGCGATGACGCAGTCGGCGTCGGCGTTCGGCAGCATCCAGACCGGGCTGTCGTTCTTCCGTAACGCCTACGACTACTTCGCGGCCTACCGTGCGGCGATCATCCGTCTGCACGGGCTCGTCATCGCCAACGAGGAGGGCCGCGCGCTGGCCACCCTGGACACCGAGGACTCCCCCACCGGCACCGTCGAACTACGCAAGGTCGAGGTCCGCACCCCGGACGCGAAGCGCCTGATCGACACCCTCGACCTCGCGCTGGAGCCCGGCGACGCGCTGGTGATCACCGGCAAGTCGGGGGCGGGCAAGACCTCGCTGCTGCGCAGCCTGGCACAGCTGTGGCCGTTCACCACCGGAACGCTGCGCCGGCCGGGTGGACCCAACGAGACGATGTTCCTGTCCCAGCTGCCCTACGTACCGCTCGGTGACCTGCGCACCGTCGTCGCGTACCCGCTCGACGCCCACGAGGTGTCCGACGACGACCTGCGCCGCATCCTTGACGACGTGTCGCTGCCGAACTGCACCGACCGGCTCAACGAGGTGCAGGACTGGGCGAAGGTGCTCTCGCCGGGTGAGCAGCAGCGCATCGCGTTCGCGCGGGTGCTGCTGACCAAGCCGAAGGCGGTGTTCCTGGACGAGTCGACGTCCGCGCTGGACGAGGGCGTCGAGCAGACGCTCTACCAGCTGGTGCGCGACCGGCTGCCGGACACCATCCTGGTCAGCGTCAGCCACCGGACCACCGTCGAGCAGCACCACACCAAGGAGCTCCAGCTCCTCGGCAACGGCCGCTGGTATCTCGGCGAGGTCGGCGCCGAACCCGACGACGAGCCCGACAGCTAGGCCCGCCGCGCGGCGTGCTCTCCCGCGCGCCTACCGAAGAACGACCCTTCGCCGAGCTGAGTGCCGCTCGCGTAACCCTTGCCGTCCTGGGCGATGTTGCATGCACAGGCCCCCGCGGCGTAGAGGCCCGGGACCACGCTGCGGTCCTCACGCAGCACCTCGCCGTCGATCGACACGGTCAGGCCGCCCATGGTGAACCCGGAGTACATCGCGCGCCCGAGCGACAGATCGAACACCGCCCACGGGCCTTTATCTTGCGGCGCAAGGTATTCCGGCTGCTTGTGGAAGTCGGGGTCCTCACCGGCGGCGGCGTTGGCGTTGTAGCGCTCCAGGGTCGCGGCGACCCGGCCCGCCGGGATGCCGAGTTCGGTCTCGAGTTCTGCGATGGTCTCGTAGCCGTCGAGGAATTTGATCAGCGGCATCTCGGGCATCTGCATGTGGTCTTCGTCGACGATCAGGTAGGCCGTCTGATCGGGTTGTTCGAGCACGAACGCCGAGGTGCGCGAATGGTAGGAGTCCTCGGCGACGAACCGCTCGCCGTCCTTGTTCACGATGACGCCGGTCAGCAGGATCTCGGGCGGATAGGCGGCCGCGGTGATGAACAGCTGATCGAGGTTGTCGGTGGCACCGCCGGCGGATACGCCGAGCTTGATGCCGAGACCGTCGTCGTTGGGATTGCCGAGGATGTACGGCGCGACGTTGCCGTGGTGCTTGGTCTTGCGCTCCTGTCCGAGCGCGGGGGTGTACTCGGCGACCATCTCGGGGTTCATCGCGAACCCGCCGGCGGCGATGATCACCGACGTCGCCTTGATGTCACCGGTTTCGGCGAAGCGCTTCCAGCGCACCCCGACGACGGCGCCGTCGGCGTCGGTGATCAGCGCCGTCGCGCCCGTCTCGTAGCGGATCTGCACGCCGAGTTCGTCGGCGCGCTTGACCAGCAGGTCGATCACCATCGCCGCACCGCCGAGCTCGCCGGGCACCGGCACGGAGTGGCCGCGCGGCGCCGGCTTGGCCTGTTCGCAGAACGGCCACACCTTCTCGTTGCCGGTGTAGGACAGGCCCTCGGTGCCCGGCGGGACGACGACCTTGCCCGGGTAGTAGCTGCGCTCGAACTGAAAGCCCAGTGCCTCAAGCCAATCGAAGTGCTCGACGCTGCCCTCGCAGTAGGCCCGGATCTTGTCGTGCTCGGGGTTGCGCGACTGCGTGACCAGGTACTTGTACATCTCCTCGGGCGAATCGTCGTGGCCGGTGGCCTGCTGCACCGCGGTACCCCCGCCGAGATAGAAGTGCCCACCGGCCATCGCGGTGGTGCCGCCCGCTGCGGCGGCCTTCTCCAGCACCAGCACCCGCGCGCCGGCGGCGGCCGCGCTGACCGCGGCGCTGCCGCCGGCGATACCGAACCCGATGACCAGGACGTCGGTCTCCTCGGACCAGGACTCGACGTCGTCGACGCTCACCGTGTCCGGGATGTGCTGCAAGGTCACTTCTGCTCCTGTTTGATGTGGTCGAAAAATGCGTGGATCTCTGGTGGCAGGTACGCGTACTCGAGGTACGGCACGCCGGCGTGTTCGGCCGACACGTAGGCGAACCGCATGCCGCCGGGCATCGTGCCCGCCATCACCGTCGGGCTGCCGGCTCGTGCGGCGGCGTCGACGGCGGCCTCGAACCCGTCGACGTCCGGGAATGCCTGGCACACATGGTGCAGGCCTGGGCCCGCTCGGTCGAGGAACTCGGTGTAGATGCTGGGGCCGCTGACCGGGGCGATGAGTTCGAGCTGGGTGTCGCCGGCGTAGCTCAGCGAGATGTCGGCGACGAAGTCGGCCGGTCCGCCGCGGTAGGTACACGCCTGGGGGCCGAAGTGGACGCCGGGCATCCGCACCCACGTCTTGGCGCCCGTCAACGCCGTCAGCGCGGCTTCGGTGGCGTCGAGGTCGCGCGTCACCCACGCGACCTGGACAGGTGTCTGGTCATGCATCGCTGACGAGAATATCGCCACCGGGCCCGACAAGCTAGAACGTGTTCTAGTTCAGCTATCGGGTCAGCATCTCGGTCAGCAGCGCGATCTGGGCGTCGAACGCCTGCGCGGTGTCGGTGAACGTGTCCGGGCCGTACTGGCCGAATACCTCCAGGCTGATCGCGCCGATCAGCGCGGCCCACAGCGTCAGGCATTTCGCGAGTGTCGCATCGTCGACAGCGACCTCGAACTCGGCCCGCAGCCCGTCGAGATCTGTCGAGAGCGGTTGTGGTGCTTGATCTTTCCCGACCGGGATGTCACCGGCGGCGACGCCGTCGGCGACGACGGCGAACAGCGCGGCCACGACCCGGGTACCGGGAAGGACCGTGCGCTCGCGCGGTGCGTGGTAGCCGGGCACGGGACTGCCGTACAGCAGCGACCAGCCCGCCGGTTGCCGCACCGCCCACGACCGCGCGGCGCGGGCCATCGCGCCCAGTTCCGCCCGCCAGTCCCCCGCCACCCCGGCCCTGGCAGCCTCGACCGCGTCGGCGAGTTCGGTATAGGCGTCGACGAGCAGCAGGGTCAGCAGATCGTCGCGACTGGCCACGTAGCGGTAGACCGCCGAGGACACCACGCCGAGTTCGCGCGCGATCGCCCGCAACGACAACCCGGCGGCTCCGGTGGTGACGAGATGACGACGGCCGATCTCGACGATCTCGCGTTCCACGCGTTCCCGCGCCTCCTGCCTCTTGCCCATCGGCCGAGTGTGACACAAAGCGAGATCACTGCTCTTGTTTTCCACGCCCGGCGGTGGCACCCTGAATTAAGAGAGCACTGCTCTCGTTTATTGACGGAAGGATCCATCGTGACCGAGCGCTACGACGTCCCGAGTGCGGGGGCACGCCTGTTCAACAGCGCACTGCGGCACCTCGCCGAACTGGGGATCAGCATCCAGGGCACCACCGCGGTGCGCGTGCGCGGCCGCACGTCGGGCAAGCCGCGCTCGGTGGTGGTGAACCTGCTGACCCTCGACGGCCACCGCTACCTGGTCTCACCCCGCGGCAACACGCAGTGGGCGCGCAACGCGCGGGCGGCCGGCGAGGTCGAGATCGGTGCCCGGCGGCGGGCGCGAAACCATCGCGTCGTCGAACTGTCCGACGACGCGAAGCCGGACGTGCTCAAACCGTATCTGGACCGGTGGTTCTGGCAGGTGAAGGGCCACATCGGCGGGCTGACGCCGCAGTCCGGCCGCGACGAGATGCGTGCCGTCGCGCCGACGATCCCGGTCTTCGAGGTGCTCGGGTGAGGTGTGTTGACAGCTAGCTCATGTGACGATCGCCGGGACGGTGTTCGGGTTCCCGTCGATGGCCACGGCGATCTGCGGAGCCAACCTGTCCAGCAGGTAAGGAATCGACAGCACGGAGGCGAAGTAGTAGGCGCAGCTGGCATCGGATCCACCCTGGATGAACACCGATCGGTCCTCACGCGCGACGCGCAGCCTGGAGAAGATCGGGTCGGCGGCCAGTTCAGCCTTCAGCGCCGCGACGTCCTTGGGCTCCCAGACCAGAACATCGGCGTCGATCAGGTCGGCACGTTCGAAACTGATGGTGGCGTCGAAGTTCTCACCGAGCGCATCCTTGATCGCCGCGGACTGTGTGAAGCCGAGCATCTGCAGGAACTGACCGCGCGGGTCGTTCGCCGCGGAGACACTGTAACCGTCCTCGTTGCGATAGACCGACAGTCCGGTCTTGCCCTCGAATTGCGGGTAGGTGGATTTGGTTTCGGCGATCTTCTCGCGGGTCTGGGCCAACAGCTGGTCGCCCTTGGCCTTTTCATCGAGGGCGCGAGCGAGGATCGGGGTGATCTGCTCCCAGGTCGCGGCGTAATCATTGGTGTCTTTCGGCTGCGCCAATGTCGGCGCGATCTGCGACAGACGCGCGTACTGCGTGTCGGTCAGGTCGGAGTACAGGCCGACGATCAGATCCGGGGTGAGATTCGCGATCTCCTCGTATGGCGGCGCGCCGTCAGCGGCGAAGGACAGTTCGGCGGGGGCCGGCTGATCCCCGAGCAGCTTCTTCGACCACGGGCCGAGCACACCGGAGTTGAAGTATCCGTCCCAGGTCATCACAGCAACCGGCACGGTTCCGAGCGCGATCAGAGTGTCCTGCTCCTGCAGGCCGATCACCACGACCCGGCTGGGCTCAGCCTCGAGGGTGGTGCTCCCGTAGCGATGATCGATGGTGACCGGGTAGGCCCCCGACTGCTGAGCCGAGGTGGAGGCCGTGTCGGTTTGGCCGCTCGAGCAACCGGCCCCCACCAGTGCGCACAGCGTCACGAAGAGCATCGCCATCCGACCGCGAGCACCCTTGCCACCACGCCGGCCCGCGCTGGTCTGTCGCTCGGGCAAGGTTGCCGCCATGGTCATCACAAAGGTTCCCTCCGATGAATGAATTCGGTGAGCCTAACCTCACACAATGGGCGGGTTCAAGAGATGCCGGGCGCACCCGCACAGACGTGCCCGACCATTAGCCTGTCCGGGTGCCCGACAACCGCGACGCGCAGATTTCGTACCTGCCCCGCGCACTCCGGCCGCTGCGCAACCGCGACTACCGGCTGCTCACGCTCGGGTTGTCGACCACCCTGCTGGGCAACGGACTCTGGTCGGTCGCCTTGGTGTGGCAGGTCATCGCGATGGGAGGCGGTGCCGGCCAGGCCGCGATCGTGATGACGATGTTCAGCGCGGGCTTGCTGGTCAGTGTGCTGCCCGCGGGCGTGGCGGCCGACCGGCTACCCAAACTCGTCGTCATGCGTGCCTCACTGTGGGTTCAGGCGGCGCTGCTGATCATCGTGGGGGTCCTTGCTGTCGGCGAACAGGTGCAGACCTGGCATCTGGCGCTCACCGGCTTCGCGTTCGGCATCGCCGAAGGGTTCTTCATCCCCGCCTACACCGCCGTGCTGCCGACAATCCTGGCGCCGGAGGAACTGCTGGCCGCCAACGGGATTGAGGGGGTCCTGCGCCCAGGCCTGCAATTCGCCCTCGGCCCGGCGACCGGTGCGCTCCTGGTGCAACTGTGGTCGCCGGGGTGGGCGATCCTGACCCAGGGCGCAATGTTCGTGCTCGCCGCGATCATCCTCGGATTCATCAGGTCGCCTTCGGCCGTCGCATCCGAGCGCGAGGTCGACGAACCGGGATCGGCGCTGGGCGACCTGCTGGCCGGACTGCGGTACATGTATCGCACCAAGTGGTTCTTCGCGACCCTGTTGTTCGCGGTGGGCAATGTGCTCGTCGTCGTCGGCCCCGTCGAGGTGCTGTTGCCCTTCGTGATCCGCGATATCGGCGGCGCCCCTGGGCACCACGCGACCGTGCTGGCCGTCTTCGGGTTGGCCGGAGCGGCGGGCGCGCTGCTGGTGGCCTCGCGTTCGCTGCCGGGCCGCTACATCACCGTCATGCTGGCGCTGTGGGGATTTGGCGCGCTGCCGCTGGCCCTGATCGGCTACACCGACGCGATCTGGATGATCGCCGCGGTGATGGTCGTCGTCGGCGCGACGTCCGAGGCGGGGCAGGTCATCTGGGGAACACTGCTGCAGCGGAGGGTGCCTGCCGACATGCTCGGCCGCGCCTCCAGTCTGGACTTCTTCGTGAGCCTGGTGATGATGCCGGCGTCGCTGGCGCTGGCGGTCCCCGCCGCGCATCTGGTCGGGACGACGGGCGTCTTCATCGTCGCGGGCGTCGCACCGGTGGTATTCGCGGTCATCGCGCATCTTGCCGCCCGGCTGGGCCGCGATGAACTCGACCATCCGCTGGATGACCGGACATGACGGGCCGTCCCGCAGAGATGAGTGCTGCCGATGAGTGCTGAAGCCGTGCAGTCGCCACCGGACGTCGCGAGGGGCTCGCGCGTCACGGGCGCGAGAACTCGCCTGGCCTGGCTGGCCATTTTCTGTCTCGTCCTGCTGCTCGTCTGCGTCGCCAGTGCCGCCGTCGGCACCCGTGACATCCCGATCTCGACGGTCCTGCGGGCATTGTTCGACTATCAGGGATCCGACGACGAAGTCGTGGTCCGCGCGGCCCGCATTCCCCGAACGGTGTTGGGGCTCGTGGTCGGCGTGGCGATCGGCGTCGGCGGCGCGATGATCCAGGCCGTCACCCGCAACCCGCTGGCCGATCCCGTCGTGCTGGGCATCACCCCCGGCGCGATGTTCAGCGTGGCACTGGCCGTCGGAGTGTTCGGGCTGCGGTCCATTCACCAATACCTGTGGTTCGCGCTCGTCGGATCGGCGGTGGCCATGGCGATGGTCTACACCCTCGGCCGATCGGGACGCTGGGGCGCGACACCCCTCCGGCTGACGTTGTCCGGCATTGCCATCGGCGCGGTCTTCACCGCATTCACGTTGGCGCTGACGCTGTTGAATCCGTCGGCATTCGACCAGATGCGGGCCTGGGATGCCGGGTCGATCGCCGGACGCGGCTGGGATGTCACCACCGCCGTGCTGCCGTTCGTCCTGGCCGGACTGGCGATCACGGCATCGGTCGCCCGCGGGCTGGACGCGATCGCCCTCGGTGACGAGATGGCGCGCGCACTCGGCACCCAGCTGGTGCGCACACGCACCCTGGGCCTCATCGCCATCACTCTGCTGTGCGGTGCGGCAGCCGCCGCGGCCGGCCCGATCGTCTTCGTTGGCCTGATGATCCCGCACATCGCTCGGTGGCTGGTCGGCGCCAACCAACGGTGGATCCTGCTCATCTCGGGGATCGCGGCACCCGCGCTGGTGCTCGCCGCCGACATTCTGGGCCGGATTGCGTTGCGCCCGGCCGAACTGCCCGTCGGCATTGTCAGTGCGTTTCTGGGGGCACCCGCGCTGATCTGGTTGGTCCGGCGCAAGACGGCGATCCAACCGTGACGACGAGGACCGATCGCGTCGATTTCGGGCGCCCCACGCTGATATGGCGAAGTCTGCGCGTCGACGTCATCTCCGTGGTGACCACCGCTGTGCTGATTCTCGCGGCAGTAGTGGTGTCGATCTTCAGCCTCGGTGCCGGTGACTATGACATCGCGCCGTGGGACGTGCTGCGCGCGGTGTTCGGCAGAGGCGCACCGTTCGACATCGTGGTGGTCCGTGAGTGGCGCGCACCGCGGGTGTTGATGGCGCTGATACTCGGTGCGCTGCTGGGCATCTCGGGTGCCATCTTCCAGTCGCTCACCAAGAATGCGTTGGGAAGCCCTGATGTCATCGGCTTCAATTCGGGCTGCTACTTCGGCGCGCTCGTGGTGATTCTTTTCGTCGGCGCGCACTCGAGTGCGCTCCTCGCCCTCGGCGCGGTCGCCGGCGGCTTCGCGACCGCCGCCATCGTGTATCTGCTTGCGTTCAAACGCGGTATCGCCGGTTTCCGGCTGATCATCGTGGGCGTCGCGGTCGCCATCATGATCGAGGCCGTCAACACCTGGATGATCCTCAAGGCCAACCTGCAGGTCGCCATATCCGCTGCGGCGTGGGGTGCGGGCACCCTGGCCAATGTCACCAACAATCAGGTTCTGGTGGTCCTCGCCGGAACCGCCCTACTAGTGGTTCCGCTGACCGTGATCGCCCGGCGGATGCCGGTCGCCCAGCTGGGCGATGACGTCGCCGCCGGGCTCGGGCTGCGCACGGAGGCCACGCGGGTGTTGATGCTGGCCGTCGGCGTCGGATGCGTGGCCATGGCAACCGCGTTCACCGGACCGATCAGTTTCGTGGCACTGGCCGCACCGCAACTGGCCGCCCAGGTCACCCGCGGCGGGGGCCTGCGCCTGGCCCCGTCGGCGGCGATGGGGGCAGCAATTCTTGCCTCGTCCGATGCCGCGGCCCAGCACCTGCTACCCGGTCAACTGCCCGTCGGCGTGATCACCTGGGGCATCGGCGGAACGTATCTGGTGTGGCTGTTGATCAAGAAAACGAACTACGCCTGAACGGATCGATCGCATCGCCGACCGCTCCTTCAACCGCCCTCGGTGTCGGATCAACCCTCGGTGATCGCTCTGGGAGACACGCTCTAACGCTCTAAGGCGTGCTCACGACAGCCGAGGCGGCCTGGATCGTGTCGGCGTGGGCCTGCTCGCTGGCGACCTGCCACGAGATCGCCGCAGGGAACGTGCCCCAGGTGCTGTTGAACAGTCCGATCAGCACGGTGCGTCCGTCGGGCAGCGAGGTGTAGACCGGGCCGCCGGAGTCGCCCTTGCGGCTGACCACGCCGTTGGCCATGGTGAACCAGCCGTTGTTGACCGATTCGATGGTGCCGCAGCTCTCGCCGGTCACGACGCCGAAGTGGCACACCGGCATCCCCTTGACCGGCAGCACCGCGGGATCGGTGACCAGGACCTTGCCGCTGGGCAGCACATTGTTGATCACCACGTTGTTGGCGAGGTGGATGACTTCCCAGTCCGTGATCTGGTGATTGGTGTCCACGGTCATGCCGTTGGGGGTGTTGTCCCGGAAGGATCCCTGGGTGCCGATCGGGGTGCCGAACTTGTCCGAGACGGTCCCCGAGGAGCGGCAGTGGCCCGCGGTGTAGGCCAGCCGGGTGCCCGGGTCGACGTAGCCGAGCGTGCACAGCACGGTGTCCTGGTGGATCTCCATACCGGGCGAGACCACGACTCCCGGCTGCGCCTGCGCCACCGGGGTCGCGAGCGCGACGCCGAACACCAGCGCAACCAGGGTCAGCAACGACGACCGAACAGACACAGCCCCTCCGACCCTTGATGATGTTTCACCGATACCCGCTGACGCGGTCGGTGTAACTGGCTCATCGCGGTTACATAACGGGGCGTTACACGACCGGACGGATCAGGAGTCGAATCCCAGACCGGCCGCGTCGAGGGCGCGCAGCAGCAGGTTGCGATGCCCCGCCGAATGGTCGGCCCGGTCCAGCGACCACCGGGTGGCCTGGATGCCGACGCTGGCCAGCGGCTCGGGCGGGAACGGTAAAGGCTTGCGGCGCACCATCTCCAGCTGCGTGCGCGGCGTCGGCGTGCCGCCCAGCAGGTCCAGGCACACGTCCGCGGCGAACCGCGCCGCGCCGACACCGAGCCCGGTGAAGCCGTTGACGTAGGCGACCCGGCCCTCGCGGGCCAGCCCCCAGTGCGCACAGAACCGGGTGTTGGTGTCGATCGCACCGGCCCACCGGTGGGTGAACCGGACGTCGTCGAGTTGCGGGAAGGTCAGGAAGAAATGCGCGGCGAGCCTGCGGTAGGTCTCGGTGCGGTTCTCATACGCGGCGTCGACGCGCCTGCCGAAGTGATAGACCGCGTCGTAGCCGCCCCAGACGATCCGGTTGTCGGCCGACAGGCGGTAGTAGTGGAACTGGTTGGCGGAGTCGCCGACGCCTTGGCGCCCACGCCAGCCGATGCGGCCCAGTTGCTCGTCGGACAGCGGTTCGGTGGCCAGCACGTAGTCATAGACCGGGACGGTGTAGAGCCGGTTGCGCCGCAGCAGGCTCGGAAAAACGTTGGTGGCCAGCACGACCTGGCGGCAGGTGATGGGCCGCCCGTCGGTGTGCACCCGCAGCGCGGCGCCGCCGGATTCGATGCGGGTCGCGGTCGTGTGCTCGTAGATCTCCACCCCGGCCTCGCGGCAGGCCCGCGCAAGCTCGAGCGCGAGCCGCGCCGGGTTCACGATCGCGCAGGTGTCGGGGCTGAACAGGCCGGCGCGGTAGGTGGGTGAGTCCACCTCGGCGCGGACCTGGGACTGGTCCAGGAACTTGCCCTGCCCGTCGGCGGCCGCGTCGCGCAGCCACTCGACCTGATGCGGTTCGGTCGCCACGGCGAGCATGCCGGTGCGCTCCCACTGCACGTCGAGCCCGAGTTCGGCGATCTCGGCCTGCATACCGTCGAGGTTCTCCAGGCCCATCGCCTCGAGCGTGTCGATCTCGTTGGGCCAGCGCGACTTTCCGTTCTCGTAGCCGTGCGTCAGGCTGGCTTCGACGAATCCGCCGTTGCGTCCCGAGGCGGCCCACCCGACCCGGTCTGCCTCGATGAGCACGACGCGGCGGTCCGGATGGCGCCGCGCGGCGTGCAGTGCGCTCCACAGACCGGTGTAGCCGCCGCCGACGACCAGCAGGTCGCAGGTCACCGGTCCGGTCGGGGTGCCGAACTCCGGTCGCGGGATGTCCAGCCACATCGACCCGAGGGCGGTGTCGGCGAGCGAGCGGTCGATCAGCGTGTCGTCGACGGGGGCATCGAAAACGGTCTCCACCGAGCGCACCTTACGTCGTGGCATGCGTCGGCGTCTTCTCGTGGGCGGGTTGCCATCCCGGCGGACCGAAGATGTAGCCCAGTTTGGCGCGCAGTCCCCGGGCGGCACGGACGTCGCGGCCGATCGCGACGTACTCGTGGGTCTCCAGCTTCCACGGGTTGAAGGTGTCGACCGGTTTGGTCAGCCCGTAGTGGGGCCGGAACACCTCGGGCTGGAACGTGCCGAACAGCCGGTCCCAGATGATCAGGATCCCGCCGTAGTTCTTGTCCAGGTAGAGCTGGTCCATGCCGTGGTGCACGCGGTGGTGTGACGGTGTGTTGAACACGAATTCGATGGGCCGCCACAGCTTGGTGATGTGTTCGGTGTGGATCCAGAACTGGCAGATCAGGCTGAACGAGAACGCGACGAACACCATCCACGGCGGAACACCCAACAGCGGCAACGGAATCCACATCAGGATCTCGCCGCTGTTGTTCCACTTCTGCCGCAGCGCGGTCGCGAAGTTGAAGTACCTGCTGGAGTGGTGCGCCTGGTGGGTGGCCCAGACCAGTCGGACGCGGTGCGCCATCCGGTGGTACCAGTAGAAGAGCAGGTCCACCCCGACGATCGCGATCACCCAGGTGTACCACTTCGACGGCGACAGCTGCCACGGCGCGAGGTAGGCGTAGATCGCGGCATAACCCAACAGCGCGAAGAACTTCCAGACGCTCATCGTCACCGTGGAGACCAGGCCCATCGACAGGCTCGCCCACGCGTCGCGGGTGTGGTACGCGCCGGCGCCGGGCGTGCCGTCGTCCTGGATGGCATGTTCGAGCTTGCGCGCCGCGGCCCATTCGATGGTCAGCAG
This sequence comes from Mycolicibacterium parafortuitum, assembly GCF_010725485.1. Taxonomy (NCBI): domain Bacteria; kingdom Bacillati; phylum Actinomycetota; class Actinomycetes; order Mycobacteriales; family Mycobacteriaceae; genus Mycobacterium; species Mycolicibacterium parafortuitum. The sequence continues at coordinate 4,145,655 of NZ_AP022598.1, read as the reverse complement.
CAGCAGGAAGAACGGGATCGCGAAGAGCACGGGTTCGCGCATCTGCGGCGGAAGGAATTCCAGGAACTCCACGGTGAGCACCTCCGAGGTGAGTGTACGGGCGCTTACAGGAAGCTCAGGACGTCGTCGCCCCACGCGCGTCGCACGGGTGCGTCGAGGTCGGCGACCACGGAATCGTGTTTGTCGATGACCAGGGTGGCGCGGTCGCCCGCGTAGGGCCGCCAGGCGGGGCCGCCGGGCGCCGACGGCTCGCCGTGGGCCGCGAAGTTCGTCCAGCGGCTGCGCATCCGCTGGGACACAGCGGTTCCCACCGTGCGGCCGCCGAGCGCGAACGTCGGGTCCTTGCGCCCGGAGCCCAGGTTGCCCCAGACGAACGGCAGTTCGGTGGCGTGCGCGCCGTGCAGGCGCACCAGGCGCAGCAGCGGCGTCGCGAAGTCGAACCGGTACAGGTAGACCGGCGCCAGTGCACGGTGGCCGTCGGCGAACCAGATCGAGGGCATGCGGAAGCCGAGATCGCTGGTCAGCCCGAGGCCCGCGCTCTTGCCGCGCCCGCGGTAGGTGCCCCGCAGGTGGTCCTCGCTGGGCAACTGCAGGCCGGGCTGCTCGGCCGTGATCTCGGCGAACATCGCCCTGATCGACTCGGGCGCGATCGGCATCAGCGGCGATTTCATGTAGCGGAACAGCGCCGCCTCGTTCTTGTTGGTGCCGATGATCAGCGGTACCGGATGCGTCTTGCCGTTGCGGGCCAGGTTGACCGGGTAGTCCGGCACGAGGTCGCCGTCGACGGTCGGCGCGAAGGCCAGGGTGCCCGGTGTGCGCACCGGCACCTCGTTGAACACCGTTCGCGTCGCCTCCACCAGGCTGGTGGTCGGTGCGTCGGCCAGCCGGCTGAGCTCGTCGCGGCTGACGCCGAGGACGTCGAGAAATAGCTGGGCGACCCTGCGGCCCCGTCCGACGTCATAGATGGACGTCGCCGGGGCGCTCTGCGCGATCGCGGCGTGGAACAACCCGGCCGCGTCGGGGCTGGCCAGCAGCGAGGTCACGATGCCGCCGCCGGCCGACTCGCCGAACAGGGTGACCCGGCCGGGATCGCCGCCGAACGCCGCGATGTTGTCGCGCACCCAGGCCAGTGCGGCCAGCACGTCGCGCAGGCCTCGGTTGGACGCGAAGCGTCCGGAGTCGTCGAAGGCGCCGACCTCGAGGAATCCGAAGGCGCCGAGGCGGTAGTTCACCGTGACGACCACGACGTCGCCGAAGGTGGCCAGCGCCCGGCCGTGATACAGCGGCTGGCTCGCCGAACCCAGGACGTAGGCACCGCCGTGCACCCACACCATCACGGGTTTGCCGTCGCCGGGTTCGGTGCCCGACGGCGCCCAGACGTTGAGGGACAGGAAGTCCTCGCCCTGCGGGGCGCCGAGGTCGAGAGGGATCTTCGGGTCGGTCGGTTGCGGGCACACGGGTCCGACCCGGCCGGCGTCGAACGGTTCCTTCCACGCCTGGGGCGGTTCGGGGGCCCTCCAGCGCAGCTCCCCGACGGGGGCAGCCGCGTAAGGAATCGCCTTCCAGGACTTGACGATTCCGTCATCGACGCCGCGGACGGGTCCACTCGTCGTGTCCACCACGGGCCGGTCGCCTGCTGAAGGTCGAGGGGTCGCCTCCGCGGTCATGCCGAGCTCCTTCGGTCGATCGGTACGCCAGTGTACCAGCGGCCTGCGCAGATTCATTCTCGCTGCTCACAAATATCTGCAGGGCCCGAACGCGTCCGTACGTTGCGCTCATGGCACTCGACATCACCGACCGCAACGGCGCCGATCCCGGTCTCAATACGCCTCCCCCACTGCTGCGCACCTCCGACGAGGCGCTGGCCGCCGCCGACCGGGTGGCCGCGGCGATCGCCTCCGGCAGCGCCGAACGTGAACGTGCCGGAACCGTGCTGCTGCCGCAGCTGCGACTGGTCGCCGAATCCGGCCTGCTCGGCATCTCGGTACCGGCCGAACACGGCGGGCCCGCGCTGCCGGCGTCCACCGTCGTCGAGGTGCTGCGCCGGCTGTCGCGCGCCGACGGCGCGGTGGGCCAGCTGCTGCTGTCGCATTACGTGATCGCACAGGCGATTTCGGGCCTCGGACAGCTCGACCCGGCACCGCGGATCTACGCTGATCTGCTGGCCGGCGCCCAGCTTGGCAACGCGACCGCCGAGCGCGGCACCCAACACGCCCTGGACCGTCGCACCATCGTGCGCGAACAGGACGGGCACTGGGTGCTCAACGGCACCAAGTACTACGCCACCGGCACGCTCGGCGCGACGTGGATCGCGGTGGCGGCCCGGATCGACGGCCGCGCCGACGGTGACACCGCGACGGTGTTCATCCGGCCCGACCAGCCCGGCGTGACGCTGGACCTGGAGCAGTGGTCGGCGTTCGGGCAGCGCGGCACCGCCAGCGGCCAGGTGCGACTGGAGGACGTCGCCGTCGATCCGGAGCTGGTGATCGACGAGGGTCCGCCGCCCGATCCCGCCGATGCGCCGCCCTCGGTGCTCGGCGCGTTCGACCAGGCCCTGCACGCCGCGATCGACATCGGCATCGCACGGGCCGCGCTGGAGGACGGCGCCGAGTTCGTCCGGACCCGGTCGCGGCCCTGGAAGGAGGCCCTCGACGCGGGCATCGAGCACGCCGACGAGGAACCGCACGTGGTGCGCCGCTTCGGAGAGCTGACGGCGCGGCTCTACGCGCTGGAGGCGCTGCTGGCACGCGGCACCGCGCTGGTCGACGAGGCCTACGCCGCCCAGGCGTCGCTGACCGTCGCCGCGGCCAAGGCGCTCGCGCAGCAGGACGCGGTCGAGATCGCGGGTGCCATTTTCGAGCTCACCGGCACCTCCGGCACCGACGGCGAGGTCAACCTGGACCGGCACTGGCGCAACGTGCGGGTGCACTCGCTGCACGACCCGGCCCGGTGGAAGTACGTCCACCTCGGTAATCACACCCTGCGCGGCATTCGTCCGCCCCGGCTCGGGCTGGTGCTGTGATGGGGTACCGCAAGAGCTTCTATCTCACCGGCAGCATCAACGCCCCGAGCGTCGAGGAGGCGCTGCATCTCGTCGGCGCCCGGTTGCAGCCCGCGGTGACGCGGGTGCCCGACGGCGAGCCGGGCGACCGCGCGAACTGGGTGCTGACCCAGACCGCCGCGTTCCTGGACAACCCGACACTTGAGGTCACCGAGGTACAGGGGCGCCGGCTGGCCCGGCTGCGGCCGGGCACCCGTGCCGCCGACATCGAGTTCCCGCGGCTGACCTACCAGGATCACGCGGCGGAGTCCTACCAGCTGTTCCGCGCCGCCCGGGCCCGCGGCGAGCTGGCACCGGAGTCGAAGTTCCTGGTGTCCATCCCGACCCCGTTCAACGCGGTGAACTTCTTCGTCGAGTTCGATTCGCAGGTCGAGGTGGCACGGGCCTACGAGAAGCCGCTGCGCGACAGTATTGAGGCGATCCAGGCCGCGATCCCGCATGAGGATCTGGTGATCCAGTGGGATCTGCCCGTCGAGGACGCCACCGTGGAGGGCTGGTTCCCGAACCCGTACCGCGACGTCGAGGACATCTACGCGGCCACGGCCCGGGCCGCGTCCTGGGTGCACGACGACGTCGAACTGGCGTTTCACCTCTGCTACGGCGATTCCAAGTTCGGCGCGTCACCGTTCATGGGTGACCCGCCCGACGAACTGGCCGCCGCGCGCGGTGGCCGGCACGTCTATCCGCGGGACGCGTCGACGATCGTCGCGGTGTCCAACGGGCTGTCGCGGCACGTGCCGCGGCGCATCGATGCGATCCAGGCCGCGACCGTGACGACGTGGAACAAGCTGGCGCACTGGCAGCCGCTGGCCAACCTGGCGATCGAGCCGGGCACCGAGTTCTATCTCGGGCTGGTGCACGCAGAGGACGGCGCGGCCGGGGCGAAGTACCGGGCGGCGCTGGCGGCGAAGTTCCTCGACGGGTTCGGACTGTCCACCGAGTGCGGGCTGGGCCGGCATTCTCCCGAACAGCTCGATCAGGTGGTCGACGCGGTCGACGAGCTGTTCGAGGCGCGGACGGCCGGCCATCCGGCCTAGGTCCCGCGGCGGGAGCGCAGCGCTCCGGCGAGCAGGATGATCGCCACGCCCGCGGCCGGCACGCTGAGCAGCCCGATCCGCAGCCCGTAGGCGTCGGAGACCACGCCGACGATCAGCGGGGCGCCGAGGAATCCGAAGCGCATCAGCCAGGTCAGCATGGTCAGACCGGTGCCGGGACGCAGGCCGGGCAGCTCGTCGGCGGTGCGCATCGCGGCCGGGATCACGGTGGCCACCCCGAAACCGGCTGCGGCGAAACCGATGATGCTGCCGGGCACGGTCGGGAACGCGAGCGCCAGGCCCATCCCGGCGGCGGTGATCAACCCGCCGGCGCGGGCCACGGCGCGGTCGCCGAAGCGGTCCACCAGCCGGTCACCGAGGAGCCTGCCGAGGCATAGGAAGCCGACCAGCGAGACGTAACCGAACACCGCGACGGCACCGGGTGCGCCGAGGTTGTCGCGCATATACAAGGTGGCCCAGGAACTTCCGGCATCCTCCACCGTCGCCCCGGCCACCGCGAGGCCGACCAGCGCGAGCAGCGCCAGATACGTCCTCGGGCCCGCCTTGACGCCGGCGCCGGGCCGGGCGGACGGGTGGTCGTCGTGGTCGGGGCCGCGCAGCAGAAATCGGTAGGCCACGCACACGATGCCGCAGAACAGCGCCGCGGCGATTCCGAGGTGCAGCGGCCGCGGGATGTGCGCCGCGATGGCGCCGGCACCCATCAGACCGCCGATGACGGCGCCGACGGCCCAGATGGCGTGCAGCGAGTTGATGATCGAGCGGCCGTAAACGCGTTGCAGGCGAAGCCCGTTGACGTTCTGTGCGACGTCGGCGATGGAATCACTCGCACCGGCGAGCAGCAGCGCGCCGGCGAATACCAGTGGCGTCGGGGCCACGCCGGCGAGCAGGATGAACGATCCCAGCGCGATGGTGGTGGCGACGACGACGCGCGCGGACTGAAAGCGGCGGATCAACATGGCCGCGGTCGGGCCGGCGATCAGCGCACCCGCGGAGAACGACGCCACGGCGGCGCCGTAGACCGCGTTGGACATCGCCAGTTCGGTCTTGATCTCGGGGAAGCGCGGCAACAGGTTCGCGAACAGGGCACCGTTGGTGAGAAACAGCGTGGCAGCTGCGATCCGGGCCCGCCTGAGTCGCGCGTCGCCGCCGACGAGCGGTTCGGACGCCATGATGAACGACCCTACCGAAGCGGTGCCCCCGCACGCGATGCGCGTCGACCGGGCAAGATTGCCCCCATGGTTGCGTACCCCGAGGACTCCGGGCTGCCCGCATCGCTGATCGAGCTCGCACAGCGGCACGGTGTGGCGACCGACTACGTGGACTGGACGGGAAGGCACGTGCCGGTGCCGTCGTCGACGTTGATCGGGGTGCTCGACGCCCTCGGGGTCGCCGCGACCACCGAAGGCGACCGGGCCGACGCACTCGCCGATCTCGAACGCGCCCATTGGAGCCGGCCACTGCCCCCGACGGTCGTCGGCCGCGCGGGTGCGGCGACGACGTTCTGGGTGCACGTCACCCACGGTGACCCCGCACCGGTCTGGCTGCACCTTGAGGACGGCAGCGTCCGGACCGGATTACGCCAGGTCGAAAACAACCGGCCGCCTTACGATCTCGGTGACCGCGTGGTTGGCGAGGCGTCGTTCGAGCTGCCCGCGGATCTGCCGATCGGCTATCACCGGCTGTATCTGCAGACCGGTTCGTCGGAGGTCAGCACGACGGTGATCGTCTCCCCCGCGTCGCTGCCGCACTCGCCGGCCGCACGCACCTGGGGGCTGGCCACTCAGCTGTACAGTGTGCGGTCCCGGCGGTCCTGGGGCACAGGGGATCTGATCGACCTTGCCGATCTCGCGGTGTGGTCGGCGGCCCGTCACGACGCCGGGTTCGTCCTGGTGAACCCGATGCATGCGGCGTCACCGGTGGCACCGATGGAGCCCTCGCCGTACCTGCCGACGTCGCGCCGGTTCGTCAATCCGCTGTACCTGCGGGTCGAGGCGGTGCCCGAGTTCACCGACGTGCGGCATCGCGGCCGGATCCGCAGGGCGCAGGAGCAGGTGCAGGCTCGGGCGGACCGGGCCGGCCGCATCGACCGGGACCGCGCGTGGAAGGCCAAACGGGCGGCGCTGGAGGCGCTGTATCAGGTGCCCCGCTCTGCGGGCCGCGAGATCGCCTATCAGGCGTTCCTGGAGCGTCAGGGCAGCAGCCTGGACGACTTCGCGACGTGGTGTGCGCTGGCCGAGCGGCATGGTTCGGACTGGCATCAGTGGCCGGCGAAGTTCCAGCACCCGCGTGGCGAGGCGGTGGCGGCCTTCGTCGCCAAGCATCCCCGCGAGGTCGACTTCCACCGGTGGCTGCAGTGGCTGCTCGACGAGCAGCTGTCGGCGGCGCAGGACGCTGCGGTGCGGGCCGGGATGGAGCTCGGGATCATGCACGACCTCGCGGTCGGGGTGGACCCGGACGGCGCCGATGCGTGGGCGTTGCAGGACGTCCTGGCGCTCGGGGTGACCGCAGGTGCGCCGCCGGATGAGTTCAATCAGCTCGGGCAGGATTGGTCGCAGCCCCCGTGGCGGCCGGATCGGTTGGCGGAGGCGGCATATGAGCCGTTCCGGGCGTTGTTGGCCGCGGTGCTGCGGCACGCCGGCGGGGTGCGGATCGACCACATCATCGGGTTGTTCCGGCTGTGGTGGATCCCGAAGGGCGCGTTGCCGCTGGAGGGCACCTACGTGCGATACGACCACGAAGCGATGATCGGGATCGTCGCGCTGGAGGCGTACCGGGCCGGCGCGGTGGTGGTGGGCGAGGATCTGGGCACGGTGGAGCCGTGGGTGCGGGATCACCTGCGCGACCGCGGGCTGCTCGGTACGTCGATCCTGTGGTTCGAGACGCAGAACGGGCGGGATCCGCTGCCGGCGGATCGGTGGCGGGAGGCGTGCCTGTCGGCGGTGACGACGCACGATCTGCCGCCGACGGCCGGCTATCTGGCGGGTGAGCATGTCCGGCTGCGCGACGAACTCGGGCTGTTGACGCGGCCGGCGGAGGAGGAGTTGGCGGGCGACCGCGAGCATCAGCAGGCGTGGATGGCGGAACTGCGGCGGGTGGGGCTGCTGGCCGACGGGGACGACGACGTCGATCACGTGGTGCTGGCGCTGCACCGCTATCTGGGGCTGACGCCGTCGCGGCTGCTGTCACTGTCGCTGGCTGACGCGGTCGGTGAGGTGCGGACCCAGAATCAGCCGGGGACCACTGATGAGTATCCGAATTGGCGTGTGCCCCTTGGCGGTCCGGATGGCAATCAGATACTGCTCGAAGACGTCTTCGAGAACCCCCGCGCCGCAGCGCTGTGCGAGGCGATGCGTGCCGCGGTGACGCCGTCGCCCTGACCGCCCGTCAGAAGGGTGGTGGGTCGTTGCCGCGGGGTGTGTCGCCGTGGTGGTCGGCGTTGTGTTGGCGTTCGCGGGTGATGTAGGCGGTGCGGCTTTGTGCGCGCGTGCGGGTGCGGCGCGGCATCATCGCCGCGCGGTTGTCGCTCATCGGCACGTGGGGTGGGTCGCCGGTCCAGAGGGTGCCGGTGGGTGTGCACAGGGCGGGGAACAGCAGGCGGCTGCCGGGGTGGGTGGTGTAGGTGTGTCCGGTTGGTGAGGTCCACACGATGGTGCCGTCGGGGTGTTGGCGGTCTTTCCAGCCGCCGGGTCCGGTCCAGAACGTTTTGAGTAAGTGGTGGAAACGGCACAGTGTTTTGAGGTTTGAGGGGTGGGTGGGTCCGACCGGGTGGGGGACGGTGTGGTCGATGTCGGCGGTGGTGGCCGGTTTGTCGCAGCCGGGGAAGCGACACGTCAGATCGCGGCAGCGGACGAACGCGGCGAGCGCGGCTGAGGGGGTGTAGCGCGGCTCCGGCCCAGCCGCTCCGGGGTGGATGATTTCGCGGATCTTGGCGCTGTTGAGCATGGTGTCGAAGAACGGGGCGGGCAGGAACCCGGACCCGAAGACATAGCCCGACCGGCCCGGGAGCAGGACGGGGGGGCGCTGCGGCGCGGCTTGGGCTGGGTGGGCGCGGCGTCGCTGTCGGGACGGTCGTCAGCCGAGGTGTCGCGGTCCTCGCTCTCCCGTGACACCTCGACCGGGGTGACCTCCTCGGCGGGCGCGTCGATCTCGGTCTCGACGGTGTCGTGGCGCAGTTCGGCGGCCGACCGGTCACCTTGAGGTACGGGTTGTTGGGTGTTTGTGGTGGTGTGGTCGGTGAGGGCGTAGACGATGACTTCGGGGACGGGCCGGGGGTTGACGGCGGCCTCGCAGTCGGTGTTGCCGCAGCGACAGGCCAGGCTGGTGATGCCGTGCAACAGCGCGGCCCAGGCGTCCTTGCGGCGCTGGTCGAGGGTGCGCGGATCGGCATCACAGACGCTGTAGGCCATCGCGGTCAAGGTGCGCCAGCCCGCGGCGGCGTCCCCGTCGAACACCCGCGACCAGATCGTGGTGAACCCCGGCGCGTCGGTGGGGGCACCGAATTCCAGGGCCGGCCCGATCTCGGCATCCCGAGACTGGCGCACCGCGTCCGGGTCGTGGCGTTCGACGATCTCGTCGATCTTGGCTTGGGTGGCTTTCACCGACAACGGCCCCCACCCAGTCACAGTGGCGGCGAGTTCGGCGTCGACGGCGGCGATCAGCGCCGCATCGGTGATCAGGTCGGTGCGGGTGATGATCGCGCGCACCAGCATCTCCCCGATCGTCCCGGCCAAAAACAACGCCCCCACCCGCGGCAGCCGATCCCGTAACACCACGGCCCGGTAGGTCTGGTGCAGCGCCAACCCTTGGGTGATCCGATACGCCGCGGCGATCTCGGCGGTCACCGCGGCCTCCGGATCCACCCACCAGTACAGCCGCTCCTCCGGGGCGAGGTCGACCCGGCGGCCGAACAGTTCGGCCATCACCGCCAACTTGCGTGCGCACACCGCATTCTCGGCCCGGCTCGCTGCCCGGGCGGCGTCGATCAGGTCGGCATCCGAGAGCCCGGCAAGACTCTCGGGCTCGGCCACCGACACTTCGAACATGTGTGCGATATTACCGGCGCGGGATGACATTTCGGAGTGCGCAGACCGCAGCTGGGGACCAACGCGGATCTGGGGACAACCCGGCCCCCCACAGCATCGGATTCTGCCACCCGCCGATCAATTCCTGCCACCGGAATTATCCGGCTGACCTGCGGGTTTAACAGGTCAGACACATCAAGATCGCAAGGTCGGGACCGACCTGAAAGAGGGAAGAAGAAATGACGAAGTTCAGCATCGCCGCCACCACCGCCGCCGCCCTGTCCGCCGCGTTCCTGGGCCTATCCGCCCCCGCGCTGGCCGCCCCATCAGGCACCGGCGACGCCCAATCCACCATCAGCCAACTCGAAGCCCAGGGCAACCGCGTCATCGTGCAGAAACTCTCCGACACACCCCTGGAAGACGCCAACATCGTCGGCGTCAACCGAGGACCCGCCATCCGCGGCACCGTCCAGGACAACTTCAACGACCGGCTCTACCAAAACACCGTCACCGGACACATCTACTACGTCAAAGTCCGTTGACCAGCGAGCAAGAGCGAGAGGGGCGTCCACCGGGCGCCCCTCTTCTCGTATCTGACGAGCACACCTGTAACGCCGGGGCCCGCTGCAGCGGTTTCACATTCGTCACTGCTGCGATATGTTCGCACCGCATACCAACCGAGGGAGTGTTCGTGAACAAGCTCGTCATGCTCAGCGGCGGTTGCCTCGCCGCCGGAACAGTCGCGCTGCTCGGTGCGGGTGCCGCCATGTCGCAACCGCAGGCGGGCACCTCCGCACATCCCTCGAACGTCGTCGGCGAGCAGTACGGCCGCGCATTGGCGATCCTGAAGAGCCAGGGCATCAAGGCGTACTTCGGCGGCTCGACGGGCAGCGTGCTGCCCCAATCGTCCTGCCTCGTCGGTTCGCAGAAGGTGACCAGCGGCGGCCGCATGCTCCTGATGCTCGACTGCACCCAGGCCGCCGCCGACCAGATCAAGGCCATGGGCCCGACCGGCGGTCCGACCGTCGGCGCCAACGGCGTCACGACCGTCACCCCGACCCCGCTGGTTCCCATCGCCGGCGCACCGGGCGCGGGTACGGCGCCTCCGGGAATGGTGCAGAGCGTGCCGCCGGGTGGTGTCCCGCCGATCATCGCGAACACCTCGCCGCGCTGACACCCCGCGACATATCCGGTACCTGCGTTCCCACTAAATCGTCGTAAACTCACCCCAAGTTCACGACGAACAGGAGCAGCAGATGTTGCGACCGCGCCGTTTCACCGCCGAGATCGATCCCGGTCCTGTCCAGATCCAGGCCCGCAAGGTGCAGTTCGATGTCGCCGACATCCCGCTGCACTGGATCCCCGGCCACCCCGTCGCGTCACATGTCGTCAGTGTCCTCAACATCGTGCTGCCCGCCGGCGAACGCTGGTTCGTGCAGACGTTCAACGAGGCGCTGCCGCTGGTCAAGGACCCGAAGCTCGCCGACGACATCCGGGGCTTCATCGGCCAGGAGGCCACCCACGCCGACGTGCACGATCACGTCCTGCACGACTTCATGGTCGGCCACGGCGTCGACCCGACCCCGATCCTCGCCCAGATCGAGCACCTGTTCACCAAAACGCTGGCGCCGCTGGATGATTCGGCCGACGAATCCCGCCGACTGAGCCACCTCTGCGATCGGCTGTGGCTGATCGCCGCGATCGAGCACTACACCGCCGTGATGGGCGACTTCGCGCTCAACTGCGCGTGGGACGACTTCGATGCCGATCCGACGCTGGTCGACCTGTTCCGCTGGCATGGCAGCGAGGAGGTCGAACACCGCAGCGTCGCCCACGACGTCGCCGTCTACTTCCACGACAGCTACCCCGCACGGATCCGCGCGATGACGATCGCGGCGTCGATGCTGTTCGTGTTCTTCCAGCGCGCCGCGTGGTACCTGGTCCGCAAGGATCCCTCGGTCGACGCCACCTGGTGGCAGTTCAACCGGATGCGGATGCGCGACTCCAAACTCGGCCTGCTGCCGCACTATCGGAACCTGTTCGGATCGAGCACCCTCGGCTATTTCCGTCCGAAGTACTCCCCCGAGGATCTCGGGTCGACGGCGCAGGCCGTCGCCTACCTGGCGGCCTCGCCCGCGGCCCGCGCCGCGCACCTGTGATGGGCGTCTTCACGCGCTACCGGCAGACACCTCCGAGCGCGTCCGGGCGCACCCGCCACGACCTGACGCTGAGCCTCGCCGACGCCACGCTGAGCGGCCTGTTCGCGGCGTCGGCAGCGGTACGGCGCATCCGCCCACCGCGTGCGACCACCGACACGATCCCGCTGACGGTCGCCGCGCGCCGCGTCGTCGCCCGAGACCAAGACGTCGTCGAACTGACGCTGACCGGCGAACGACTGCCGCGCTGGTATCCGGGCGCACACCTGGACATCCACCTGCCCAGCGGGCGGATCCGGCAGTACTCGCTCTGCGGCGACCCTGCCCGCACCGACGAGTACCGCATCGCCGTACGGCGGATTCCCGACGGGGGCGGCGGTTCGGCCGAGGTGCACGACGCGCTGCGGGAAGGGACGACGGTGCACACCCACGGCCCGCGTAACGCATTCCCGCTGACGGTGCCCGGATATGGTTCTCCTGCAAGGCAATTCCGCTTCATCGCCGGAGGCATCGGTATCACTCCGGTGTTGCCGATGCTCGCGATGGCCCGCCGGATCGGCGTCGATTGGTCCATGCTCTACACCGGACGCTCGCTGGACTCGCTGCCGTTCGTCGACGAGGTCGCCACCTACGGTGCGGCGGTCGAGATTCGGACGGATGACCGGCACGGCCTGCCGTCGGCGGCCGAACTGCTCGGCGACTGTCCCGAGGGCACCGCGGTCTACGCGTGCGGACCCGCCCCGATGCTCAGCGCGATCCGCACCGCGCTGGTCGGGCGCGGCGACGTCGAACTGCATTTCGAGCGGTTCGCCGCGCCGCCGGTGGTCGACGGCCGGGAGTTTCCGGTGACCGTCGCGTCCACCGGGCAGACGGTTGCGGTCGGCGCCGACGAGACGTTGCTGGCCGGGTTGCGCCGCGCCGGGGTGCACACGCCGTACTCCTGTCAGCAGGGCTTCTGCGGCACGTGCCGCACCCGCGTGCTCTCCGGTGCGGTCGATCACCGCGACACGCTGCTCACCGATCCGGAACGGGCCGCGGGAATGATGCTGACGTGCGTGTCGCGTGCCGCCGACGGCTCTGATCTGACGCTGGATCTGTAGTACGCCGTACGATTCGCCCATGCGACTGCTCGGCTCCCGCCAGGACGTCGCGCTGCCATGACCCTCGACGTGGCGGACCGTCTCGCGGTCGGTGACCTGGTCCATTTGTACGCATCGGCCGTCGACGACCGCCGGTTCACCGACGTCCTCGAACTGTTCACCGGCACCGCGGAATTCAGGGTTCCGGAGCCACCACACACGTTGGAGCCGACGCGGCGCTTCCACGGCCGCGACGGTGTCCGGGCCGCGCTCTCGGCACTGGGCGCGGTGACCCGCACCGAACACGCGATCGTCGGCGAGGTGTACGCGCCCGGCACGGACCGCGACTACGCGCTCGGGCGCATCACCTGCGTCGCGCACCATTGGACCGCCGACGCCGCGGGCGCGATCACCGATACGGTGTGGCACCTGCGGTACGACGACGAATACCTGCGCACCCCTCGCGGCTGGCGGTTCCACGGCCGCGCGCTGACGATCAACGCGATCGAGACCCGTCCGGTGCGCCGGTTGCGAGCGCCTGCTCCAGAGCATCGAGAATCGGGCGCTGGCCCTTCAGCAGCTTCTCGCGCGCCGTCGCCACGTCGAACCAACCCACCCGGTCGATCTCCGGGAACTCCTTGACCTTGCCGGAACCGCGCGGCCATTCCATGGTGAACGTGTTGCTGACGGCGCCGTCGAGATCGAGGTCGCCACGCACCGCGAATGCGGTGACCACCTTGCCGCCGGGCTGGCGCACCGGGGCGAGGTCGATGCGCGGCCCCGGCGGGGGCGGCTTGCCGATCTCCTCGGTGAACTCGCGCTGCGCCGCGAGCCACGGGTCCTCCCCGTCGGCGTACTCGCCCTTCGGAATCGACCATGCGCCTTCGTCTTTGCGCGCCCAGAACGGCCCGCCGGGATGGCCGATGAGCACTTCGAGGCCACCGCCGGTCTCCCGGTAGAGCAGCAATCCGGCGCTGAGCTTGGGCACGCGTCCGACGATAGTATGGCGCCACGATGACCAGTCCCCGGCGGTTGCTCACCTCGCTGTGGTCGGCGGCGGCATACCGGCCGCTGTTCATGACGGTGCGCAGGTTCGCGGTCGGGCGCCGGCTCACCCTCCGCGTCGACGACGCCGATCTCACCATGACCGTCACCGCGCTCGACGCCGCCGACCAGCTCACCGACATCACCGCCACTGCTGAGGACATCAATTGGCGGACAAGTCATTTCGATCGTGCCACGGTCCGGCTGCAGAACATGAGGATGAAGCCCGGTGCGCCGTTGGCGGTGGTCGCCGGTCCAGTGGACGTGACGCTGGACGTACCGGCGCCGACCCTGGCCGATCTGCTCCGTGCCTCCGCACCGCGGCTCGCGGGCGCGATCGGCGCCGACGGGGTGGCGCGGGTGGGCCTGACCCGTCGACCGCGGCTCGGCTACGTGGAGGTCGAGGCGCGGCTCGACGATGCGGCGCTGTGGCTGACCGCACGCCGGATCGGGATCGGCGCCAGGCGCTGGCGCCTGCCCACCCGCACCCCGGCATATCCGGTGCGGCTGCCCGAGATGGCCGGCGGTCTGCAGCTGACCGGGGTCGCGTTCGCACCCGGGATCGTGCGGGTCTCGGGCACCCTGCCGCAGTGGCGCGCCGACCTGGGTGAGGTGCTCTGACGGCCGGTCAGATACCGGTCCAGGCCTCGTCGATGGTGTCGGCGACGTTGATGACCTTGGCTTTCTGGGAGTCCGGGCTGTCGATCTCGCCGGCCACGTGCAGCGCGATGAACCGCTTCACCTCGGCGTCGATGCCGCCGATGATCCGCACCACCTCCGCGCGCAGCGTCTTCGACGTCACGTGGATCGCGATGTCGGCGGCCCGCGGTTTCTCCACGTCGAGGATCAGCAGCAGCGGCGCGGCGGCCTTGGCGGTGGCCCGCAACGAGATCTCGCCGAAGACCATGAACTTCGGTTTGTCGATCCGCAGGTCGACAACCATGTCGATCTCCAGCGGGATCTTGATCGCGAACGTGATGAGCTCGCCGAGTTCGCGGCTGACCCGGGGCTGCTGGATGCGCACCCTGGCGGTGACCTTGGCAATCCGGCCGGGCCCCTGCGCCATCGGACCCATCTCGAACTCGTCACCGGCGATCGCGCCGATCGCGGCGGCGACACGGTCCTCCGAGACGGCGATCTCGAAGAATCGCCTGCCGAACTCCTCGTAGGTCATGTAGTCGGCGGGGACCGGATCTTGCGGGGGCACGGACATGGTGCTGCTACGTTCTCACGTCTGATGCGCCGGGCGCGACCTCCGCGAACATCCGGACCTGGCTGATCCTGACGCGATCGTCCCCGGGTCCTGCCGCTATCTCACCGATCAGCACCAGGCGCTGCCCGTCGCGCAGAACCCGCGCCGCGACGTAGCGGCCCGACGCGATGAGTTTGTCCCAGACCCCGCCCGAGACGTGTTTGAGCAGATCCGACGTGGTGATCGGATCGCTGTCGCCGAGGGTGACGGAGCTGTCGGACAGCAGCCGCCGCATGCCGACCTCGTCGCCGGCGCACGCGCCGTCGAGGAATCGCGTGAAGACGTCCTTACCGCTGCGTCCGGGCCCGCGGAAACCGGTGAGGAAACCGAGGCTGCCGCGCAGCCCCTGGTTGCCGAACATCGCCCGGCCCAGCGAGATCCCTGCGGGCACCGCGGCCAGCCCGCCGGTGGCGAACTGTCCGGCCATCGCGGGTAGCTCCCAGAACGCCGACAGCGCGCTGATCCTCAGCTGGTCGCCGTCGGTGCGCAGGTCGTAGCGGATGTAGGTGGGTACCCGCATGGTCAGCGCGTCGGCCATCTCGATCTCCAGCTCGACGTCGCGGATCACGGTGCCGCCGGTGTTGCCACTCATCACCCCACCCACGACGATGTCCCCGTCCACGTGCGCGGTGATCGTCCGCGGCCCGATGAACGTGTCGTAGAACCGCCCGATCGCGACCCGGCCGTGGTGCGGTGCGGAGCCCACCGGATCCTCGACCCTGCCGTCGGCGGTGAACAGGCCGACCCAGCCGGCACGGTCGTGGGATCCCGCGGCGGCGAGCG
This sequence comes from Mycolicibacterium parafortuitum, assembly GCF_010725485.1. NCBI lineage: Bacteria > Bacillati > Actinomycetota > Actinomycetes > Mycobacteriales > Mycobacteriaceae > Mycobacterium > Mycolicibacterium parafortuitum. The sequence continues at coordinate 4,130,204 of NZ_AP022598.1, read as the reverse complement.
ACCGCTGCGCCGCGGTCAGCACATCGGCTCGTGTGAAGGGCATATGGTTGCCTACCACCTCGGCGAGCGGCAGTCGACCAGACCTGCCGTCGCGGGCACACTGGTCTCATGAGCAGAAACAGCGGGCCGTTCGGATTCGACCCGGAGGATTTCGATCGTGTGGTCCGCGAGGCGGGCGAGGGATTGCGTGAGGCGCTCGACGGCCTCGGCCGTTTCGTGAACACGCCCGGCGAGAAGGCCGGCTGGTCGGTGCTGTTCGACGAGTTCGCCCGCGGCGGCAGGCCGCGGTCGCGACCGGAGACCACCGGGGAGACCGGCGACGGCGTATGGGCGATCTACACCGTCGACGACGACGGCGGCGCCCATATCGAGCAGGTCTACCCGACCGAACTCGACGCGTTGCGGGCGAACAAGGACAACACCGATCCGTCGCGGCGGGTGCGGTTCCTGCCGTACGGCATCGCGGTCAGCGTGCTCGACACGGCTCCTGACGGCGGTGAATCAGCCGACGACCATGCGTAGGTGCTCCCAACCACGCACGGTCGAGGTGGGCGCCAACCGGGCGGTGTCGTAGTCGATGTCCCATTCGGGCCACCGGTTGAGCAGTTCGTCGAGCGCGACGCGGCCCTCCAGCCGGGCCAGGTTCGCGCCGAGACAGTAGTGCAGCCCCTTGCCGAACGTGAGGTGGCTGATGTTGTCGCGGTGGATGTCGAACGTGTCCGGGTTCTGATAGCGCCGCTCGTCACGGTTGGCGGCACCGAACAGCAGCAGGATCGCGCTGCCCGCGGGCACCGTGGTGCCCGCATACTCGAAATCGGTCGCGAGGTAACGCGCGACGTGCGGGCCGGTGGGTTCGAACCGAAGGGTCTCGTCGACCGTCCTGCCCAGTAGCGTGCGGTCCTCGACGATCTGACGCCGCTGCTCGGGATGTTCGGCGAGCACCTTGGCCAGCCACCCGATGAGCCGGCCCGTCGTCTCGTTGCCCGCACCGGCAACCACCTGGGTATAGTGCAGCACCTCTTTGCGGCTGAGCTTGCGGTGCACGCCCGTCTCATCGGTGAACTCGACGTTGAGCAGGGCGGTCATCAGGTCGTCGGACGGGTTGGCCGCCCGCCACTCGACATAGTCGGCGTAGATGCGGCCGTCGGCGATCCGGTCGGGATCGGCGACCTTCATCGGTGCGCCGGGCTTGGTGCGCAGGTTCGCGTCGTTGGCATCGCGCACGGACACCTGTTCTGACTCCGGGATCCCGAGGAGCATGCCGATCACGCGCATCGGCATCATCGCGGCGAGTTCGGCGATCACGTCGAAGCCGTCGCTGCCGACCAGCGGGTCGAGGCAGTTCACGCAGTACTGCCGAATCTGGTCTTCGATCTCGGCCATCCGCCGCGGGGTGAACACCCGCGACATCAGCCCGCGCAGCAGGGTGTGTTCGGGCGGGTCCTCGAACATCATCACGCCCTTGGGCATGTCGAAGTCGGATTTGACCAGCTCGAGGATGTCACTGCGCCGGTTCGAGAACGTCGACCAGTTCAGCAGTGCGCTCTCGACGTCGGTGTGCCGCGACAACGCCCAGAAGTCGTAGCGTTCGTTGTAATAGAGCGGCGCCTCATCCCGCAGCCGGGCGTAGGTCGGATACGGGTCGGCGACGATCGCCAGGTCGTATGGGTCGTAGTAAAGCTCGGCCACCGTCACGCGGACACGCTCCTCAAATGACTGTGCGATCGCTCAGCACGCAGCTGTGGCTATGTCTAGCAGCGGGGTTCGCGACGGGTCAAGAAAACCGCCCGAGAATCAGCCTTGGCGTTATTTTGTGACCTGGATCGCAGCGGCGAAATATGAGTTAGCAGCAACACATTGCCTTGAGTTAATCTGAGCGCCGGTGGGAACTTATATTGGCTAAGTTACGATCAGCAGAACATTCGAAACGATTTCCAGGGGTCAAATGCGCGCCACCACGCGGGGTCAGCTGTCGTGATCGCCATAGGTAAAAAGGTGTGGCTTCCGCTGCTCATCATCGTCGTCGTCGTGGTCGCAGGCCTGACCGTGTCCCGCATCCGGACGTTCTTCGGCGCCGAGGGCATCATCGAGACGCCGCGGAACTTCGCCGACCTGCCGGAACCGTTCGATCCCAAGGTTGTTCGCTACGAGATCATCGGCAACGGGAGCTACGCGGACGTGAACTACCTCGACCTCGACGCGAAGCCGCAGCGGGTCGACGGCGCCACACTGCCCTGGTCGCTGACGCTGGAGACCACCGAGCCGTCGGCGGCGCCGAACATCGTCGCCCAGGGTGACAGCAGCTCGATCACGTGCCGCATCTACGTCGATGACGAACTGAAGGACGAGCGAACGACCGACGGCCTGAATGCCCAGACCTTCTGCTTTGTGAAATCCGCATGAGCGCACCCGCTTCCGACGCCCGCACCGACGAGTTCCCGACCGCACGGCAACAGCACCGCCCGTTCATCCCCAGGATGATCCGGCTGTTCGCGCTGCCGATCATCCTCGGCTGGATCGCGCTGATCGTCGTCGTCAACGTCACCGTGCCGCAGCTCGAGACGGTCGGCGAGATGCAGGCCGTGTCGATGAGCCCCAACGACGCGCCGTCGATGATCTCGATGAAGAAGGTCGGCGAGCTGTTCGAGGAAGGCGATTCCGACAGCTCCGTGATGATCGTCTTCGAGGGCGAGAAACCCCTCGGCGACGCCGAGCACGCCTGGTATGACGAACTGGTCGACCGGCTGGAGGCCGACACCGAACACGTGCAGTCGGTGCAGGACTTCTGGAGCGACCCCCTCACCGCGTCCGGCTCCCAGAGCAACGACGGGCTGTCCGCCTACGTCCAGGTCAAGCTCTCCGGCAACCAGGGCGAGGCACTGGCCAACGAGTCAGTCAAGGCCGTCCAGGCCATCGTCAACAGCCTGGAGCCGCCGCCGGGGGTGAAGGCCTTCGTCACCGGCCCCGCCGCGCTGGCCGCCGACCAGCACATCGCCGGCGACCGCAGCATGCGCGTGATCGAGTTGGCGACGTTCACGGTGATCATCGTGATGCTGCTGCTGGTGTACCGGTCGATCGTCACGGTGCTGATCACGTTGGTGATGGTGGTGCTCTCGCTGGCCACCGCGCGCGGCATCGTCGCGTTCCTCGGCTATCACGAGATCATCGGCCTCTCCACCTTCGCCACCAACCTGCTGGTGACGCTGGCCATCGCCGCGGCGACGGACTATGCGATCTTCCTGATAGGCCGATATCAGGAGGCCAGAACGCAGGGCGAGGACAAGGAGTCCGCCTACTACACGATGTTCCACGGCACCGCGCACGTGGTGTTGGGGTCCGGTCTGACCATCGCCGGCGCGACGTTCTGCCTGAGCTTCACCCGGCTGCCGTACTTCCAGACCATGGGTGTCCCGCTGGCGATCGGCATGTTCGTGGTCGTGATGGCCGGCGTGGTGCTGATGGTCGCGATCATCAGCGTCGCGACCCGCTTCGGCAAACTCCTCGAGCCCAAGCGCGCGATGCGCATCCGCGGCTGGCGCAAGATCGGCGCCGCGATCGTGCGGTGGCCCGGCCCGATCCTGGTCGCGACGATGGCGATCACGCTGATCGGTCTGCTGGCCCTGCCCGGCTACAAGACCAACTACAACGACCGTGAGTACCTGCCCGCCGACCTGCCGGCCAACCAGGGGTACGCCGTCGCCGATCGCCACTTCGACCAGGCCCGGATGAACCCCGAGTTGCTGATGATCGAAAGCGATCATGACCTGCGCAACTCGGCCGACTTCCTCGTCATCGACAAGATCGCCAAGGCGATCTTCCGGGTCGAGGGCATCGCCCGGGTGCAGGCCATCACCCGGCCCGACGGCAAGCCGATCAAGCACACCTCCATCCCGTTCCAGATGAGCATGCAGGGCACCACCCAGCGGCTCAACGAGAAGTACATGCAGGACCGGATGGCCGACATGCTGGTCCAGGCCGACGAGATGGCCAACACCATCAAGACGATGGAGAAGATGTCGAGCCTGACCGAGCAGATGGCCGACATCACCCACAGCATGGTCACCAAGATGGAGGGCATGGTCGTCGACATCGAGGACCTGCGCGACAGCATCGCGAACTTCGACGACTTCTTCCGCCCGATCCGCAACTACTTCTACTGGGAACCGCACTGCTACAACATCCCGGTGTGCTGGGCGCTGCGGTCGGTGTTCGACACCCTCGACGGCATCAACATCATGACCGATGACTTCAAGGAGATCATCCCGGACATGAAGCGTCTGGACGCATTGATGCCCCAGATGGTCGCGCTGATGCCCGAGATGATCCAGACCATGAAGACGATGCGGACCATGATGCTGACGATGTATCAGTCGCAGAAGGGTCAGCAGGATCAGATGGCGGCGATGTCGGAGGATGCCGATGCCATGGGCGAGGCCTTCGACAACTCGATGAACGACGACTCGTTCTATCTACCGCCGGAGATCTTCGAGAATGCCGACTTCCAGCGCGGTCTGGAGCAGTTCCTGTCCCCCGACGGGCACGCGGTGCGCTTCATCATCTCCCACGAGGGTGATCCGCTGAGCCCCGAGGGCGTGGCCAAGATCGACAAGATCAAGACCGCGGCCAAGGAGGCGGTCAAGGGCACTCCGCTGGAGGGGTCGAAGATCTACCTCGGCGGCACCGCATCGGTGTTCAAGGACATGCAGGACGGCAACAATTACGACCTGCTGATCGCCGGGATCTCGGCGCTGGGCCTGATCTTCATCATCATGCTGATCCTGACCCGCGCGGTGGTCGCCGCAGCGGTGATCGTCGGCACGGTGGTGCTGTCTCTGGCCGCGTCGTTCGGGCTGTCGGTGTTGTTCTGGCAGCACATCCTGGGCCAGCCCCTGCACTGGATGGTGCTCGCGATGGCGGTGATCATCCTGCTCGCGGTGGGCGCCGACTACAACCTGTTGCTGGTCTCCCGGCTCAAGGAGGAGATCCACGCCGGCATCGGCACAGGCATCATCCGCGCGATGGGCGGAAGCGGTTCCGTCGTAACGGCCGCAGGTTTGGTCTTCGCGCTTACGATGATGTCAATGTCGGTCAGCGAATTGACCGTCATCGGACAGGTCGGTACGACGATCGGTCTGGGTCTGTTGTTCGACACCCTGGTGATCCGAGCGTTCATGACCCCGTCCATCGCCGCGCTGCTGGGCCCGTGGTTCTGGTGGCCGCAACGGGTTCGCACCCGTCCTGTTCCCGCACCCTGGCCGAGACCCGGCGGGCTGCAATCGGATCCGTCGGAAGGAGTGAGGGCATGAGGCGCCTCATGGTCGGTGTCGCTGCGGCGGCTGTGACGCTGGGAGCACTGGGAACCGCGGCACCCGCCGCGGCCGATCCCGATACCGCGTTCGCCAACGAGCTGAACACATACGGGATCTACGGTCAGAAGGACTACAACGCCTGGATCGGCAAGATCGCGTGTAAGCGGCTACGGACCAACGTCGACCCCGACGTGTTCGCGTCGGCGAAGTTCGTGCACGACCAGCTGCAGACCGACTCGTCGACCGATCAGGCCTACAAGTTCCTCGCCGCGGCGCTGCGGACCTACTGCCCGGACCGGCTGCCGATCCTCGGCCAGGCGGCCGGAGCCGCCGAAGCCCCGGCCTAGTACGCCCCACCTCCCCACCGCGAGCGCGCGTGTCTGCACAGGGACACGCCGCTCGCGGTGGCATTTCACGCGCGCTCACCGAAGCGACTGCGGCACAAAAAAGTTCGGCGGCGCCGTAGCGCCGCCGAACCGTGGAAACTCTGTACTACCGACCCGCCCAGTTCCACACGGACATGTCGCCGCGGGGGTAGTTCATGCAGACATCGGTGGCATGCGCGACGACGCCCTTGTTGTTGAAGAACAGCTTGGCCCAGTTGCCCCAGCGGGTCGCGACCTGCTCGTAGTAGATGTTGGTCGCGGTGTTCTCCGAGTACTGACGGCGCCCGACCGGGTCCAGCGAGAAGAACCAGTGGATGCGGTCGAACGCGGCCTGCTGCACATCGAGCGGCCGGTTGCTGCGGTCGATCATGTAGCGCTCGAAGTACACCGGGTTGGTGTCGCGCACAGCGGCCATGTACTGCTCGACGTCGCACTGGGTGTGGATGATGCGGCGCGGGATCGGATAATCGTCGGTGGAGTCGGCGAGCGCCGGCCCGGCGGTACCGACGCACATCGCCGCGGCGCCGATGAGACCTAGACCCATCCGCGCGATGCGGCTCTTCAGTCCGGTCATCGTTGCTCCTGTGTTGTCGTTCGATCGATCCGCGATGGCGCGGGCAGTACCCGCAGTGAGTGTATAGCGCAGCTAGACAGCTTTTTGGTCTTCATCACCGGATTAACCGCCGCCCGTGACGGGATTCGACGTCAGCGAGATGAAGGAGCCGTTGATCCAGACGCCCCAGCGGCCGCCCCATCCCGAGAACCACACGACCGGATGCCCGTTCCAGAACTCGGAGGGCTTCGGCGGGGCCCATGCGGGCGGTACCTCACCGACCGGCGCGGGCGGTGGGGCGGGTTGCGCGAAGGCCGGAGCGGCAACAGAACCCACCGCCCCGATCGCCAACCCGCCCACCAATACGGCCGCGGGCAGCGCGGTCTTGATCAGGGTCTTGAACGAGCCCATGCATGAACTCCCACATCGATCGCGAGCAGAGTAATTAGCATATATAACCAGCGCGCCCGATGGCCAACCCGGGCCCGGACTCGTCGCCCACGCGCCGCTCGGATTTGCCACCCCCGCACGCCCGGTGCATGACATTCTGGGAGCTGTCTGTAACGGATCGGCAGCGAGGAGAACTGAATGTCGGCACCGTCGGCGGCGGAGGCCACCAGCCAGACCCACAGCCCCAGACGGGCCTGGGCGGCCGTCGGCACGCTCGCGGTCGTCGGCACGCTGAACTACGCCGACCGGTTCCTGCCCGCGGTCCTCGCCGAACCGATCCGCGAGGATCTCGCCCTGTCCGACACCGCGATCGGGCTGATCAACGGGTTCGGTTTCCTGGCCGTCTACGCGCTGATCGGCATCCCGATCGCACGCGTCTCGGACCGCGGCGCGTACGGGCTGGTGATCTCGGGTTGCCTGTCGCTGTGGGGCGTGATGACCATGCTCGGCGGCGCCGTGCAGTCCGGGTTCCAGCTCGCGCTCACCCGCGTCGGCGTGGCGGTCGGCGAGGCAGGGTCGACTCCGGCCGCGCATGCCTACGTCGCGCGTAACTTCCCCCCGGAACGGCGCGCGGCGCCGCTGGCCGTCATCACGCTGGCGATCCCGCTGGCCAGCGCGGCCAGCCTGATCGGAGGCGGCCTGCTCGCCCAGGCGCTGGGCTGGCGCACCGCGTTCGTGGTGATGGGCGCACTGAGCGTGCTGTTCGTCCCGGTGGTGCTCGCCGTCGTCGGCCGCAGGCAGCCGCCGACCGCCGAACCGGTTGTCACACAGCAGGTCCCGGCGAACTGGTGGGACATCCTGCGCAAGCCAAGCTATCTGATGATCGTCGCGGGGGCGGCGTCGATCTCGATCGCCGGCTACGCGGTGACGACGTTCGCGCCCGCGTTCCTGATGCGCGCTCGGGGCATGTCCCTCGGCGACGTCGGTCTGCAGTACGGCATCGCCAGCGGCCTGACCGGAATCCTCGGCCTGCTGGTCGTCGGCAGGGTCGCCGACCGGCTGTCCCGGGTCGACCCGCGCTGGCTGCTGTGGCTGGTCGCGGTGATGACCGCCGTGCTGATCCCGTTCTCCACCCTCGGCTTCATCGTCGGCAGCCCCGGGCTGGCGGTGCTGTTCATCGCGCTGAGTTACGTGGTCGGCACGGCCTACATGGCACCGTCGATCGCGGCGATCCAGCGCCTGGTGCCCGCCGAACAGCGCGCCACCGCGTCGGCGATCTTCCTGTTCTTCAGTGCGATCCTCGGTTCGGCGGGCCCGTTCGTCGCAGGGCTGATCAGCGATGCCCTCAAGGACGATCTCGGCACCATGTCGCTGGGCCGGGCGCTGCTGTACGTGGTGCCGGTGATGCATCTGGTCGCGATCGGGTGCTACCTGCTGGCGAGCCGCCGCTACCTGCGCGAGATCGTCGCGTGAACGTCAGAGCCCGAAGTGGTCCTCGACGATGCCGAGCCACACCTGGGCGGCGTCCATGGCGACCTTCTCGCTGATGAAGGCGTGCTGGGTGCCGGTGTAGACGTCGCGGAACGCGCGCTCGAGGCGGCTGCCCTCGCGGATCGACGTGGTGCCCGCGGCCAGATGCGCCCATTCGGCGCAGGCGCGGGCGGTGTCGGTGGCGAAGACCGCCGCCACCCGCATATCGGCCCGCTGCGTCGGCGTCAGGTCCGCGCCGGCGGCGACGGCGGCCTCGGCGGTGCCGAACGCGTCGAGTACCAGCAGTCGCGCCGCTCGCCATGCGGCGACGTGGTGCGCCAGGTCCTTCTGGAAAGTCGGCCGGCTGGCGAGCGCGGCCATATCGCTCATCCGGAATTTCGTCTCGGCCAGTTCGGCGACATCGTCGAGCATGCTCTTGGCCACCCCGAGCGCCCATGCGGCGTGGCCCGCGGCGGTCACCGGCATCATGCCCATCCGGCCCGCGGCCGAACTCCCCCGCCTCGGCTCACGGGTGAACAGCGCGAACGTGCGCCCGTGCGGGACGAACACGTCGTCGATCGCGTAGTCGTAGGAGCCGGTGCCGCGCAGCCCCTGGACGTGCCAGCCGTCTTTGAACGACACCTCCGACCGCGGCACGATCGCGATCTGCATATCCGGGATCCCCTCGGCGACCCACCGGATCTCACCGTCGACCATCGGCATGAACCCGGCGGCGACGTATTCGGCGTGGCCGGTGCCCGATCCGAAACTCCACGCCCCGGTCAGCCGGTAACCGCCGTCGACGGCGACGCCCTGGCCGTTGGGGAAGAACTGGCCGCCCATCGTGACGCGGTGGTCGTTGGCGGTGAACACCTCGGCGAACCCGTCGTCGGGCAGGTAGGTCGCCGCGGCGAACGCCGACGGGAAGTTCGCGATCCCGACCCAGCCGAACGACCCGTCCTGCCAGGCCATTTCGATCCAGGTCTCGATCATCTCGGCGAACGACGGCTCGGAGCCGCCTGCCTCGCGCGGATTGAACGCCGACATCAGCCCGCTGCTCCACATCGCGTCGACGACAGCCGGCGCCAGGGTTCGCAGTTGTTCGGATTCGGCTGCATGGTCACGAACCACGTCGCGCAGCGAATGCGCCTTCTCGACCGCCGTCACGGCCTCGACGTTAGCCCGTCAGGGCAGCGCACTGAACAGATTCACCGGAACTGTCATGTCGGTGTCGGGCAGCAGCGGCGCGACCTCGCCGGGGCCCGCGGTCGCGGCGGCGTCGGGCAGGTGGGCCTGTCCGGTCGCGGCGGTGTCGGTGACGGCCTCCGGCACGGTCTCGACAGGCACGGTCACAACAGGCACGGCTGGGGCGGCAGGCGCGGCCATGTGGTGCGGAACGCCTTCGGGGAGATGCGGAACTGCCGCGGGCACTGCCGCGGGCGCGGCCGAGGGCACTGCCGCGGGCGCGGCCGAGGGCACTGCCGCAGGCGCGACGGCGTACACCCGGCGCACCGGTTCGGCCGTCACTTGTGGTGATGAGGCTTGTGCCGGGACGACCTTGCGGACGACGCCGGCCGCTCCGCCGCTGGAGACCGGCACCGAAACCCAACCCGCCTCGACGGCCGGGGTCACGTCGGCCGCGGTCTGCTCGATCGCCGGCACCGAGCCCGAGGTGAGCAACAGGCCGGCTGCCGCGGCGGCGGCAGCAGCGCCGAGCACCGCGACCGCGATCCGGGCACGCGTCATGCGGCGCCTGCCCGTGGCGCGCACGGTGGTGGTCGTGGTGGTGACGGCGGACGCGGCGCCGTATGCGAGCGCGACACCGGCCTCGGTGTCCGGGCGCACCATCACGGCGACGGCGTCGGCGTACGGAACTGCCTCGGCCTCGAAACCCAGGCCACGCAAACGGTTCTGCAGTCGCGGGCCGTCGCCGGCGGCGTCTTTGCTCCAGGTGAGTCGGACCCGGTCGACGTCGACGCCGGCGTTGGTGGCGATGGCATGTGCGCCGCGGGCGGCAGCGCCCGCGATCTGATCGTCGGCGTGCACCTCGATCACATCGTGGTCGAGAACGGCGCCGGCCTCGTCGACCAGCACCCAGGCGACATCCTCCGAGGTCAGCGACAAACCCAGCACGACACCCACGCCGTCTCCCTTCCCGCTCCCCGGTAGTTGTGTGATGTATCGGACAGATGCGGGTAGTTGTTACCGCTGGGGTGCGTGTGTACGGCTGTGGACACCGCCCCCGTTGTTCGGCGGAAGCGTAACGCCGTGGTCGGGTTCTCGCTCGGCGTGCGCGACGCCGTGCAGCGTAATCACCGGGATGGATTTGCCGGGGGCTGTATCGCGTTGATCGGCAATGCTTGTGCAGAGCCGTGCATACAATCAGCCTCTGGCAGTGAGCCGGGTCACACCGGAGGGAATGGGGCGGCAGCATGAGGGGCGTCGAGGAACATCGGGAATCCGAGGCTTACCTGCAGAAACGTCAGCTGAAGAGCGGTAGCGCGGGCTGGATCCTGCTCGCCGGGCTCGGGGTCAGCTACGTCGTGTCCGGGGACTACTCGGGCTGGAACTTCGGGTTGGGACAGGGCGGGTTCGGTGGCCTGGCCATCGCCGCGGTCATCATCGCCGCGATGTACCTGGCCATGGTGCTGGGGATGGCCGAGATGTCGTCGGCGCTGCCCGCGGCCGGCGGCGGCTACACGTTCGCGCGGCGCGCCCTCGGCCCATGGGGCGGGTTCGCGACCGGGACCGCCATCCTGATCGAGTACGCCATCGCACCAGCCGCGATCGCGACGTTCATCGGCGCCTACGTCGAGTCGCTGAATCTCTTCGGGATCACCGACGGCTGGTGGGTGTACCTGGTGGCCTACGCAATCTTCATCGGCATCCACCTGTCCGGCGTCGGCGAGGCGCTGAAGGTGATGTTCGTGATCACGGTGATCGCGCTCATCGGCATCGTCGTGTTCGCCGTCGCGGCCATCCCCCGGTTCGACGCCGCGAACCTCACCGACATCGCCGTCACCGACGCCGCCGGTGCGTCGTCGCTGCTGCCGTTCGGGCTGTTGGGCATCTGGGCCGCGATCCCGTTCGCGATCTGGTTCTTCCTCGCCATCGAGGGTGTGCCGTTGGCCGCCGAGGAGGCCGAGGAGCCGGAACGCAACATGCCCAAGGGCATCATCGCCGGCATGGCGGTGTTGCTGGTCACCTGCGTGACGGTGCTGGTGCTGACCACGGGTGCGGGCGGCGCGTCGGCGATGTCGGAGTCCGGCAATCCGCTGGTCGAGGCGCTCGGCGACAGCAGCTGGGCCAAGGTGGTCAACTACATCGGGCTGGCCGGACTGATCGCGAGCTTCTTCTCCATCATCTACGCGTACTCACGCCAGTTGTTCGCGCTGTCGCGAGCCGGCTATCTGCCCAAGGTGCTGTCGGTGACCAACCGGCGCAAGGCGCCGACGCTGGCGCTGATCGTGCCGGGCGTCATCGGTTTCCTGCTGTCGCTGATCGGCAAGGGTGACCTGCTGTTGAACATGGCGGTGTTCGGCGCCGCGGTCAGCTACGTGCTGATGATGGTCAGCCACATCGTGCTGCGGCTGCGCGCCCCCGAGATGCACCGCCCATACCGCACCCCCGGTGGCATCGCCACCACCGGCTTCGCGCTGGTGATCGCCGCGATCGCGGTCATCGCGACGTTCCTGGTCGACTACGTCGCGGCGCTGGGCTGCCTGCTGGTGTTCGCGGCGTTCATGGCCTACTTCGGCCTCTACAGCCGGCATCACCTGGTGGCGAACTCCCCCGACGAGGAGTTCGCGGCGCTGGCCTCGGCCGAGGACGAACTGCGCTGACGGCGGCGGCTATGCGGTGGTGTTGGCGAGCCGGTTGATCCGCTCCAGGGCGTCCTCGGCCAGGCTCGCCACGTCATAGCCGGGCGAGGTTCCGCACGTCGTGATCTCGACGGCCGCGTTGTGGGCGGCCACGAACAGGTTGTCGCAGTTCCAGTCCGCGGCCCGCAACCCCCACAGCGCACTGCCGTCGGGGCCGTCGCCGGCGGCGGGTTGCACGGTGAAGTCGTACACACGGTCGCGCATCGTGGTGACCGACAGCCGCTCACCGCTGCACTCGTCGACAAGGCGACGCGCCGACTGCACCGCGGCGGCCGCGTCGAAATCGGAGCGGTACACCGCGACCATCTCCTCGATGTAGAACTGGCCGTCCTCGGTGATCCAGTGGCCGCCGTCGGTGGCCAGCGGCCCGCCCGCCTCGATCAGCGGCGGGTCCACCTCGCGGGCCAGCCCGGCGCAGCGTTCCGGGTCGGCGACGACGAACAGGTTGCCGTCCTCACCGAGCACCTTCGGGCTGAGCAGATCCACCACCTGGATCTCGGTGATCGGGGCGGCCAAGGCCGCGGGACGGGCCTGCGGATTGTCGACGTGCCGGGTACATCCGGTCAGCAGCGCGGCGGCGCAGACGGCGGTGAGCACCGTCGCGCGCCGCGCTGCCGTCGTCATCGCCCGAAGCCCGCGTCGCGCAGCGCCTGCGCCATCGAGCCGCCCGCCCGGTTGATGTCGCGGCCCCGGGAGTCGTTGGTGCGCTGCGGTTTCCGCTGCGGGCCGCGCGGCTTGTCGGTCTTGCGGGGTCCGCGGTCGGGCTTCGTCTCGTCGCCGAGGCGCAGGCTCAGGCCGATGCGTTGACGTTCGACGTCGACGTCGACCACCTTCACCCGGACCACCTGTCCTGACTTCACCACCTCGTGCGGATCCGAGACGTAGCGGTCGGCCATCGCCGAGACGTGCACCAGACCGTCCTGGTGCACGCCGACGTCGACGAATGCCCCGAACGCGGCGACGTTGGTGACGACCCCCTCGAGCACCATGCCGGGCTTGAGGTCGGACACCTTCTCCACCCCTGCGGCGAAGGTCGCGGTGGTGAACGCCGGCCGCGGGTCGCGGCCGGGCTTCTCCAGTTCGCCGAGGATGTCGGTCACGGTCGGGATGCCGAACCGGTCGTCGGCGAATTCGGCCGGCTTGAGGGTGCGCAGCGCCCGGGCGTCGCCGATGATCTCGCCCAGCGTCAGGTTGGTCCGGTCCAGAATGCGCCGGACCACCGGGTACGCCTCGGGGTGCACACCGGACGCGTCGAGCGGGTCGTCCCCGTCACGGATCCGCAGGAAGCCGGCACACTGCTCGAAAGCCTTGGGCCCCAACCTCGGAACCTCGAGCAGGCTGCTCCTGTTCTGGAACCGGCCCGCCTTGTCGCGGTGCGCGACGATCGCCTCGGCCAGCGACTCGGTGATCCCGGAGACCCGCGACAGCAGCGGCACCGACGCGGTGTTCAGGTCGACGCCGACGGCGTTCACCGCGTCCTCGACGACCGCGCCGAGGCTCTTGGCCAGGATTCCCGGCGTGACGTCGTGCTGGTACTGGCCGACGCCGATGGACTTCGGCTCGATTTTGACCAGTTCGGCGAGCGGATCCTGCAGCCGGCGCGCGATGGACACCGCGCCGCGCAGCGTGACGTCGAGGTCGGGCAGCTCCCGCGCGGCGTAGGCCGACGCCGAGTATACCGATGCACCGGCCTCGCTGACCATCGCCTTGGCCGGCGCCGGTGCGCCCGCCTTGCGGATGTCGGCGATGAGTTCACCTGCCAGCGCGTCGGTTTCGCGTGATGCGGTGCCGTTGCCGACGGCGATCAGCTCCACGCCGTGACGGGCGACCAGCGCGGCCAGCGTCGCCTTGGCGGTGTCCCACTGGTTCTGCGGCTGGTGCGGGAAGATCGCGCACGTGTCGAGGACCTTGCCGGTGCCGTCGACGACGGCGACCTTGACGCCGGTGCGGAACCCCGGGTCCAGACCCAACGTGGTCCGGTTGCCCGCCGGGGCGGCCAGCAGCAGATCCTTGAGGTTCTTGGCGAACACCGTGACGGCGTCCTCCTCGGCGCGCATCCGCAACCGCACCCGGGCGTCCACGGACGCCGACACCGACAGCCGGGTCCGCCAGGCGAACCCGACGGTGGAGGCCAGCCACGGCGTCGCAGGAGCCTTCGCGGTGAGATCGACTCCGAGCGCCGAGGCGATCATCGCCTGGTACGCGTCGTCGTCTCCCCCGTCCAGCGCCAGCGAGAGCACACCCTCCTTCTCGCCGCGCAGCACCGCGAGCACCCGGTGCGACGGCATCTCGGTCAGCGCCTCGCTGTGGTCGAAGTAGTCGCGGAACTTCTGGCCCTTCTCCGAGGCCGCGGCGGCATCCGAGGCCGGCCGGGTCCGCACGGCCGCGTTGTCCCAGAACCGCTCGCGCAGCGCGCCGACGAGCTCGGCGTCCTCGGCCGCGCGCTCGACGATGATGTGGCGGGCCCCGTCGAGCGCTGCGGCGGTGTCGGCGACCTCATCGGTGACGTACCCGGCCGCCAGTTCGTCCGGCGCCCGGCCCGGGTCGGCCAGCAGCTGCTCGGCCAGCGGTTCCAGGCCCGCTTCGCGCGCGATCTGCGCCTTGGTGCGGCGCTTGGGCTTGTACGGCAGGTAGATGTCCTCGACCTTGGCCTTGGTGTCCGCGGCCAGCAGCGCGCCGGTCAGTTCGGGGGTGAGTTTGCCCTGTTCCTTGATCGAGGCCAGCACCGCGTTGCGGCGGTCGTCGAGCTCGCGCAGGTAACCGAGCCGCTCCTCGAGCAGGCGCAGCTGGCCGTCGTCGAGGCTGCCGGTCACCTCTTTGCGGTAGCGGGCGATGAACGGCACCGTCGCCCCATCGTCGAGGAGTCGCACAGCGGCCGTGACCTGGCCTTCTGCGACGGCCAGTTCCTCAGCGAGACGGGCGGTTACGGATTTAACTGCAACAGGTTTGACCGGGCCAGACGTGATCACCCGCGGAACCCTACCCAATCGGGCGGACAGTTTGACGGAGCGACTCCGGGGTAGCCGCGGTGCTCATGAGCACCGATGTCGCCGACTTCATCCTGGACCGCCTGCGCCAGTGGAACGTGACCCACATCTTCGGCTACCCGGGAGACGGGATCAACGGCCTGATCTCCGCGCTCGGCCGGGCCGACAACGACCCGATGTTCGTGCAGACCCGCCATGAGGAGATGGCGGCGTTCGCCGCGGTCGGCTACGCGAAGTTCTCCGGCGAGGTCGGCGTGTGCATGGCGACCTCGGGCCCGGGTGCGGTGCACCTGCTCAACGGCCTCTACGACGCGAAGCTCGACCACGTGCCGGTGGTGGCGATCATCGGGCAGACCGCGCGCACCGCGATGGGCGGCAGCTACCAGCAGGAGGTCGATCTGCAGGCGGCCTTCGCCGACGTCGCGGCCGGTTACGTGGTGGAGGTCAACGCCTCCGAGCAGCTGCCCGCCGCGCTGGACCGCGCGATCCGCACCGCGCGGACCCGGCGCGCGCCGACGGTGGTCATCGTGCCGTCGGATGTGCAGGAGCAGGAGTACACCCCGCCGGAGCACCAGTTCAAGCATGTGCCGTCCAGCGACCCCGGCGACGTGGTCGGGGTGATCACGCCGACCGAGGCGCAGGCGCGTCAGGCCGCCGAGATCCTCAACGACGGGCAGCGGGTCGCGATCCTGATCGGCCAGGGTGCGCGCGGGGCGCACGAGGAGATCGCCCGGGTCGCCGAGCTCACCGGCGCGGGGGTCGCGAAAGCGTTGCTGGGCAAGGATGTTCTGGCCGACGATCTGCCGTTCGTGACCGGGGCCATCGGGTTGCTCGGCACCCGGCCGAGCTACGAGTTGATGCGCGACTGCGACACGCTGCTCATCGTCGGGTCGAATTTTCCTTATACACAGTTCCTTCCGCAGTTCGGTCAGGCCCGCGCGGTGCAGATCGACGACGACGGCGCGTCGATCGGGATGCGGTACCCGACCGAGCTGAACATCGTCGCCGACGCGAAGGCGACCCTGACCGCGATGCTTCCGCACCTGCGCCGCCGGATCGACACGGCGTGGCGGGACACCGTGGAGACGAACGTGCGTCGCTGGTGGTCGGTGCTGGAGGAACAGAGCACCGTCCCGGCAGATCCCGTCAACCCGATGCGGGTGGCGTGGGAGCTGTCGAAACGACTGCCCGCCAACGCGATCGTGACCGCCGATTCCGGGTCGTCGACGACGTGGTACGCACGCTGCCTGAAGTTCACCGAGGGGGTCCGAGGGTCGGTGTCCGGGACGCTGGCCACGATGGGCTGCGCGGTGCCGTACGCGCTCGGCGCGAAGTTCGGACACCCGGACCGGCCGGTCGTCGCGTTCGTCGGCGACGGCGCGATGCAGATGAACGGGCTGGCCGAACTGCTCACCATCCACCGCTACCGCACGGAGTGGGACGAGCTGCCGTTCGTGGTGTGCGTGTTCGGCAACGGCGACCTGAACCAGGTCACCTGGGAACTGCGGGCGATGGGCGGGGCGCCGAAGTTCGAGGAGTCACAGAGCCTGCCCGCGGTGAGCTACGCCGAGGTGGCGCGGGCGATGGGAATCGACGCGATGACCGTGGCCGCCGACGACGAACTGGGCAACGCGTGGGAGTGGGCGCTGTCCACGCCCGGCCCGACACTGCTGGACGTGCGGTGCGATCCGGAGGTACCGCCGATACCGCCGCACGTCACGCTGGACCAGGTGCTGAACATGACTCGCGCGGTCGCCAAAGGCGATCCGAATGCCCGTCATCTGATGTACCAGACGGTCAAGACCAAGGCGGCCGAGTTCTTCACCCGCTCCTAGCGAGCGTCCGAGGATGAGTTTGAGGACGTGTGCGCAGGGTATTGCGGGTGAGCTCGTACAGCCCACCACGGAGGTTCGTAATGCCCCCTGCGCGTAAGCGTGACCAGTCCGCTCCCGCCAAAGTCAGCCCGACCGGCGCGCCCAAAGATACTCAGGAGCAACAGGATCCGCGGTCGCAGTCCGGTCGTTACCTGACCTCGGCTCAGGGTGTCCGGTTGCCCGACACCGATCATTCACTCAAGGCGGGCGGCCGCGGCCCGACGCTGATGGAGGACTTCCATCTGCGCGAGAAGATCACCCACTTCGACCACGAACGCATCCCCGAGCGGGTGGTGCATGCCCGCGGTGCGGCAGCCCACGGCGTGTTCGAGGCCTACGGCAATGCGGCCTCCGTCACCAAGGCGGGGTTCCTGGCCAAGAAGGGTCAGCAGACCGACGTCTTCTGCCGGTTCTCGACCGTGCTCGGCTCCCGCGGTTCAGCCGACACCGTCCGCGACACCCGCGGATTCGCGGTCAAGTTCTACACCGAGGAGGGTGTCTTCGACCTCGTCGGCAACAACATCCCGGTGTTCTTCATCCAGGACGGCATCAAGTTCCCCGACGTGATCCACGCAGGCAAACCGCATCCGGACCGGGAGATCCCGCAGGCGCAGTCCGCGCACGACACGTTCTGGGATTTCGTGTCGCTGCACACCGAGGCCACCCACCACGTGTTGTGGAACATGAGCGACCGCGGCATCCCCCGCTCCTACCGCACCATGGAGGGGTTCGGCGTCCACACCTTCCGGCTGGTCAACAAGAAGGGTGAGACCAGCCTGGCGAAGTTCCACTGGAAGCCGGTGGCCGGCGTGCACTCGCTGGTGTGGGAGGAGGCGCAGCTCGCCGCAGGGTTCGACCCGGACTTCCACCGCCGCGACATGGCCGACGGCATCGAGGCCGGCGCGCCGCTGGAGTACGAGCTCGGCGTGCAGGTGATGCCCGACGACGGCACCGAGACCTTCGAAGGCATCGACCTGCTGGACCCCACCAAGATCGTGCCCGAAGAACTGGTGCCGGTGCAGCTGATCGGCAAGCTCACCCTGAACCGCAATCCGACGAACTACTTCGCCGAGACCGAGCAGGTCGCGTTCCACACCGGCAACCTGGTACCCGGCATCGAGGTGACCAACGACCCGCTGATGCAGGCCAGGCTGTTCTCGTACCTGGACACGCAGTTGACCCGGCTCGGTGGGCCGAACTTCACGCAGCTGCCGATCAACCGGCCGCGCTGCCCGGTCAACGACATGCTGCGCGACGGCATGCACCAGACCGCGGTCCACACCGGGCAGGCGCCGTACCTGCCCAACAGCATCGACGGCGGTGAACCGCTGGTCGCCGACGCCGACGAGGGCGGCTACGTGCAGACGCCGCGTCCGGTCGAGGGCCGGGTCGGCCGGGTCGCGCCGGTGTCGTTCGACGACCACTTCAGCCAGGCCGCGATGTTCTACCGGTCGCTGACCAAGGTCGAACAGGACCACATCGTCGAGGCGTTCACGTTCGAACTCGGCAAGTGCTACGAGCAGGCGATCAAGGAACGCGAGCTGGAGGTGCTCGCCAACGTCGACACCGACCTGTGCACGCGGGTCGCCGAAGGGCTCGGACTGCCTGCGCCGCAAGGCTCTCCGCCCGAGGAGGTCACGCTGTCCCCCGCGCTGTCTCAGGTGGTCACGACGCCCGGCCCGGTCGCGGGCCGCAAGGTCGCGATCATCGCCGACCAGGACTCCGATCTGGCGGGCGTGACCAAGCTGATCAAGGCACTCGACAAGGCCGGTGTGGTGCCGATGGTGACCGCGCCGGTCGGCGGCACGCTGAAATCGGGTCGCCGCTCGGTCATCGTGGAACGCACCTTCGACACGGCCCGCTCGATCGAGTTCGACGCGGTGGTCGTCGCCGACGGCGCGTTGCAGCGCAATGACATCAAGATGGTCGTCCTGCTGCACGAGATGCTCCGGCACTGCAAGGCTCTGGGCGCGTGGGGCAGCGGCGCCGCCGCGCTCGAGGCGGCCGGAATCAGCCTGTCGGATCCCGGCGTGCTCACCGCCGACGATGTCAGCAACAGCTTCGGAGCGGAGCTGCTGGCCGCACTCGGGCTGCATCGGGTGTGGGACCGGGCAGAACTCGTGATGTCCTCCGAAGTGCCGCCGGTGCGCGCAGAGGTGAAGAAGGGCCGGCGCAACAGGAAGGGCTAGCCGGGTCTTCGTTTTCCGGATAGCCTGATCGTCGGTCTTTCGTTTGCCGCGCTGTGCGGAGATGCCGAATATGACACCATCTGCCAGACATGGGGTGTCGGCACACGAAAGGCGCTGGTGGAGTTGAGCATTCTGCCGTCGGACGCGGAGCCCGCCGGGCTGCCCGTGTTCGACGTCGGGACCTGGACCCGCGTCTAGCTCGTTGACCGCCGATCACCCGCGCCGGCCGGCGCGGTTCGAGTTCACTGCTGACGATCCGGACAGCGTCTACCGGCATGTCCGGCGTTCGGCACCCGGCTTCCATCTCGACCGGATCGAGCATCCGGGCGTTGCGACGCTGAGCGTGGACGAGATCCGCGATGACACCCTGCTGTGGGTGCAGGAGGGCGAGGTCCGCTTCGGAGAACAGGCCGAGACGCCGACGGCCGCGGGTGGAGATGTGCGGCTGCTGACCCCGGGGGCTCGGCCGGTCTCGTTGCGCACCGTCGACGCACGGATGACGGTGGTGCACCTGCGCACCGCGCTGCCGCCGCCGCCGTCCCCGCCGGCATGGCTGCTCCCCCTCACCGCGGCGTCGGCCGACGTGGTCCGGCGCACCGTGAGCTACGTCAGCGAGATGGTCGACCTCGACGCGTCCGCCGATCACCCCTCCGCGGCGGACTCGCTAACCGACGCACTGACCGGACTGCTGCGCGCCACCGCGCTGACGGGATTCCCGGCGATGCCGGGCGACGGCGCCGACCGCGCCGGGTCCTTCCCCAAGTCCCTGCTGGCCGCGCTGGCCTACATCGATGCCAACCTTGGGCGCCGCGTCACGCTGACGGAGCTCGCCGGCGCGGCGTTCACCACCCCGCGCACGGTGCAGTACCTGTTCCGGCGCTACCTGGACGTGACGCCGACGGCCTATGTGCGGCAGCTCCGGCTGGCCGCGGCGCGTCAGGAGCTGCTGACCGCACACCGCTCGGAGGCGACGGTCACCGCGACCGCCGCCAGGTGGGGATTCGGGCACACGGGCCGGTTCGCGGTGTTGTACCGGCAGACCTACGGGGAGAGCCCGCATCAAACCCTGGGCCGCTGAAGCGGGTACCCGTGCCGGATGACGACCCGGACCGCCGCCGAATTCATCCCTCCGGTGCACGACGTGCCCAGGCTCGCCGCCGCCGTGCAGACCTGCCGCGGCTGCGGACTCTACGAGAACGCCACCCAGGCGGTGTTCGGCAGCGGGCCCGCGGCGGCCCGGATGATGCTGGTCGGTGAGCAGCCCGGCGACCGGGAGGACCTCGCGGGTGAACCGTTCGTCGGACCGGCGGGCCGGCTGCTGGACAAGGCGATCGACGAGGCGGGCCTAGAGCGCGCCCCGCTGTATTTGACGAACGCGGTCAAGCATTTCAAGTTCGTCGCGTCCGAACGCGGTAAGCGCCGGATCCACAAGACCCCGAGCCGGACCGAGGTGGTGGCCTGCCGGCCGTGGCTGTTCGCCGAACTGGAGGCGGTCGAACCCCAGGTGGTGGTGCTGCTCGGCGCCACCGCAGCAAAGGCGTTGATGGGCAGCGACTTCCGGGTCACCGCCCACCGGGGTGAGGCGCTGCGCCTGCCGGCGCTGGACGGGATCCCGGCCACGGTGCGGGACGCCGCGGTGGTCGCCACCATCCACCCGTCGGCCGTACTGCGCGGCCCGTCGGACGCCCGGGAGGAATCCTTTCGCTCCCTGGTGGCCGATCTCCGCTTGGCCGGCGACCTGCTGCCTGCGTGAACCCCGGGTTTGCCGAACCATGGCCTGGGTACGCATCGGTTTCTCCGAACAGTAGAGAGAGCATGCGCAACGAGTTTCACGAGTCCCTGGACGCCCTCACCGTCGATCTCGCCGATATGTGCGGACGTGCCGCCGAGCTCATCCAGACCGCTTCGGCCGCCCTGCTCGATGGTGACGAGGCCAGCGCCGACCGGGCGGTGTTCGAGATGAAGCGCCTGACCAGGCTCGGCAACGCGGTACAGGAACGCACCTACGGGCTGCTGGCGCTGCAGGCTCCCGTCGCCCGTGATCTGCGCACGGTGGTTTCGGCGCTGTACATCGCGTCCGACGCGGATCGGATGGGCGGGCTGGCGGCCCATATCGCGCGCACGGCGCGCCGCAGACTTCCCCAGCGGGTCATTCCCGAGCAGGTGTATCCGCTGTTCGCCGATATGGCTTATACCGCAACCGAACTGGCCGAGCAGGTGCGGGGGACGGTGAGAAGCGGTGATCCCGAACAGGCGCGCCGCGTCTGCGACGGGGACGAGCGGATGAACGAGTTGCACCGCGAACTGTTCGCCGAATTGATCGGGCCGCATTGGCAGCACGGCGCGAGGGTCGCGGCAGATCTGGTGCTGGTCGGACGGTTCTACGAGCGGTTCGCCGACCACTGCGTCGAGATCGCGCGGCGGGTGTACTTCCGCGCGACCGGCGAGCAGCTCTGCCCGACGGACGAGCCGCGGCACGCCGGCGATCCGCCGATGCTCAGATAGGCAGCGCGGTCGTTGCCGCATGCCGGCTGACCGCCGCGGTGTAGGCGGCCTCGGCGTCGGAGGCGACGACGCCCCAGTTGTACCGTGACCGTGCCCGGGAGCGTCCCGCGAGACCCATCCCCTGCCGCAACACGGTCTGGCTCAGCGCCGAGCGCAGCGCGCGGTTCAGCGCGGGCAGGTCCCCCGGCGGCGCGAGGATGCCGGTGACATCGTCGATGACGGCGTCGTTGGCCCCGCCGTGCGCGACCGCGACAATCGGTGCGCCGCAAGCCATCGCGTGCAGCAGGGTCGCGGCGCTCGGTTCGTAGCGCGACGGGCTGACCACCAGATCGGCCGTGCGGAACAGGGCGGCCAGGCCGGCGTGGTCCGCACCGCAGATCAACTCGACGCGCTCGCCGATCCTGCGCTGGTCGGCCATGGCACGCAGGCCGGCGGCCTGCCCGCCGGTGTCGCCGTCCGTCGCGACCAGGACCAGCCGCGTGTCGCCAAGCGACGGCAGCATCCTCAGCACGTCGCCCAGTCCGTGTCCGGTGGAGAAGTCCCGCGCAACCGCCACGATGCTCCACGGCCCGTCCACCGGGCGGCCGGTCCCCTCGACGATGACGTCGTCGACCTCGACACCGGGCGCGAGCACCGTGATCTTCGTGCGCGCGCAGCCGAGCCGGATGAGTTCGTGCATGTCGTCGTGGCACGCGACCGTCACCGCGCTCGCGTTCCGCGCCAGCAGCGCCTCGAGCTTGACGGCGGTCTCCGAAGCCGCGCCGGTACCGCGGTGCCGGCGCGCTGTGGTGGACAGCTCGTGGAAGGTCTGCACCGTAGGCAGCGGAGACCGTTTGGCGGCCAGTTGCGCAGCCATCCCGTACACCCACCCGTGGCAGTGCACCACGTCGGGGCGGTCTCGGCCCCAGACGTTCTCGAGGTGCCGCGCGATCTCCCCGATCGCCGGCATCAGGTCCGTGGAGTTCCGCAGATCCGGGATGTCGACAGGGATCGACTCCGCCGCGGAATGGACGCGGACCTCGTGGCCGCGCCGGACGAGAGCGCCGGACAGCTCGGCGAGGCCGTAATGTCCGCCACCGTCCCGGTCGGTCGAACTGCGGTGCGCCGGATCACCTACGACTGCGATCTTCATGCGGTCCTTTCGTCTACCCCGTCAATCGATTGGTAAGGCCCGCCGGCCGCCGGCTCAAACGCGACACCGGCGAGGTCTTCGTCTGCTGTCCGGTGTCCTTCGTGCCGCGGACTGATATCGGCCGGACGGTTGACCGCGCCCGTCGGCGGGAACAGTGCCTGCGATGAAGCGACGCGATGGAGTTCGGGTCTCGGCGGTCCCGGCGCCGGAGCGGGTGTCGGCGCTGCAGATCGCAGGCACGCTGGACGACTCGACCTACCTCGAGGTGCGCGACGGCGTCGTCGAGGCGGCCCTCGGCGGGTCAGGGGCGGTGGTGGCCGCTGTCGACCGTCTCACCGTTCCGGCCGACAGCGCATGGACCGTATTCGCTAGCGCACGCTGGCATGTGCGGACCTGGCCCGGTGTCCCGATCCTGCTGGCGTGCGCGGACCCTGCGCGCCGGGCGGCGATCGCCCGCAGCGGGATCACCCGCCACGTACCGCTGCTTCCCGACGTCGACTCCGCGGCGCGGGCGGCGCCCGCGCCGCCGCAGGTACGCCAAGCCACCGTTCCCGTGGACGCCGACTCGGGGGCGCTGCGCGGCATCCGGGCGCCGGTGACCCGGTGCGTGTCCGATTGGGGCTTCCCCTCGCTGGCGGTCAGCGTATGCACCGTGGCCACCGTGCTGGTCGAGAACGTGCTCGAACACACCACCAGCTGTCCCACGCTGATCCTCGAAACGCAGGACGGCCGGGTCGCGGTCGCGGTCAGCGACGACGACCCGGCCACCCCGACGCGTCGGGAGGATCCGGGCGCAGGCACCCACACCGTCTCCGGGCTCGCCATCGTCACGGCGCTCAGCCATGCGTGGGGAGTCATCCCGACGGCGTCCGGTAAGACGGTGTGGGCGTTGCTCGGTCCCGAGAACCGGCTCTAGTCCGTCAGCGGAGCAGATCGAACCGGTCGTTGTTCATCACCTTGACCCACGCGGCGACGAAGTCCTCGATGAACTTGCCCTTGCTGTCCTGCTGGGCATAGACCTCGGCGATACCGCGCAGCACCGAGTTCGACCCGAAAACGAGGTCGTTGGCGGTGGCCGTCCACTTGAGCTCGCCGCTGGCGCGGTCATGGCCCTCGTAGACGTTCTCGGTGTGCTGCGACGGCTTCCACTTGGTGCCCATGTCGAGCAGGTTGGTGAAGAAGTCGTTGGTCAGCGCACCCGGCGTCTGGGTGAAGACGCCGTGCTTGGTGCCGCCGTGGTTGGCGCCGATCACGCGCAGACCGCCGAGCAGCGCGGTCATCTCCGGTGCCGTCAGGTCGAGGAAGTAGGCCTTGTCGACGAGCAGCTGCTCCGGCTTCTCCTTCTCCCCGGGCATGATGAAGTTGCGGAACCCGTCGGCACGGGGCTCGAGCACCGCGAACGACTCCACGTCGGTGTCCTCCTGCGAGGCATCGGTGCGACCGGGTGCGAAGTGCACGTTGATCTCGTATCCGCCGTCCTTGGCGGCCTTCTCGACCGCGGCGGAACCGGCGAGCACGATCACGTCGGCCAGCGAGACCTTCTTTCCCCCGGTGGCGCTGCTGTTGAAGTCCTGCTGGATCTTCTCCAGCACCGGCAGCACCTTGTCCAGCTCTGCGGGCTCGTTGGCCTCCCAATTGCGCTGCGGCTCAAGGCGAAGCCGGGCGCCGTTGGCCCCGCCGCGCTTGTCGGTGCTGCGGAAGCTGGACGCGGCGGCCCATGCGGTCTTCACCAGCTGCGGAACCGACAGCCCCGACTGCAGTACCTGGCTCTTGAGGGCCGCGATGTCGGACTCGTCGATCAGCGCGTGGTCGACCGCGGGCACCGGATCCTGCCACAGCTGCGGTTCGGCCACCCACGGGCCGAGGTAGCGGCTGATCGGACCCATGTCGCGATGCATCAGCTTGTACCAGGCCCGGGCGAAGGCCGCGTCCATCTCTTCGGGGTGCTCGAGCCAGCGGCGCGTGATCTGGCCGTAGATCGGGTCTTCGCGCATCGCCACATCGGTGACCAGCATGGTGGGCTTACGCGGCGGACCGCCGAACGGATCCGGGATGGTGGCCTCGGCGTTCTTGGCCTCGAACTGCCAGGCGCCCGCGGGGCTCTTGGTCAGCTCCCATTCGTTGCCGTACAGGTTCTCCAGGAACGCGTTGCTCCACTGCGAGTTCGTGCCGGTCCAGATGACCTCGAGACCGCTGGTGACGGTGTCGTTGGCATTGCCGGTGCCGAACGGGCATTTCCAGCCCAGGCCCTGATCCTCGATCGGGGCGCCTTCGGGCTCGGGGCCGACGTTGACGTCGGCGGCACCATGGGTCTTGCCCAGGGTGTGACCACCGACGATCAGCGCGGCGGTCTCCTCGTCGTTCATCGCCATCCGGCCGAACGTCTCCCGGATGTCGTGGGCGGCGGCCAGCGGATCCGGCTTGCCTTCGGGGCCCTCGGGATTGACGTAGATCAGGCCCATGGTGGTGGCACCGAACGGTTCGGCGAGGTGGCGGTCGCTGTCGTTGGTACCGCCGTAGCGCTTGTCGGTGCCCAGCCAGGTGTCCTCCTGGCCCCACAGCATCTCCTCGGGCTCCCAGATGTCCTCACGACCGAAGCCGAATCCGGCCGTCTGGAAACCGGACTGCTCGAGCGCGGCGTTGCCGGCATAAGCGATCAGGTCGGCCCAGGAGATCTTGTTGCCGTACTTCTGCTTGATCGGCCACAACAGGCGGCGGGCCTTGTCCAGGTTCGCGTTGTCCGGCCAGCTGTTGAGCGGGGCGAAGCGCTGCGCGCCCTGCCCGGCGCCGCCGCGGCCGTCGAAGATTCGGTAGGTGCCCGCGGCATGCCAGCTCATCCGGATGAACAGGCCGGCGTAGTTGCCGTAATCGGCGGGCCACCAGTCCTGTGAGGTTCTGATCAGCTCGATGACGTCGGCCTTGAACGCCTCGACGTCGAGCTTGGCGAACTCGCTCGCGTAGTCGAAGTCCTGGCCGAGCGGATTGCCCTTCTCGTTCTGCCTGTGCAGCACCGAGACGTCGACCTGGTCGGGCCACCAGTCCTTGTTGGTCAGCGGCGCGTGCACCTTGGGCTCGGGCGAATCGATCACCGGGTTCTCGGACTCGCTGTTGCTACGGGTCTTGTCGTCGGAGTGCGGGGGCCGGGCATCAGAAGTATCAGAAGACACGTTGTATCCCTTCATCTTTCATTTCATCGGTGAATATTGGGCTGTAGAACACTTCGGGCACAGGCCCCAGTAGATGACCTCGGCCTCGTCGACCTCGAACCCGAGATCGTCGGATGCCGTCAGGCAGGGTGCCTCGCCGATTGCGCAGTCGACGTCGGCAATCACCCCGCAGGAGCGGCACACGATGTGATGGTGGTTGTCCCCCACCCGGGTCTCGTACCGCGCCAGCGACCCGGCGGGCTGGATTCTGCGCACCAAACCCGTTGCGGTGAGGGCGTTCAGCGCGTCGTAGACCGTCTGGCGGGAGATGTCGGGTAGCTGGTCGCGGGCGGCCTGGATGATGACCTCGGTATCGGCGTGTGGGTGCTGTGCAACGGCGCTCAGCACGGCGATGCGGGGCCTGGTGACTCGCATCGCCGCCGACCTGAGCACGCTTGCGTAGTCGCGGTCGTCAGCCATCTCCTCGATACTGGCCCCTAATCTGGATGGGATCAAGAAATCATCAAGATCAGTTGACCGGAGTGGCGATGTTTTCGCTTTCTGGATGTCGATCCGCGAAACGCCGGACCTCTCATCGCGCCGGCCACACCGAGACTGCGCGCGAAATACCAAGGGGTGGTTACGAACTCAACGTTGTTGCGGTGCGGATTCGCAGCGGGGCGGCCGCGAAGTGCCGCGCGGCGGCCGCGCCGGTCAGGAACGCCGCGCACGCGGCCCAGCCTGCCGGGTCGCCGAGTCCGAACTTCGCCATCACGACCAGCACCACACCGGCCGCGCACACCAGCGCGCCCGCTGTCGTGGCACGTCGTCCGGTGGCGGTGACCGTGGTGTCCCACCACGGCAGCGGCCTGCGCTCCAACGGCGAGAGCAGCCGGAACAGCACCAGCATCACCACCGCGAACACCGCGGCGCGCAACACGAGCATCCCGACGAAGTCGCCGGCGTGCACGTCGTAGGCGTCCAGACCGAACGCGTTCAGCGCGAACGCCGCGATCGCGATCGCGACGATGTGCCACAGGTACAGCGTCATCGCCCCGGCATTGCCGGCGGCGATGGCGCCCCAGAGCCGGGTGCGCTGCGCCCACCGCCCGATCGGCCCAGAGAGCGCGACGAACGCGCACGACATCCACACACAGTGCAGCGCCAGCAACAGCGTGGGCGGGGAGACGTTGGAGATGCGCTCGGCGCCGGTCACCACCAGCGACACCTCGTACGGTCCGGCGGTGACGAGCACGAGCGCCGCCGCGAACGCCGCGGCGGCGGTGACGGCGGCGCGCCCCGGGCGGATCAGCCCGCGCGCATAACCGACCCCGATGACGATCGGGATCAGCCACACGAACAGGAAGTTGGGCAGGCCGGCGGCGAGTTCGCCGGTACCGAGCCGCATCGCATCGGTGGCCGCGGCGGCGGTGAGCAGTGCCGCGAGCACCATGGCGACGGTGCGGCCGCTGCCCAGCCGCACCAGCGCCGGGACGAACGCCAGAGTCACGACGTAGACGCCGAGGAACCACAGCAGCGCCACGCTCTCGGCGCCGAGGCCGACCGCGGAGTCCGCTCCCAGCACCACCCACGTTGCGGCGAGCCCCACCGTCCAGGCCGCCAGATACCAGAACACCGGCCGGAACAGGCGCTGTGCGCGAGCGAACACCCAAGCGCCCCAGGCGGTCCCGGCGCGGTAGCCGTAGGCGCCCGCCGCGCCGCCTGCGAGGAAGAACAGAGGCATCACTTGAGCGAGCCAGGTGGCGGGCGCGACTGCGGGAACCGCACCGATCAGGTTGGCGATACGGACGCCGCCCGAGTCGACGGTGGCCAGCAACAGCGCGCAGTGCCCGAACATCACCACCACGAGCGCGGCGAGGCGGATGACGTCGACGGCGCGGTCACGCGTGGGCGGTGTCATCTGCCCAGCATGGCGCGTCTACGGCAGCGCGGCCATGAGTAGTACTACCGGATCAGGGCAGCGCGCCGAACAGCGCACCCAGCGGACCCGGCGCGGGTGGCGCCGGCGGGGGGATCATCCCGGGCGACGCCTGGGCCGGGGCCGTGTACGGCTGGGCCGGTCCGGCGGCCGGGCCGGGACCCGTCAGATGCGGCACCCCGGTCTGTGCCGGCAGCTGCTGACCGATCTCGGCGGCCCCCACGGTCTGGGCCGTGCTCGGCTCGGGGGTCCGCAGTCCCGGCGACACCGTCGCCGCGGGGACGTCGGACGTCGTCTGCGGCACCGCCGCGGCATAGGTCTCGGTGCTGGTCTCGTCGGAGACCTCTGCTTCGACGGCGGTCTCGGGCACCGCGGCGCTGTACTGCGGGCTCGTCGCGGTCTCGGGTACGGCCGCGGGGATCGCGACCTCGTCGACCATGACGGGGGCGGGCTCGACAGCCGCGGGCAGCGGCGCGGGCAGCACCGGTTCCGGGATCGCGGCGGGTGCCGGAGCCACCGCCTCGGCGACCGCCGGCTGCGGAACGTCGTGCTTCGGTGAGTATCCGAACAACGCGTAGCCGACGACACCGGTCACCGCGACGGCGAAGACCGCCGCAGCGGCGCGGGCCCCCACTCCGCCCGGCAGCGCCGACATGAGCTGGCGGGCCCGGTCGGAGGTCCGCATCGCGGCCTCGCTGCCCGCGACGCGCACCGCGGCCACCCGCTCGGCGATCACCGGGGCGCCGGCGCCGTACTCGGCGTTCCTGCTGGGCACCTTTTCGGCAAGGCGCAGCAGCACACTCTTGTCGGCGGGGTCGTCGAGATCCGCCCGGGCGGCGCCATAGGCCAGCACCATGTGCGGGGCGATGTGCCGCGCGGTCCGGTTCCGGCCTTCCCGGGCCTCTTCCTCGCTGACGGTCTCGATGGACTCGAAGCCGAACAACCGGAGTTTGGTCCGCAACCGCACGCCCTCGTGGCGGGCGTCCTCGGTCCACACCAGCCGCACCCCGTCGATCAACCGCTCGCTCTGCAGCGCGTACTCCTGCACGCTGCGCGCCGCCGCGCGGGAGATCTCACCGACGGAGTCGAGGTCGACGACCTCATCGGCGATGATGCTGCCGTCGTAGGTGTCCACGAGCACCCAGACGGCGCTGCCTGCGGTTAACGACAGACCCATTACCACGCGCATAACAACTCCCAGACGACAGCCGGATGATGGCTTGTAATCGGCGTGTCCGCGCGAGATGTTACGCACGGATCACGATCGATCACTTTGCCGGAAAACGCTGCCTAGGTACGGGCTGCCTCGAGTGCCTCGTTGAACGTCTTGCTGGGCCGCATCACCGCAGTCGTCTTCTCTGCATCTGGATAGTAGTAGCCACCGATGTCGGCCGGCTTGCCTTGCACGGCATTGAGCTCCTCGACGATGGTCGACTCGTTGTCGGCCAGCGTCTGAGCCAACGGCTTGAAGTAGTCGGCCAGCTCGCTGTCCTCGGTCTGCTGGGCCAGCTCCTGAGCCCAGTACATGCTCAGGTAGAACTGGCTGCCGCGGTTGTCGAGCTCACCGGCCTTGCGCGACGGGCTCTTGTTGTTGTCGAGAAGTTTGCCGATCGCCGAGTCGAGGGTCTTGCCCAGCAGCTCGGCTTTCTTGTTGCCGGCCTTGCGGCCCATGTCCTCGAAGCTCGCGCCGAGGGCCAGGAACTCGCCGAGCGAATCCCAGCGCAGGTGGTTCTCCTCGAGCAGCTGGCTCACGTGCTTGGGCGCCGAGCCGCCGGCACCGGTCTCGTACATGCCGCCACCGGCCATCAGCGGCACGATCGACAGCATCTTGGCGCTGGTGCCGAGCTCGAGGATCGGGAACAGGTCGGTCAGGTAGTCACGCAGGATGTTGCCGGTCACCGCGATGGTGTCCTCGCCGCGGATCACCCGCTCGATCGTGTACCGCATGGCCCAGACCTGGGGCATGATCTGGATCTGCAGGCCTTCGGTGTCCTCGTCCTTGAGGTACTCCTTGACCTTCTTGCGCAGCTCCACCTCGTGCGGGCGCTCGGTGTCGAGCCAGAACACCGCGGGCATGCCGGACGCGCGGGCCCGGGTGACGGCGAGCTTGACCCAGTCGCGAATCGCGGCGTCCTTGACGATGGGCATGCGCCAGATATCGCCCTCTTCGACGTTCTGGCTCAGCAGTACCTCGCCGGTGTCGATGTCGACGATGTCGGCGACGCCGTCCTCGGGGATCTCGAAGGTCTTGTCGTGGCTGCCGTACTCCTCGGCCTTCATCGCCATCAGACCCACGTTGGGGACGGTGCCCATCGTCGTCGGGTCGAACTGGCCGTGGGTCTTACAGAAGTTGATCATCTCCTGGTAGATCCGGGAGAAGGTGGACTCGGGGTTGACCGCCTTGGTGTCCTTGGTGCGGCCGTCGGCACCGTACATCTTGCCGCCGAGCCGGATCATCGCCGGCATCGACGCGTCGACGATCACATCGGACGGCGAGTGGAAGTTCGTGATGCCGCGGGCCGAGTCGACCATCGCGAGCTCGGGCCGGTGCTCGTGGCAGCGGTGGATGTCCTCGATGATCTCCTCGCGCTGCGACGCGGGCAGCGACTCGATCTTGTCGTACAGATCGGACATGCCGTTGTTGACGTTGACGCCGAGCTCATCGAAGAGCTTGCCGTGCTTCTCGAACGCGTCCTTGTAGAACACCTTGACGGCGTGGCCGAACACGATCGGGTGGCTGACCTTCATCATGGTCGCCTTGACGTGCAGCGAGAACATCACGCCGGTCTTGTAGGCGTCCTCGATCTGCTCCTCGTAGAACTCGATCAGCGCCTTCTTGCTCATGTACATGCTGTCGATGACGTCGCCGGCCTCCAGCGCCACCTCGGGCTTGAGCACGACCGTCTCGCCACCGTTGGTGGTGAGCACCATCTTGACCTTGCGGTCCTTGTCCAGGGTCATCGACTTCTCGCCGTGGTAGAAGTCGCCGGTCTTCATCGTCGCGACGTGGGTGCGCGAGGCCTGCGACCACTCGCCCATGCTGTGCGGATGCTTGCGGGCGTACTCCTTGACCGCCTTGGGCGCGCGACGGTCCGAGTTGCCCTGGCGCAGAACCGGATTGACGGCGCTGCCGAGTACCTTCTGGTAGCGGGCGCGGATCTCGCGCTCTTCGTCGGTCTTCGGGTCACCCGGGTAGTCCGGCAGGTCGTAACCCTTGGCCCGGAGTTCCTTGATCGCGGCCAGCAGCTGCGGCACCGACGCGCTGATGTTCGGCAGCTTGATGATGTTGGTCTCGGGCAGCTGGGTCAGCTCGCCGAGTTCGGCGAGGTTGTCGGGCACCTTCTGGTCGTCGGGGAGGCGGTCGCTGAATTCGGCCAGGATGCGCGCGGCGACGGAGATGTCGGTGGACTTGACGTCGATGCCCGCCGCGGAGGCGAAGGTGCGGACCACAGGCAGGAACGCGTAGGTCGCAAGCAGCGGCGCCTCGTCGGTCAACGTGTAGATGATGGACGGCTGCTCGGCGCTCATGTGTATCTCTCTCCCGCGTGTGTGTTCGCTCGATTACGGCGGCCGGCTCTTGTGAGAGCTGCGCCACCCTTCAGGCGCAGCGTACCGAAGTGCCACTACGCCGGGTCGGCCCACTAGGCCGGTCGTCAGGACACGCGGCGATCACGGTTGGGTCAGGACTTGGCAAGTGATTGACGCAGGTGAAAATCCCGCCAGTACATTCGCGGTTGCCGAGCAACGCCCGACGTCGCCGGCGAAAGGTAGGCATGGAGATCACCCATCGGACACTGGCGGCGCCGTTGCGCCCCGTACGGTGCGCCGCCGCGGCGCTGCTGCTCGCCGCCGCTGCGACCGCGTGCTCATCGGCTCCCGCGACAGAAGGTTCGGCAAACTCCGCGGCCACGCCGGGCGCCGTCACGGGGTCACTCGAGCAATGGCAGTCGGCGGTGTGCCGGGGCGACTCCACCACCGCGTCGGACACCCGCCACACCGTCGCGGGCAGCACGTGTGTACCCCACGACGGCGACGGCGTCGTGAACTTCGACCATTTCGATTCCGAGCCGTCCATGCAGTCCATGCTGTCGTGGCAGCCGTCCACCTACGTCGCGCACGCCGTCGTCGACAACCGCCCGCTGGCGATCTGGACCCCGTCGGGCGAGGCCGAGGATCTGGAACCGCTCAAGGAATACGGCTTCACCCTGGCCGCCTACGAATCGCCGGCGCTGGCACAGCCCGTGGGCGACCTGCCCGCGGCGGTGAGCTCGGCCGACGTCGAGACGATCCCGCCGAACGAGTACGGCTACGTGGTGGTGCAGACCGCGGGCGGGGAGACCCAGTGCCTCGTCGACACCGGCTATGTGGGCTGTGAGACCGACGGGATGAACTGGGCCCAGCATGTCGACGGCAGCGGGCCGTATCACGGCGTGCGGATCAACGCCGACGGCACGGGCTCCTGGGTGGACGGCAATCTCGGCGTGCCTGAGGCGGTGACGCTCGGCAATCGCACCTACCGGGCCATGGGCTGGACGATCGTGTCCTCGCCGTCGGGGATGCGGTTCACCAACGACAAGACCGGTCACGGCGGCATCGTCAGCGTCCAGAAGGTGCAGACCTTCTGATCTTGGGTTGACGGTGCGCGGCATCAGGCATGGAATGACTGTCATGCAGAAGGTGTCGCTCGAAGCGCTGGCGCGTCAACAAATCGATCAGGCGACCGCGGCCGGCCGTAACGCCGCCGACACGGTCGTCGGCGGCCACGAGAAGGTGCTGCGCCAGACGGTGATCGGCATGGTCGCCGGCTCCGAGCTCGGCGAGCACGAGAACCCCGGGGAGGCGACGCTCTACGTCCTCAGGGGCTCGGTCCGCCTGATCGCCGGAGATCAGCAGTGGGACGGGCGCACCGGGGACCTGCTCATGATCCCCGACTCCCGGCACTCTCTGCTCGCGCTGACGGATGCGGCGCTACTGCTGACCGTCGCCAAACTCCCCTGACGCCAGCGGATCTCACGCCTGCGAGAGGAGATCGTCGGCCTCCCTGGCGGCGTGCCTGCGGTGCACGACCACCCCGGTCCCGACGATGAACACCGCCGACACCACCGACAGCGCGATGGCCTGCTGCTGGTCGGGGTCGAATGCCATCAGCACCAGCACGACGACGATCGCGGCGATCACGGCCACCGTGAGGTACGGGAACAGCCACATCCGCACCGACGGCTTCTCCCCTGCCTCACGCATCGACCGGCCCAGGACGAACTGGCTGGCCGCGATCACGAGATAGACGAACAACGCCACCGCACCGCTGGTCGCCAGCAGGTAGCCGAAGATCTTGTCCGGCAGCAGGTAGTTCCCGAGGACCGCGAGGAAGCCGACCACCATGGACGCGAGCACCGCGACCCACGGAACGCCGTTGCCTGTCAGCCTTTTCACCGCCTGCGGCGCGTCGCGGCGTTCGGCCAGCGAGAACAACATCCGCGATGCGGTGTAGAGCGCCGAGTTCAGGCAGGACGCCACCGCGGTCAGGATGACCAGGTCCATGATCAGCTTCGATCCCGGAATACCGATCGCCTGCAGCGTGGACTGGTAGGAGCCGTCCTCGAGCCGGTCGTACGGCATCAGGGCCACGATCACGAAGATCGACCCGACGTAGAACAGCGAGATCCGCCAGATCACCGAGTTCACCGCGCGCGAGATCCCGGTCTCCGGGTCGGGCGACTCGGCGGCCGCGATGGTGACGATCTCGGTGCCCATGAACGAGAACATCGTGATCAGCATCGCGGCGACGACGGCCCCGAATCCGTTGGGCATGAAGCCATCCGGCTCCCACAGTTGATGCAGTCCGCTCACCTGGGAATCGGGGATGACCCCGAGGATCGCGGCGACGCCGATACCGATGAACGCGACGATCGCGACGACCTTGATCAACGCGAACCAGAACTCGAACTCGCCGTAGTTGCCGACGCTGATCAGGTTGGTGACGGTCAGCAACAGGGTCACCGCCAGCGCCCAGAACCACTGCGCGCCACCGACCAGATGCGACAGGATCTCCGCAGCCGCGGTGGCCTCCACCGGGATCACCAGCACCCAGAACCACCAGTAAAGCCACCCGATCGAGAAGCCGGCCCAGCCGCCGAGCGCCCGGTCGGCATATACCGAGAACGACCCGGTGTCCGGATTGGCGACGGCCATCTCGCCGAGCATTCTCATCACCAACACCACGAGCGTGCCGGCCATCAGATAGGACAGGATCACCGCGGGTCCGGCTTCGGCGATCGCGTTGGCCGACCCGACGAACAGGCCCGCGCCGATGATGCCGGCGATGGAGATCATGGTGATATGCCGGGGTTTCAGGCTGGTGCCGAGTTGCCCACTTTTCTCCATCTCCAGCGCCTCTCTGTGGCTGCACCAGGACAGGGCGGGGATTTCCCGATTCGCGCCGCCGCCAAACCGCGGTTTGCGACGCGGTGACGCCAATTGCCGTCTGCGGGTCGGCGCGGAGATTAAGGTGCTGTTTCGTGGGCAGGAATCTGTTGGCCAACGGCCGGGGTCGCTGGCTGGCGATCGCCGCGTCCGTCGCGCTGTCGGCGGCGATGGTCTACGCCCAGCAGACCACTCCGCCGCGCGCCCCGCAGCCCGAGACGTCCGTGGCCGGCGCACCGACTTCGGCCCCGAACCAGCAGCCCCCGATACTGGCGGCGCCGGTGCCCACCGAGGCCGAACTGCTCGCAGCCAGCGCGCCGGTCGATGCCCGGGTCTTCGACTTCGCGCTGCCGAAGGGGATCGCTCCCGAGGGCGGACTCCAGGTGCACACGATCTGGGTCGCCCGGGCGATCTCGGTGATGTTCCCGGAGATCACGACGATCGGCGGCTACCGCCAGGACGCGCTTAAGTGGCATCCCAACGGGCTGGCGATCGATGTGATGATCCCGAACCACAACAGTGAGGAAGGGATCGCGCTGGGCAATCAGATCGCCGGCTACGCACTGGCGAACGCCGAGCGGATGGGCGTCATCCACGTGATCTGGCGCCAGGGCTTCTACCCCGGCATCGGCGCGCCGAGCTGGACGGCCGATTACGGCTCCGAGACCCTGAACCATTTCGACCACGTCCACATCGCGACCGACGGCGGCGGATATCCGACCGGCAAGGAGACGTACTACATCTCCTCGCTCAAGCGCTGAGCGCTCAGGACGCGAGAGCGGCTGCCCCGCAGGAGAACACGGCGCTGGTCACGCGGCCCTCGGTGCACGCCGCCGCGAGCAGGGTCGGGGTCTGATCGCCGGCTTCGGGAACCGGGAAGACCGGCGTCTGCGGCCGCACCAACGGGAAGATCGACGCGCCGGTGACGCCGGTGAGGCGCGCGATGATCTGGGCCGGGATGTTCACCGCGATGTAGGTGAGATCGCCAATGATGCGGACCGGGATGATCGCCAGCGCGGCCAGCGGGCTGATCAGGAAGATGTCCGCGTCTGCCAGCGACTGCAGACCCGACTGGATGCCGTTGAAGACGTTGTTGACGTAATACGGGATGGTCGTGGCGATGGTCCGCACACTGAGCGCGAGGTTGGTCGCGATGTCGGGGTAGCCGTACATCGCGATCGCGTCCTGCAGCGCCTTGCGCAGCAACGCGTCGTCGTCGCCCGGTGTGACGGTGCTGTCGTCGAGGTCGAGCAGCGAGACGCCCTCGGTCACGCCGGGTTGATAGCCGAAGAGGTCGAGCACCGTGGCGGTGACGTCGACGATCGAGTACTTCAGGTTCACCCCGCCCTGCTGGAACAGGTCAGGATTGTTGGCAACGACGAATGTTGTTGTCTCGGCCGGTGATTGGAAGCCGTGGCCGAACCCGAGCTGCGGTTGGTGGCCGTGGTCGGTGACCATCAGGATGGTCCACTGCTCACCGGTCGCGGCCTCCCACGCGTCGACGGCGGCCATGATCTCGCCGAGATTGCGGTCGAAGTTGGCCAGCGCCTCCAGGTACTCCGGCGACTCTCCGCCGAACGCGTGGCCGGCCTCGTCGACACCGACGAAGTAGCTGAAGATCAGGTTCGCGACCGCGGCGTTCGCGTCGGCGATCGCGGCTTCGGTGAAATCACCGACCAGGTCGTCGGCCTTGAACCACAGCGGATCGTC
Organism: Mycolicibacterium parafortuitum; assembly: GCF_010725485.1. Lineage (NCBI taxonomy): Bacteria > Bacillati > Actinomycetota > Actinomycetes > Mycobacteriales > Mycobacteriaceae > Mycobacterium > Mycolicibacterium parafortuitum. The sequence goes on along the minus strand of NZ_AP022598.1, from coordinate 4,094,310 downwards.
CTCCTGCTCGGGGACGTTGACGAGGTTGTCGACGCCCAGGCCGGTCGCGGCGATCGCCGAGATGACGTCCCAGTTCGCGATCGAGGTGGTCACGATGGACGGGTCGAGCGATTCGAGCTGGGTGAACAGCGTCGGCCACTTCTCGTAGGTCCACGGTGTGAAGACGTTGTTGACGACACCTGTCGTCTCGCCCCACAGGCCGGTCAGGATCGACGACCACGACGGGTTCGAGATCGTGGTGTGCCCGACGATGGTGGACGCGGCGGTGGTGCCGCCCTGGATCAGCTTGAAGAAGTTCTGGGTGAGCTCGGGATGGGCGAGCACCCGGCTCAGGTTGGTGCCGTCGACGCCGATCACCAGCACGTTGGGGGTGTCGTCGACGAGTTGTGCGACGGCCTCCGCCACCGACGCGCCGTACCGACGTGCCGCCGTGCGCTCCAGTTCGTCGCGGGCGGCCGCCAGCGAGGCGAGCATCGTCGCTCCCTGCAGCGGCGTCGCCGGGGCGGGTTTCGCCGGTGGCGTCAGGATCGAGGCGAGCACATCGCTGATGATGCTGACCAGCGTCGGTTTCACCACCGACTGCGGTACCGCGGCGGCCGGCTCGGGTGCCGGCGAGGTCGTGGTCGGTGAGGGTGTGGTCGGCGCGGGTTTGGTCCTGGGCGCGTCGGCCGGCGGCTTCGACGGCGTCGCAGAGGTGGCGACCGAGCTCACCGCGACGGCGTCGGCCGTGTCTTCCGTGCCTTCCGTGCCTTCTGTGCCTTCTGTGTCTTCCGTGTCTTCCGACTCGTCTCCGTCGGCTGGGTCTTCTGCGTCTTCTGCGTCTTCTGCGTCGTCGCGCGCCGCGCCCGCCGCCCGCGGCGATGCCTTGGACGCGCGCGACGCGGCGTCGTCGTCGCCGGAGTCCGATGCCGCCGATGAACCCGACGACGGGGAGCTGTCCGCGGTGCCGTCGGAGTCCGCACGGGACGCCCTGCCCGGCTTGGCCGACTCGCGGGCCGACGAGCTCACCGATGAGGACTCGCCAGAAGACGAAGAATCCGAGGTGTCGGCGTACGCGACGCCGGGTGCCGACGCGACGGCCCAGCCCACCCCCAGCGTCACCGCGAGCGCTCCGACACGACCGACGTTGGCGGCGTAACCCATGAGATTCCCTCACCCTCGGACTGGCTGTGACCTGATTGTTACGGACGTAAATTACGCCGTGAGCGTGTTCGCTGGGCACGATTGGCAGAGTTTGCCGTGCCGTGTCGAGCCGGGACTTCTCATAACTCACTCAGCGAAAACCCAGATATTTGCGCTAGCGTCAGCCGCTATGGGCGTGAGGGATCGTCTGGACTGGCCACTGGCGGCCTGCGTGGCCGCGTCGGCGGCGATCGTGGGCTTCGGCGCCTGGTTCGCGTCGAACGCACACGACCAGATCTCCGAGATCGAGCATGCGACCGTCGCCGACTGTGTCGACACGGTCACCCAGGTGCACGGTCAGACCGACCTCGATGCGTGCGAGATCGCGGCGCCGCCGTGGTGGCCCGCCGACGCCGGCCCGGCGGACATGTCGTTGATCCGCTCGGCGAGGACTCCTTGAGAGCGTCGGCCGGCTAATCCGCCGTCCGGTGCGAGGCGACCAGGTTCTCGGCGATATCGACCAGCTTCACGTTCTTCTCCTGGGAGATCCGGCGCAACAGTTCGAACGCGGCATGGGCGTCGATACCGAAGCGCTCCATGAGCATCCCTTTGGCCTGGCCGATGACGTCGCGACTGGCCAGGGCGCTGCGGAACTGGTCCTCGCGCTGGGTCAGCGTCAGCGCGGCGGCGGTGTGGGCTGCGAAGATCAGCGCCAGTTCCACCGAGTCGTCGTCGAACACCTCGACCTCGTCTGAGTAGAAGGTCAGCGCGGCGAGGCTGGGACCGTCGTGATAGAGCCGGATCGACAGCACCGACCGCACCGGCGTGCGCTCGACGGCGGACCGGCAGTACCGCGGCCACCGCCGCTCTGCGGACAGATCGTCGATGCGGAGGGTGTGGTGGGACCACGCGCTCGCCAGACACGGCCCCTCGCGGGTCTCGGCCTGGATCCGGTCCAGCAGTCGGACGTGTTCGTGGGTCGCCGCCGCGGTCGTCACCACGGCGTGCTTGTCGATCAGCGTGACGCCGGCATAGCGGGCACCCGGCACCGACGCGACCCCGTTTTCGATGATGTCGAGCAGAGCGTCCTCGGGGTTCACGTCGGCGCGACGCTGGAGTTCGTTGATCTGCACCACGAGGTCGTTGAGCTGTGTGCGCTCGAACAAGGTCTGCCGCCGGGGGTCCGGCGGGGCGCCTCGGGGCCTGTCTTCGATTGTCACGCATACCTCCCATCGCGATCGGCCTGTCTGGCGGGGCAGGCCGGAACCGCAGGGGTGTGCACCAACAACGAAATGATGGCATTCCGTGCCGGGACGTGCAATCGGCCGAATCCCCATCTCCCAGGAAAAAGCCCGAATCCCCTGTCCCTGTGCATATTTCGAGTTCCAGAGTCCGGCCGAAGCGGGATTCTGAGCGCTGCCGCGATCGGAGGGTGGGCCGCGGGAACTATCCTGGCCGGGATGACTGAGAAACGCCCGAGAGTAGTGATCATCGGCGGAGGGTTCGGCGGCCTGTTCTGCGCTCGCCGCCTCGGCCGGGTCGGAGTCGACGTGACGCTGCTCGACAGGGCGGCCTGCCATGTGTTCCAGCCGCTGCTGTACCAGTGCGCCACGGGAACGCTGAGTATCGGCCAGATCAGCCGGTCGTTGCGCGAGGAGCTCCAAGACCACCACAATGTGAAGCCGTTGCTCGGTGAGGCGATCCGTCTCGATGCCGACGCGCGCCGTGTCACGGCCCGCCGCCCCGACGACTCCACCTTCGATGTCGACTACGACTACCTCGTCCTCGCCGCGGGCATGCGCCAGTCCTACTTCGGCAAGGAGGAGTTCGCCGCCTGGGCGCCCGGGATGAAGACCCTGGACGACGCGCTGAGCATCAGGCGCCGCGTCTTCGCCGCGTTCGAGATCGCCGAGACCCTGCCCCCGGGGCCAGAACGTGACCAGTGGCTGACCTTCGCGGTGGCCGGCGGCGGGCCGACCGGAGTCGAGATCGCCGGGCAGATCCGGGAATTGGCGACACGGGCGTTGGCCAACGAGTTCCACAGCATCGAGCCCGAAGACGCCAGGGTGCTGCTCTTCGACGGCGGTGACCGGGTGCTGAAGAGCTTCGCACCGGCGCTGTCCGAGGGCGCCGCTCGGGTACTCACCGACCTCGGTGTCGAGTTGCATTTCGGTGTGCACGTCAGCGATGTGCGCCGCGACGGAATCACCGTGCGGCCGAAAGGTGCTGGCGCCGAAGTCGATTACGCGACACGGACGGTGCTGTGGACCGCAGGCGTGGAAGCGGTGCCGTTCGCGAACCACACCGCTGAGGTGCTGGGCGCCTCGACCGACCGCTCCGGACGCATCGCGGTCGAGACCGACCTGTCGGTGCCGGGGCATCCGGAGGTGTTCGTGATCGGAGACCTGGCCGGACGCGACGGGCTGCCCGGGGTCGCCGAGAACGCCATGCAGGGCGGCCTGCACGCCGCGGCATGCATCCGGCGGGACCTGGAAGGCAAACGCCGCAAGAACTACCGCTACCGGGATCTGGGCTCGGCCGCCTACATCAGCCGCGGGCACGCATTGCTGCAGGCGGGCCCGATCAGGTTGACCGGTATGCCCGGCTGGCTCGGCTGGGGCTTCGTCCACATCGCGTTCCTCACCGGCGTGCGCAACCGGTTCAGCACGGTCGGAACCTGGTTGGCGACGATCGCGCGATCCAACCGCAGCGACCGCACGTTCATCCTGGGTGGGTCCGGCCACCCCGAGGAGCCCTACACCTGGGAGTCCCCCGTGCATCAGGGCAACAACTCGCGGAAAAATTCCGGCCGAGAGCCCGGCACCTAGTTGTCAGGACACCTGGTCAGCGTGCCGCAGACTGAGCACCTCGCCGGAGACCAGTCCGTCATCGAGCAGCCGGCCCATCTGCCCGGAATTCTCCTCGGAAACCTTCCACGCGTCGTCGTCTCGGTGCCTGCTCTCCAGCGCAGCGTCGATCGCCGCGACTCGGTCCTGCCAGCCCTGGGGAATCGGCGGCAGATCGGCGGTGCGCAGCCGGTCCTCGACGCGCAGTCCGGCCTCATCGAGCAGGCGCTGTAGGGACCGCTCGGTCGGGAAGTTGTTGCCCTCGGGTTGCTGATCCTCGGTCAGCTCGGCCTGTGCGACGAACACCAGCAGCCCGATGCGCCCCGGTGCCCGCACCACCCGGCGCAATTCGGTGAGCACCTCGCGCTGCGCGGCAGTCGTGCACAGCACCCCGAGACACCACGCCGCATCGAATGCGTTGTCGGAGAACGGAAGTGCATCGGCGACGGCCTGAAAGACGGGATACGGGAACAGTGAGCGGGCCGCCCTGCACGCGCCGGCCTGGGGTTCGACGAGCACCGGCGACACCGGACTCCTCGACTCCGCGTAGGCGGCCGGTCCCCCGACACCGGCCCCGCAGTCGAGCAGCGAGTCGCCGGGGCCGAGTTCGAGACGCTCGACCAGCCAGTCCAGCGCAGCTGGGTTGCCACTGCCCCGGCAGCCGGCCGGGATGTAGTAATCGCGGCCGAGGTGGCGTGCCGCCTGCGCGGTCCATTCGGCCACCGTGTCGAATTCGGCGTCCATCGCCTCGGTCATCGTCCCCACCCTTCCGCGCGGATCCGCGCACCGACCTCGGCCTTGATCTGCGCGCCGGCGCGAGTCCCCGCCGCCGACGCCAACCCGGAGACGTTGACCCCGTCGACACCGTCGATGGCCAGTAACGCGCGGGCCTCTGCGACCGCGGCCTCGATGCCGGCCTCGACCGGGTCCGGGGCGGCCAGCACGCGCTCGACCACGTCCGGATCGAGCGCCAGCCCGGGCAGGCCCTGCAGCACGGCGGCCGAGACCTCGTCGGTGAACACCGCGACGGCCGCGAGCACCGGGATGGTCAGTCCGGCTGCCCGGGCGTCCGACATGAAGCGTGCGATCAGCTCCGGAGTGCAGACGTGGTTGAGTACGGCGACGCGCGCGCCGGCCCGCTGTTTCTGGACCAGACGCAGCGGGCGCCCCGCCACGGGTGGGGCCGTCGGGGTCTCCGGCACGGCCGCGGTCATCCCCAGCGAGGTGGCCAGTTCGACCAGCCGCGGCCCGTCGAGGTCGAAGGTCTGGGTGATGTCGGGGTGCACGTCGTAGCCGCGTCCGTCGCCGGTGACGCACAGCACCGTACGCACCCCGAGCAGCGACAGTCCCCGCAGCTCCTGTTCGAGCACCACCCGATTACGGTCGCGGCACGACAGCGTGATCCAGGGGGTGACACCCGCGTCCAACAGCAGGCGGCCCATCAGTGTCGGAGGGAAGTCGGGACGGTTCTGGTGCTCACCGACCAGGACCGCATCGCACGACGCCGACAACGCCGTCGCGGTCGCCGCCACGTCCACCGGATCGTATGGCGCGCAGCTGAAGTCGGTCAGGATCAGCGGCGCCGCCGGCGACTGCGGTGCCGGCACCAGAGGTGTCGAGCCCGACGGCCAGAGCACGACCTCGGGGAACGCGCACGGGCCGGGCCGCATCTCGCAGCGGCCGTCGGGATGGACGCCACCGCACGGGCCGAACGTCATCCGCTTGGGGCAGTCCTGCACGACTGCGTCGTCACCGGTCATATCGCGTGCCGGGATTCCCGCCCACACCGCAAAGTAGTCCTCCGCGGTACGGCTGTTTCCGGCGGCCGTGTTTCGCACCGACCTGTCGTGGTACTGCCACAGCCTCGGCACCCGCGCACACTCATACACACCTGAATATGTGTTGTGCTGGACAGGTATGGTGGGCGCAGATGGCCGAGTGAATACAGAGAGGAACCTGATGGCTGAGTACACGTTGCCGGATCTGGACTACGACTACGGCGCGCTCGAACCGCATATTTCGGGACAGATCAACGAGATTCACCACAGCAAGCACCACGCCACCTACGTCAAGGGCGTCAACGACGCGATCGCCAAACTCGAAGAGGCACGCGCCGGTGACGATCACGGCGCGATCTTCCTGCACGAGAAGAACCTCGCGTTCCACCTCGGCGGGCACGTCAACCACACGATCTGGTGGAAGAACCTGTCCCCCCACGGCGGCGACAAGCCGACGGGAGACCTCGCCGCGGCCATCGACGACCAGTTCGGATCGTTCGACAAATTCCGCGCGCAGTTCACCGCCGCGGCCAACGGCCTGCAGGGCTCCGGCTGGGCGGTGCTGGGCTACGACACCCTCGGTGACCGGCTGCTGACCTTCCAGCTCTACGACCAGCAGGCCAACGTGCCGCTCGGGATCATCCCGCTGTTGCAGGTGGACATGTGGGAGCACGCCTACTACCTGCAGTACAAGAACGTCAAAGCCGACTACGTGAAGGCGTTCTGGAACGTCGTCAACTGGGAGGACGTCCAAAACCGTTTCGCCGCCGCGACATCGAAGGCCCAGGGCCTCATCTTCTGACCCGCGCCGGGCTGGTGCCAGAATCGTCGGGTGGATTCTGACCGATACCTGACGCCGCAGTGGCCGCACTCGGCGTTGCTGCTCATCGACGTCCAGCACGACTTCGTCGCGGGATCGTCGGTGGTGAGTGGAACCGCCGAACGGCTGCCGGCGATGGCCCGCCTCGCGGCGGCGTTTCGCGCCGCGGGGCGACCGGTCATCCACGTCGTGCGGCTGTACGAGCCGGGCGGGTCCGACGTCGACGCCGTACGCCGCGCCGCGGTCGAAGCCGGTGCGCACATCGCCGCTCCGGGGACCGCCGGCGCGCAGATCGCGCAACCCCTGCTGCCGCAGCCGGTCGAGCTCGACTGCACGGCGCTGCTCGCCGGGGAGATCCAAACCGTCGGTCCCGGCGAGTACGTCGTCTACAAGCCGCGGTGGTCGGCGTTTTTCCGGACCGCGCTGGACACCCAGTTACGCACAATGGGCGTGAACACCGTCGTCGTCGCGGGGTGCAATCTGCCGAACTGCCCGCGGGCCACGTTGTTCGACGCGTCGGAGCTCGACTACCGGACCGTGCTGGCCACCGACGCGACGTCGCAGACCACCCCGGAGCGGCTCGCCGACCTCACCCTGATCGGGGTCACGCTCGCCGACACCGCGACCATCGCGCAAGCCCTTGCCGCACAACAGGACACGCCCCCGCAGATCAGGGTGGTCGCCGCAGTGGTGGTCGACGCCGCCGGCCGGACGCTCGTGGTCCGAAAGCGCGGGACGGCGGCGTTCATGCAGCCGGGCGGCAAACTCGACCCGGGCGAGTCCGCTCCGGAGGCGCTGCGCCGCGAGCTCGCCGAGGAACTCGGAGTGCACGTGGCGCCACCGGATATCAGCCCGCTCGGGACCTACACCGCCGCGGCGGCCAACGAACCCGGGCACCGGGTGTCCGCGGAACTGTTCGCCGTGACGTTGCGCGCGGAACCGTCCGCGCGGGCCGAGATCGACGAGATCGCGTGGATCGATCCGGACCGGCCCGGGGACCTCGAGCTCGCGCCGCTGACACGTGAGGTCGTGCTCGGGCTGCTGCGCCGAACCTGTGAATGAAAGCGCTCCCCCGCGGGTGCGTGCGTGCTTAGCTTGAGCACCATTCATTGTTCACCCTGGTGAGGTCATCATGCGGATCGAGGCCCACGACCCCCTGCACCGCCCCGAAGCGGACATCCAGGACAAGGGACTGTCACACAACGCCGTCGGCCTGCTGGGCGGAACGGTTCTCGGGGTGTCCTCGGTGGCCCCCGCCTACGCGCTGACGGCCACCATCGGCATCCTCGTCGCCGAGGCGGGCATGAAGATGCCGGTGGTGATCATCGCCGGCTTCCTGCCGATGTTCTTCGCTGCCTACGCGTATCGCGAGTTCAACAAGGTCGCCCCCGACTGCGGGACGTCATTCACCTGGACCACCAAGGCGTTCGGGCCGTACATCGGATGGCTCGGCGGGTGGGCGGCGGTGCTCGCGACGGTCATCGTGTTGTCCAATTTGGCCGGTGTCGCGGTGCAGTTCTTCTACCAGTTCATCGGCGACCTGTTCAGCAGCGAATCCGTCGGCGCGCTGTGGGAGAACAAGGCGATCAACGTGGTGACCTGTGTGGCGTTCCTGGCGATCGCCACCGCGGTGTCCTACCGGGGCATCACCACCACCGAACGGGTCCAGTACGTGCTGGTCGGCTTCCAGATGGTGGTGCTGCTGGTGTTCGCGGGGATGGCGTTCGCGAAATCCGGCTCGTCGGAGACCGGCTTGTCGTTCAGCTGGGACTGGTTCAGCCCGGCCGGTCTGACGATGTCGATGTTCATCGCGGGCCTGTCCGGGTCGATCTTCGCGTTCTGGGGCTGGGACACCGCGCTGACGGTCAACGAGGAGTCCAAGGACTCCGACAAGACGCCGGGCCGTGCAGCGCTGTTGTGCGTGGTGTCGATCCTGCTCACCTACCTGCTGGTCGCCGTCGCGACCCAGATGTATGCCGGCGTCGGCACCGACGGCCTGGGTCTCGGTAACGAGGAGAACTCCGAGAACGTCTTCGGGGCGCTCGCGGAACCGGTGATGGGCGGCCCGCTGCACCTGTTCCTGTTCCTCGCCGTGGTGGCGTCCAGCGCCGCGAGCCTGATCACCACGTTTCTGCCGACCTCTCGGACCATGCTGGCGATGGGCGCCTACAAGGCCTTCCCGGCACGGTTCGCCAAGATCCACCCCCGGTTCATGACGCCGTCCTACGCGCTGGTCGTCGCGGGGGTCGGCTCGGCGTTGTTCTACTCGGTGCTGACGCTGACCAGTGAGAACGTGCTCACCGACACGATCTACTCGCTGGGCATCATGATCTGCTTCTATTACGGCCTGACCGCGTTCGCCTGCATCTGGTACTTCCGACGCGAATTGTTCTCCAGCGCACGCGGATTCGTGTTCAAGCTGCTGTTCCCACTACTCGGCGGCCTCGGTCTGCTCGGCGTCTTCGCGGTGACCCTGCGCGACAGCGCGTCCCCGGACTACGGCAGCGGCGCGAGCATCGGCGGCGTGGGTCTGGTGCTGATCCTCGGCCTCGGGCTGATCCTGCTCGGCATCGTGTTCATGATGGTCATGCGCGCCCGGCAACCGGAGTTCTTCCGCGGTGAGACGCTACGCAAGGACACCCCGGTCCTCATCGTGGACGAGCCATAGCGGACGAGCCCTAGTGGACGAGCCGTAACGGCTCGGCGGTCACCACCCGGAGTGCGTGGCACCGACCTCCGCCTTGGGCACCACCACCATCGGGACGTCGAGCACCCGCAGCATCTTCGCGGCCGTCGAACCCAGGAAGGTCCGCCGCGGGGCGCCGAGTCGGCTCGAACCGACCATGATCAGGTCGCCGTCGTGCCAGGCCAGACTCTGGACGGCTTGCTCGACGGTGCCGCCTTCGACCACCGTCGCGGTCACCGGGAATCCCGCGGGCAGCGACTTCTTGGCGGCGTCCAGCGTGCGGAAGGCGTGATCCACCGCGGGGTGCTGCCCGGGGCCGGCGCTCGCGCTCGCCGAGTCCCGGTCGAGCGCCACCAGCGACACCAGCCGCAGCGGGGTCTGCGCGGCCCTGGCGAACCGGAACGCGGTGTCCAGCAACAGGTCGGCGCCGGGACGTTCGCCGAGAGCGCACGTCACCTCGCGGACCCGCTCGACCGTCGAGTCGCGGGCCCCGCGCGGAGCCACCACCACCGGCAGCGGAGACGAGTTAAGAAGCTCGTTGACCACCGCGCCGAGGGTGTAGTTCGCCGCCAGACCGCCGCCAGAACCGCCGACCACGATCGCGGACGCGTCGAGTTGGCCGGCCGCGTCGATCAACCCGGCGGCGAACGAGTCATGGAAATGGGCGTGAGTGCGGGCCATCACGTCCCCGGGCACGGCGGCCAGCGCGTCCGACAGCCACTCCTGTGCCTGCTCGCTGAGGAGCTTGTCGTATCCGCCGGTCGCGACGACGCTGCCGAGATGCCCGTGCCGCGCCAACACCAGACAGATGTCGATCTCGGCGTCGAGCGTCCGGGCCAGCCGCACGGCGAGCGCCAGCGCGTCCGCGCCGCCGGGTGTGGCCAGATAACCGACCAACAATCTCATGGGCAACCGCCGATCACGGGCCACGCCGGGGAGGCCCTGCGGCGCTGATTGTGTCACGTTTGGCGCGCATGGCGAAGAGCCCGCCGCCGATGACCAAGGCCATGCCCAGGTACGCCGCGAGTGTGGGTCTGTGATTCCACACGATCCAGTCGATGACAGCGGTGAACACGATGACGGTGTAGATGAACGGGCCGAGCTTCTCCGCCGACGCATGCCGGTAGGCGGCGACGATCAACGCTTGGGAAATCAGTTGGGCCAAGCCCAGACCCACGAGCCACGGCCACCCCGCCGGGGCCACCGGCTCCCAGTCGGCCACCGCGATCGGCACCGACATCGCGGTGGACAACAGGAAGTAATAAAACAGGATTCGCCGCGGGGGTTCGGTGGCGCCGAGCCAGCGCACCGACATCATGGCGATGGCCAGCAGGGCGGCGGCGGCGAGCGCGGACGCCTCACCCGCGGAGAAGCTGCGCCCCTGGGGTTGGAGCACCAGCATGATTCCGGCGAAGCCGACGCCGGCACCGATCCAGGTCGGCACCGGGACGTGTTGGCGCGTCACCGCCCATGCGATCAGCGGCATCCAGAGTGGAGCGCTGTAGGTCAGCAATGTGGCATTGGCCAGCGGTATCTGCGTGATCGCGAAGAACAGCGCATACCAGCATCCCGTCCCGGTAGCCGCGCGCAGCGCGTGCAAGCCGAACTTCGCGGTCCGCACCGACGCCCACCCGTCACGCGCGGCGACCGGCACGATGAACATCAGGCAGATCGCGTTCTGGAACAGCAGCAGCACACCGGTGGAGGTGTACTGGCCCGAGATCTTGGCCAGCGTGCCGACCATGGCCACGCAGAAGAACGCCGCAGTGGTGAGAAACGCTCCGAGAACCAGGTTTTCGTCGCGGTAGCCGCCGCGCTCAGCATTCAGCGCGTGCGCGTCCGGTCTGCGGTGTGGAGCGCTTCATCACGCTGTTGAGCAGCCGCGGCGAGATGAGGTCGAGCGCACGCAGCGGGATCATCTTGCGCGGCATGATCCGCACCGGGCGGGTCCGCGCGGCGGTCACGATCCAGTCCGCCGCCTCGTCGGCGCTCAACGCGGCGAGACCGTCGTAGGCGCGGGTCGGCGCGATCATCGGAGTCGCCACCAACGGGTAGTAGATCGTCGTCGATTGCACACCGGAGTCGGCGAGTTCGTTGTCGATCACTCTGCTCACCGCACTGAGCGCGGCCTTGGACGCGTTGTAGACGCCGAACAGCGGTGAGGACTCCGGCATCACGCGCCAGCTGGAGATGTTGATGATGTGCCCGTCGCCGCGCTCCACCATGCCGGGCGCGATCCCGCGGATCAGCCGCAGCGGCGCGTAATAGTTCAGCGCGATGGTGCGCTCGACATCGTGCCAGCGGTCCAGGGATTCGAGCAGGGGACGGCGGATCGATCGGCCGGCGTTGTTGACGAGGACATCCACCCGGCCGGCGCTGTGCACGAGTGCGTCGACGGCCTCCAAATCGGAGAGGTCGGTAGGTACCGCGACGGCCTGACCACCACGGGCGGTGATCCGGTCGGCGACGCCGGTCAGCAGGTCTTCGCGGCGGGCCGCCAGGATCACCACGGCGCCCCGGTCCGCGAGCCGGCAGGCGGCGGCCTCACCGATCCCTGACGAGGCGCCCGTGATGAGAATCCGCTTGCCGTGCAGATCGATACGGGAAGGGCGGCGCGGGCGGGGCAACGGCCGCATCCCGGCCAGGCGCAGGGCTCGGCGCAGTGTGTCGGGCGGTACCCGCTGGGCCGGCCTTCCGGCTCCCGCTGTCTCGATCATCGACGCCTTCCGTGGTCCGCAGCCGGCTCCAGGTGGGCGCCTCGCCACATTGTGCGTGACCGGCGACCGCTGCACGCGGCGAACGCGGTGATCGAGGGGTCAATCGATCCCGCGGGCGATCAGCGCCTCACTGAAGTCGTCGGCCGCGCGCAGCGCCGCCACCACCACGGGGACGAACACGATGCGCGGCGACATCCGCAGCCCGCGTGCCCGGCGGGCCTCCTCGACCTGACGAATGATGTCCACCAGCAGCGGGATCGAGCGGATCGTCAGCGCCAGCGCGATCGCCACCTGCCGGACCGGGAAGCCGAACCGCGCCAGCGGGGCCATCGCCCGCGTCGCCGCGTCCAGCATGTCGGTGGTCCGCGTCGTCGTCGTCACGATCGCGGCCAGGCACACGGCCAGCAGCAGCACCCCACACACCACCAGGGCCCGGCGCCAGCCCGTGAGCAGCACCTGGAGCACGAAGATCGCCGCGACCACCCACAGCACCGGCCGCAGTTGGGCTGCCAGCGCGCCCACCGGCAGCCGGGCACAGACGATCACCGCGGCCACCCCGGCGGCGGCCATGGCCAACCGCACCGGAGAGTCGACCGCCACCGTCATCGCGACGATGACCACGCCGAGGCCGACCAACTTCACCCCGGCGGGCATCCGGTGCAGCCAGGACCGTCCGGGCCGGTAGTCCCCCAGCACCGTCACGACATCAACTCCCGATAGACCGCCAGCGCCGCGGCGGGCTCGTCGTCGGCCACCACCCGGCCGTCGTCGAGCACGACGACCCGGTCGGCGTCGCCCGCCAGCTCCAGGTCGTGGGTGACCAGCACGAGTTGGGTGTCCAGCGTGGCGAACGCGCCGCGCAGCATCCGCGCATTGCGCAGGTCGAGCAGCGTGGTCGGTTCGTCGGCGATCACCACCGACGGTTCGGTGACCAGGACCGTGGCCAGCGCGAGCAGTTGCTTCTGGCCGCCGGAGAGCAGATGTGCGGGCTGGTCCGCATGCCCGGCGAGGCCGAACCGGTCGAGCACCGCGGCCACCCGTTCGGCGCGCGCGCTGCGGTCCAGCCGGTGCCGCGACAGCGACAGTTCCACGTCCTCGGCGACGGTGGGCATCAGGATCTGGCGGTCCGGATCGGTGAACACGAACCCGACCGTGCGGCGCACCTGCCGGGTGGACCGCTTGGTGTCCAGGCCGTGCACCCGCACCGAACCCCGGTCGGGCATCACCAGGCCGTTGAACATGCGCGCCAGTGTCGACTTGCCGCTGCCGTTGGCGCCGACGATCGCGATCCGGCGCTCGGTCAGTGTCAGCGACACGTCGCGCAGCACCCGGCGGTCGCCGAATGCGTGGGACACCCCGTCGACGACGAGGGCGCCGGGCGGGTCGTCAGGCATCGGATCGGCGGGCCCGCCACGGCGTGATCAGGCCCGGCCGGGCACGGTGCACCTGGGCGGCGACGTAGGCGCACACCACGGCTTTGGCGATGTCGCCGGGAATGTAGATCCCGTTGGTGGACAACGCCGCCCACCAGGTCAGGTCGGTGCGCAGCATCAGCCCGACCGTGCCACACAGGTAGATGACACCCATGCCGCCCACGACGTTGATCAGGATGCCCCACGCCACCCGGTAGCGCGGCATCATCAGCGCGGTCAGGACCCCGATCACCACGACGGCGGGTAACCAGCCGACGAAGAAGCCCGCGGTCGGCGACGACAACGACACCAGTCCGGTCCGGCCGCCGGCCAGGATCGGTAACCCGGCGACGGCCAGGGCCGCGAACAGCGCCACGGCCAGCAGTCCTTTGCGCGGGCCGAGGATCGATCCGGCGAGCATCACACCCAGGGTCTGCAGGGTGATCGGCACCCCGGTGGGCCCGAGGGTCAGGGTGCCCGGCAGGCCCAGGGCGGCGAGCAGACCGGCGAACACCGCGGCCTGCGTCAGGTCCCGCCACTCCAGGCGACCGAAGCGGGCCGTGCCGGCGGGTCCGGAGGTCTCAGGGTTCACCCGGGAATTATCGTCGATGCCCGGTTGGGAGAACACGCCGGATGACCGCGTCCGCAGCACCAGGATGACGGCCAGGCGCATCGACGGGGGTATGTGCAGCTGGCAGGGCCTTGGCGGTGATGACGAGGACGAGGCGCGACGACCATTCACGCTGGCGTTTCACGGCGTAACGCAGCGGTAGCACACAGGAGCTAGCTTCGCCCATAGGGCTTGTGCTCGAAGGCTTGAATTCCCCAGACAGGAGCGACGCACCACATGGTTGTACGTGGTATCTCATTCGCGATGGTGGCGTGGGGCGTCACCTTCACGGTCGAAGAGTGCCTACGAGCCATCGCGTCCCATCGGGTTCCGCTCGCCCTCCTCTCCTTGTCGAAAGAGCGCGAAGACCGCTAATCGCGTCACCCGTCTGCCTCCACTAGGCAGACACTCCGCGCGAACACCCATCGCTTCGGGTGGCCCGCAGCTGCACCTCTGCGCGCTGCTCACGATTCTCTGCTGCCGCGCGGACGGTCGACTCGCTGCCGTGTTCATCCGTATTCGAGCCGCACCGTCATGCCGACATCTTCGCCAGCTCCACAGTGCAAACTGTCTTCCGGAAGTGAAATCCTATGTCCATCAGTCCTTTACAAGATCATCCAGATTTGCCCACCAACACTGCTCCAGTGCGATCGACGCGCCTCTACAATGAGGACCTCGCACCCGCTGTCAAGCGGAACTGGGGCGTCTACAACTTTTTCGCCATGTGGATGCAGGACATCCACAGCATCACGGTCTACACATTCGCCGCGTCGTTGTTCTTCATGGGTCTCAACGGCGGTCAGGTGTTCATCGCGCTCACGGTCAGCGTCTTGATCATCTGGGGACTGATGAACCTCAGCGGGATCGCCGGGCAGCGCACCGGAGTCCCCTTCCCGGTCCTGGCCCGCTCGAGCTTCGGGGTCTGGGGCGCCAACGTCCCTGCGCTCATCCGAGCCGGCATCGCGGTCATCTACTACGGGATCCTGACCTACCTGGGCTCCACGGGCTTGCAGATCGCGGCGCTGCGGATCGCCCACTCCGTTGCGGAACCCTTGACCCATCCCACGTTTCTCGGGCTGCATGCGCTCGGCTGGATCTGCTTTGCGCTCATGTGGGTGATCCAGCTTGTCGTCGTGCGCCACGGCATGGATGCCGTCCGCCGCTTCCAAGACTGGGCAGGCCCCGCGGTCTGGTTGGTCATGTTCGCGCTCACCATCTGGATGGTGATGAGAGCCGGAGGGGACGTGTCCTTCAGCCTCAGCCCGAACCAGGCACACGGCTGGGATCTCACCTACGAGATGTTCGCCGCGATTGCGCTCAACGTGTCCTTCTTTGCGACGTTCCTGGTCAACTTCGCCGACTTCGGCCGACTCGCCCCCGACAAAAAGACGATAACCCGAGGGAACTTCTATGGCCTGCCGGTGAACTTCATCCTCTTCGCGCTGGTCGCCGTCACCGTCACGTCCGCCAGCATCGTGGTGTTCGGGGAGGCGATCACCGACCCGGTGACCCTCATCGAGAAGACCGACAGCACCGCGGTCATCCTTTTCGGCGCCCTGGTCTTCACCATCGCCACGATCGGGATCAACATCGTGGCGGACTTCATCTCCTGTGCCTACGACTTCTCCAACGTCGCGCCCAAACACATCGACTTCTTCCGCGGCGGGCTCATTGCCGCCGTCCTGTCTGTGCTGCCCCTGCCGTGGCACCTCTACAACAACCCCGAGTCGATCGCCTACTTCGTCGGGGGCCTCGGTGCCTTCCTCGGCCCACTGTTCGGTGTGCTGATGTCGGACTACTGGGTCATCCGTCGCGGTCACGTCGACGTCGACCACCTCTTCCGCGCGGACCCCGACGGCAAGTACTACTTCACCCGCGGATTCAATCCACGAGCGTTCATCGCGCTGGTCCCGGCCACGGTGGTCGCCGCAATCCTGGCTCTGGTACCCACCTTCGGTGCGTGGGCCCCCTTCTCGTGGGCGATCGGCGCCGTTCTTGCCGCCCTGTTCTACCTCCCCATCACCTGGTCCACCCGTCAGGCCGCAACGGCGGTCGCACCATGACCCGCATCGTGGTCATGAACTGCAACACCAGCGAAACGATGACCGCCGACATCGGCCGCCAAGCCCAGTCGGCTGCCCGTCCCGGTACACACATCGAGGCCTGGCGCCCGCACTGGGGCCCCGAATCCGCCGAGGGGTACTACGACAGCTTCATCACCGCGGCCGCTGTGCTCGACCGCCTGCACGAACTGCCACCCGACGTGGACGCGGTGGTCATGGCCGGATTCGGTGAACACGGCCGTGAAGGTGCCAGAGAGTTACTCGACATCCCGGTCGTCGACATCACCGAAGCCGCAGCACAATTCGCGATGCTCCTGGCACCGCGTTACGGCGTCGTCACCACGCTCGGGCGGGCGTGTGCACAGATTCGGGACAGCCTGACCGTAGCCGGGTTGGCGGACCGCTGCGCCGCCATCGAGGCCGCGGAGTTGGCCGTGCTGGACCTAGACGGCGACACCGAGGCCGCTCTCGATGCCATGCACTCAGCGGGGCGTCGAGCAATCGATGCCGGCGCCGAAGTTCTGGTGCTCGGATGTGCGGGCATGGCCGGGATGAGCAAGCGCCTCGCCGCCAAACTCGGGGTCCCCGTCGTCGACGGCATCG
Organism: Mycolicibacterium parafortuitum; assembly: GCF_010725485.1. Lineage (NCBI taxonomy): Bacteria > Bacillati > Actinomycetota > Actinomycetes > Mycobacteriales > Mycobacteriaceae > Mycobacterium > Mycolicibacterium parafortuitum. The sequence continues at coordinate 4,077,653 of NZ_AP022598.1, read as the reverse complement.
CCGCGGCCGTGGCACTCGCCGAAAGTCTCGTCGCAATGTCGCTCACCACCAGCAAGATTCACACCTACGCCGCCCCCCGCCCCAAGCGGCGGCCAGGTTGGCCCATCTCTTCTCAGGCAGGAAAACACTGATGCCCGACTCCGTCCCACTCATCGACCTCGGCCAGGCCCGCGGCAGCAAGGAGGACCGCCTACGACTGGCCCGACAGATCGATGATGCCAACTCCCACATCGGATTTCTCGCGGTGGTCAACCACGGGATCTCGGCCCGACTACTCGACGACATGTACGACGTCACCGCGGAGTTCTTCGACAGCGACGAGGACCAGAAGATGACGGTTCGCGCTCAACCCGGCACCAGCCGGGGTTACATGCCGCCGAAATCACGAGCGCTGGCACGAACCCGCGGGAAGATGACGCCGGGTGACCTCGTCGAATTCTTCTCCATCGGACTGCCCGACGTTCCCGCCGGGGACCCATGGTTCACCCAGGCACGCCGGTGCGGGCACTTTCACGACAACGTCTGGCCATCCCTGCCCGGGTTCCGCGAAGTGTGGGAGCACTACTACGCCGAAATGGCCTCACTGGCGTTCGACATGATGCGGCTCTTCGCGCTGGCGCTCGGTCTCGATGAGCACTGGTTCGACGACAAAGTCGACAAGCCGATCAGCAATCTGTTCGCCAATCACTACCCGCCGCTGGACCGCCGGCCAGAACCCGACCAACTTCGCATCGGCGAACACACCGACTACGGCAGTCTCACCCTGCTCTACCAACGCGATGCGGTAGGTGGTCTCGAGGTGCGCCTCGACGACAACTGGGTTCCCATCGCGCCGATCCCCGACAGCTTCGTCGTCAACATCGGCGACCTCATGGCGCGGTGGACCAACGACAAGTGGATCTCGACTCTCCACCGTGTCCAGAACCCCACCCTCACCGGCCCCGCGAGCCGCCGGCTGTCGCTGCCGTTCTTCTGCCAACCCAACTACGACGCCGTGATCGAAACCGTCCCAACGTGTGTCAGCGCGCTGAGGCCGTCGAGGTACCCCAGAATCACCGCGGGCCAGAACGTCACCGACAAGACGGACGCGAGCTTCGCAGCAAGTATTGCGAACGGCCTCTGAGCGCCCGGTCACCGCCCGTGCCGGATCGGGGGTGACGTACCGTCGGGGCGTGAGTGGGGTCCTCGATATCGCGGTGTCCGGTGGTCCGTATGCGCTCGCTCCGGGCCCGGACGGCGCCATCTGGGTGACGCTGGTTCAGTCCGGGGAGATCGCCCGCATCGCGCCGGACGGTGGATTGGACGTCTTTCCGGTGCACCCGCACAGCAAGCCCGCGATCATCGTCGCCGCGCCTGACGGCGCCCTGTGGTTCACCCGCAGCGGCGACGACCGGATCGGCCGTATCGCCGTGGACGGCGCGCAGCGCGAGATCAAACTGCCCGACGGGAGCGCACCCTCGGGACTGTGCGTCGGACCCGAGGGTGCACTGTGGTTCACCACGACGGCATCGGGCACGGTGAGCCGAATCGGTGCCGACGATGAGGTGGACGTGGTGGCCGTCCCCCGTGGCGACCCGACGATGATCACCGCGGGCCCCGACGGCGCACTGTGGTTCACCCTCAACCGAAGCAGCGCCATCGGACGGCTCGACATGGCTGGGACGGTGAGCGTCCGGCAGACCCCGACCCCGTCTGCGGGGCCCGTCGGCATCACCGCGACGCACGACGATGCGCTGTGGTTCACCGAGACTCGAGCCGGCAAGCTGGGCCGCATTCCGCTCAACGAGGCGATTCAGGAACTCGACCTACCGGGCAAACCGCACGCGGTGATAGCCGATCAGGCGGACGGAGTCTGGGTCAGCCTCTGCGAATCCGACCAGCTCGCCCGTGTCAGCGCCGACGGCGAGGTCACGATGATCGACCTGCCCGCCGGCAGCGAGCCCCGTGGCCTGGCGATGGCCGCCGACGGGGCGCTGTGGGCTGCTCTCGAAGCCGGGTACGTCGTGCGCCTGCCCACCACTTAGGCCGGCCCGTACTCCCCCAGGGGGGTCACCGAGTCGGGGCGATCGCGGCGACGATCGCGGCGGTGTCCCAGTAGAACGGCCACACCTCGGAGATCCGTCCGTCGGCGATGCGCAGGGTCTGCAGGATCGGGAAGCTCACCTCGCGGCGACTCGTCCGCGCCCGGGCGCGGACCCGGGTCCGGACCACGGCGGTCTCGGCGGTGGCCAGGAACTGCTGATCGAGCATCTGGAACTCGGACCAGGTGGCGGCCATGGCCGCGAAGAAGGCCCGCAGCCCGTCGTGACCGCGCCACACCCCGCCGTACGGAAGCGCCGCGGCCTGGCACAGGACCACGTCCTCGGCGAAATACGTTGCGAGAACGGCGAAATCGCCATGGTCAGACCCACCCAGGGCCAGGTATTCGCGTTCGGCGGCGTACATGCCGCGCAGCAGGCGGGTGCAATCGGTGAACGTGTGCATACCGGGAAGACGTCGCCGCGCCGCCGAACGTGAGATGCGGCCAGAAGACATCTATCCCTAAAACGAAAAAATGCATGTCAGACGTTCACTCACCGGCTTACGCTCTTGATGTGGTGGCGGGAGACTGGCGACCCCGTGTTCCGGCCGCGACCGTCGGCCGGCCACGCATCGCCGACCGTGTGGTCGGCCGCCCTGACGCCCTTCGGCGGATGGCGGCGGCTGCCGACGGCGACGTCGTGGTGGTCTGCGGTGCGGCTGGCTACGGCAAGACCACGACCGTCGCACTGTGGGACACCTCCGACGGGCGACCGTTCGTCTGGGCTCGGATCGACCACCTCGACGACGATCCCGCTCACCTGCTGCTGCACATCGCGACTGCTCTGGTCCGGTCCTCGGGCGACGCGCCTGAGTTGCTGCGCTATCTGGGCGGGCCCGGCCGCAGTCCGGTGAACCAGCTGTTGCCCGCGGTGGTGGACCTGTTCGAACAGTCCGCACCGATGGTGCTCGTCCTCGACGACGTGCACAAACTCTGCGATCCCACCGCGGTGACCACACTGCGGATGCTGCTGCAGGAACTACCCGCCACCGTGATCCCCGCTCTGGTGGGCCGGTTCATGCTGCCGCTGGGACTCGGCCGCCGCCGGCTACAGAACACCACGGTGCAGATCGACCAGGAGGTGCTGCGGTTCTCCGCCGCCGAGGCCGCGCAGGCTCTCGACATGGCCGGTGGGGTCCACGACGAGGCGGTGGTCGCGCGGGTCATCGATCTGTGTGAAGGGTGGCCTGCCGGGGTGATCCTGACGGCGATGGCGCTGCGGGACGGCACCTCGCTGGAGGGGTTGGTCCGCCGCGACAACCTGGTGGTCGATTACGTCGTCGAAGAGGTCATCGATCGCCTCGATGACGCGACCGCGACGTTCCTGACGGAATCGGCGGTGCTCGAACGCTTCACCGCCGAGCAGCTCGATGCCGTCCTCGAACGCGACGATTCGGCCCACATGCTGGCTGTGCTGTCCGGACTGGGGAATCCGTTCCTGATCGCGCTGGATCACCACAGGGTGTGGCACCGGTATCACCATCTTTTCGGTGACGTGCTGCGGGCCCGGCTGCGCGATACGGCGCCGACACGCTTCCGTGAACTCGCCACCCGCGCGGCCGACCTCCTCGAGCGCGACGGTGACATCGACGGCGCACTGGTCCAAGCCCTGGACGCCGGGGACCGCGCCCGCGCGGCCGCGTTGGTGGGCCGCGAGGCGGTCCGGCTCGGATTCGACGGCCGCGCCGGGGTGTTGGCCAGACGGCTGGCGAGGCTGGATCCCCGGACATTCGCCGAACATCCGGATGCCGCGGTGGCGCGGGCGTGGTTGGGGGTGACGACCGCCGACGCCGAGTTGATCCAGCGATCGTTGATGCTCGCGGTGCGCGCCGACCAGGGACGGGTCCTGTCCGACGGCACTCCATCGGTGAAGGTGGCTGTGGCACTGATCAATTCACTGGTCGGGGCCGGCGGTGTCATCGACGTGGCGCACCAGGCGGACGTCGTACGCGCGGCGGGTGGACAGCTGGTGAACCCGTGGTGGGGAGCCGCCACCGTGATGAAGGGAGCGGCGGAGGCGATGCGCGGGCAGGTGTCGCACGCACGCAACCTCTTGGAATCGGCGCTGGCCGTCATCGACGATCTGCCGGGCTTCCACGCCGCGGCGCTGGCCCACCTTTCGTTGCTCGATCTGGTAGCGGGTGACGACGAATCGGCTGTGGAACGCAGCGAGTCCGCCCGGATGCTGGTCGACAAGTACGACCTGTGCGACGTCGTGCCGATGATCGTCGTGTACGCGACGAGCGCGGTGATGGCCGCCCGCACCGGCGACGAAACCGCTGCCCGGCAATCGGCGGAAGTCACCGAGACCCTGCTGTCTCGCCTCGGCCATCTGGCAGCGCGCACCGCGCTGCTGGGGCACGGCCTGCTCGCGTGGACGGCAGTAGTCCTCCAGGACGCCGACCTGCTGCGCAGGCACTTGCCGGTGGCGGAGCGCCTCTGCCACCGCGAGCCGGACGCGGTGGCACTGATCCAGCGGGTCGATCGGGTCAAGGCCATGGTCGCCGGGGGCGCACGCCCGTTGACCGCGGCCGAACTGCGCCTGCTGCCCTATCTCGCCAGGCACCTCTCCTTGCAGCAGATCGCCGCGGATCTGGTGATCGGACGGGAGACGGTCAAGACCCAGGCAGGGTCGATCTACCGCAAGCTCGGGGTGACGTCTCGCAGCGAGGCAGTGGCCGAGGCGAAAAGGGTCGGACTGATCCCGGATTGACGCTCAGTAGGCCATCGTCGCGAGGTTGCGCCACAGGTTGCGCAGGCCGGCCGACGCGCCGAGTGCGTGGAGTCCAGCAGCACGATGTCACCGGCTCTGTCCCCATCGGGAGGCATCCAGATGACCGCGTTGAACGCGGTGTTACCGGCGTCGGTGAACGGGTGAGGTCGATACGGGTCGATCGGCTGGCGGGCCAGCACGCGCAGATTGGCACCCTCCGGGGCGGTCAGTTCATAGTGCGGAAGGTGTTGGTGGAAGCTCAGGGCGGGCACACCGTCGAGAAGCCCCTTCTCGTCGAAGTCACGATAGGCATTCAGCGCCAACGGATCTCGTGTGCCGTCGACAACCGCGGGCCGCAGACCCCAGATGTTGTGCACGGGCACCCCGAGCGCGCGCATCAGGGACCGGGTGTATCTGCTGAACCGTTGCTGGCGGGGCACCAGCCGGTCTCCGTGGTGTTCGTACTCGATCTGCCGTTGGTTCAGGTCGTCGGTGAACCCGACATCGTGGTGGGGGGCCAGCAGCAGGCATGTGCCCTCGCGGCGCAACCATTCCCGCAGTGCCTCCACTTCGCCCCGGGTCGCCTCCAGTTCGGAGTTCAGGTGGTCCAGACCAAACACCATCAGCGTGTCGGTATCGGCCAGGATGCGTTCGTCGATGGGTTGGGCGTAGCCGGCCTGGTCGACCCGCTGGAAGACACCGACCGGGTGCTCGGTGAGCTCTGTGACCAGATCCTGAAAGGCCAGGGTCGAGCGGTGGAACAACTCCAGCGTTCCGGCGATGCCCTGAAGGAAGTTCGCGGCACCGAATTCGGGTGTCTCGTAGTTGGGGTAGGCCACGTTACGCACTTCGGTCATCGTCGAGAAACGGTTGCTCATCGCGGCCGGATCACGCTGCGCCTCCCAGGGATAACTCCAGGTCCAGTAGATGCTGACACGCCGTCGACCGTCCAGGGGCCGTGCCACATGGTCCTGGTTGTAGGTTCGGGCCGGACGCAGCGCCATCATCACTCCCGGGTGCCGAGGGCGGCGAGATGGCGCAGTGCGGCAAGGCCGGGCAGGAAGAAGTAGGCGCCGCCGCGCAGCGTGGTGAATGCCGGTATGCCTTTGTGCACCTTACGGATGGGACGTTTCGGCACGGTGAAATCGAGCGTTCCGTCCTGCGTGCCGCAGATCGGGTCGCGTTCGTTGCCGAGTTCGTGGAACGACCTGTCGTTGATCCAGACGTTTTGCGCGAACTCGAACTGCCGCACCAGGTCCGCGCAGATGATGAACGCCGCGATGCCGCGTTCGATGTCGTCCTCGGGTGCGCCGTCGGGCAGCGCAGGCCCGTAGGTCGCGCCCCTGCGGATCATCCTGCGCCGGTTCATGAAGTGCGCGGTGTCGCGCGGATTGAGCCGGCGAGCGTGAGAACCCAGCGGGCAGGCATATCCGAACGGATCCATCTCCTTGTAGTTGAAGTCGTTGTTGCGCATCGGGTCGGCACCAAGCCCGGGGTCGTCGCGCTCGGGCGCGAGTACCAGCGGCGCACCGCTACGCCAGCGGCCCATGAACTTTGCCGCCAGCAGCTCCTGCTCCTCAGGAGTCTGCGCGTTGTCGGACAGGTAGTCACGAAACAGGCCGACGTGTTCTTCGAGCCGTCGATAGGCCATGTAGCTTCCGTTGCGGGACAGTTCAACCGGTTCGGGAAGGCCGGCTACGGGGCCGTCTTCATCGGGGTAACCGAGGATGAATTCCCCGGGCTCCAACGCCGGCCCGGACCCCGGAGTCGGTTCTTCGCCCGAGCCCTTCATGACGGGCTGGGACAACCGGTCACGGAAGCCGAAATGATCGTGCGCGTAGTTGAACGGCGGATGAGCGTTCAGATCCAGGTACGACAGCGTGCGGACACCGTCGCAGCGGGCCACCAGATCGTCGTGTGCGCCCACGCACCGGGCATGCTCGTCGTCGTCGCGGGCGAACAGGATCGCGATGGCGTGCAGGTCATCTCCGGCGAGTCCGCCGAGCCAGTGCTGCGGCGCGTTGATGCCGGTGTCGCCGAGGATGTCGGCACGCGCGGCCATTCCCTCGCGGAACGCGGCGGGGAACGTCGCCAGCGCAGACTCGGGCACGCCGAGGGCGCGCAATCCGTTCCAGGTGAACGCCAGCGTCACCCATCGTTTCGCATCGTCCATGGTCGCCGTGACGTCGGCCGCGGATTGGACGACGTCGAGAAGTTCGGTCAGCCATGCCCGCCCGCCCTCGGGGTGATCGAAGGTCAGGAACTCGTAGCGTCCCGTCATCGCCGGTGTCCGGGTGAGCAGGATGTGCTGGATGTCGTCCAGTTCCAATGTGCTCACTGCATCTGATCGAGCATCGTCGAGAAGGCAGACTTCAAGCGCAACGCCTTCTTGATCTCGTCGGCGGTCACGTAGGGGTACTCCCCGTATTCGAGGAAGCTCGGGTATTGGTGGTCGCGGACGAACGTGATGAACGCCTCCGGGTTGGTCTGCCAATCCTCGGGAAAGCCTTCGAGATTGGTGAACACGGTCGTGATCCCGGTGGCGCTGAACAGGCGCACGGCGTCTTCGGTGTACTTGTCGAAATCAGTGTCGAAGATGCCCTGATACTGGAAGTGCAGACCTGATCCGACGTCGAAGAGCACCCAGCGCAGGTAGTGCAAGCGCAGCGGCGCCAGCACCTCCGGGCTGCCGGCGACGGCATCCTCGATCTGTTTGCCGTAGGCGCGCACCGCATCTTCGCGGCCTTCTTTGACCTTGGCGATGATAGAGAAGCCGTGACAGGCCGGGGTGCGTGGATACGTGGGGCCGTAGCGCCCCCGCTCAAGTTCGAAATAGCCCTCGGGCGGGATCGCCATGGCCGACGGTTGTGACCAATTGTTTTCCCGTGCAACCATGCTGACCTCCGGAAGGGTTGACGCTCATGACCGTAGGCCGGTCGATTCCGGCCGGACTCCCCCGTTTCGGGGGAAACCCGGAAACGGGAGTTCATGCCGGTTTTCCCCCGATGTGGGGGACGCCGCCCACCCTCCCGCGTGCCTACGGTGCCGGTAGGCAGTCGCGGATCGGTGGCTGCTTCCGAACCAACGCATAGGAGTCACACATGCGGTGGGTATTGATGATCGTGCCCCCGGTGGCGATATCCACCGGGATCGCCATAGCCCCGCCCGCCGTGGCGGACTGCACGAGCGCGGGTGGGACGACGATCTGCTCGCAGGGCACCGTACGCGGCTCGAACACCGGGGACGGACCGAGCGGGTCGGGTCCGTACGCCCCGTATCCGTGCGACGTCAACTACTACGACTGCGAAGCCTGGTGGGAAACCGACTTCGACGTCATCGTCGACCCGGGGCCCCGCCCACCCAATCCTCCCGACTTCGGACGGCCCGGACGCCCAGACTTCGGTAACCCGGGACGACCCGGCGGCGGTGGAGGCGGAGGCCGGCCCGGCGGCGGTGGAGGCCGCGGCGGACGATGAACACGAAGGAGATATCTATGTCACCCCGTTATCTGGCGCCTGTGCTCGCCGTGATCGGCTGCGCCGCGGTGTTCGGCGCCGCCGCACCGGCCGCGGCCCAACCGCCGCCCGAACCCCCGAACTGCTCCTCGGCGGATCTCACGGGAACCATGACCGGGGTGATGGCGGCCACGTCGGCGTACCTGTTCACCCATCCGCAGGTCAACGAGTTCTTCTCCAGCCTCAAGGGCCAGCCCCCGGAGGACCGGCGCGCCGCACTGCAGACGTTCATGGATCAGAATCCGCAGGTTCGTGCCGAATTACAGGGGATCCGCCAGCCCATGGTGGACTTCCGCAACCGCTGCGGGGGCTGAGTCGCGGCGCTGTCCGAGCGAGTTGCGCAGCAGCGCGATCGTGTCGGCCGAACTCGACCCGTCCGCCGTGGTCACCAGACACAACGACTGCTCCGGGGACCGCGCGATCACCAGGTTCTGTTGGGTGACGGTCAGCGGACCCACGGTGGGATGGCGCATCCGGTACGACCCGGCCTCACAGGGCTTGACCCGGTGGTCGCTCCACAGGGCCGCGAAATCGTTGCTCTTGACCGAGAGTTCACCGACGAGGGCGGCCAGCAGCGCGTCGTCGGGAAACTGGCCGGCGACGTGGCGCAGGTGTCCGACGACCGTGCGCGCCTTCGCCGGCCAGTCCACATAGAGCTCCCGAGTGTGCGAATCCAGGAACAGCAGGCGCGCGAGGTTCGGTCGCTGAGTGGGGTGGTCGACGGCGTGCCGGTCGATGTGCCCGGCCAGCAGCGCGTGGCCGAGGTCGTTCCAGGCCAGGATGTCGGTGCGCCGGCCCAGCACCAGGGCGGGAACGTCGGTCAGTGTGCGGAGCAGGTCCTGGGTGGCCGCGTCGACCCGTTCGACCGGTGGCTTCCGCGGTCGCTGCGGCCGCACTGCGGCCAGCGCGTGCAGGTGCCGGCGTTCGTGGTCGTCGAGGCGCAGCGCCGTGGCGATCGCGTCGAGTACCGCCTCCGAGGCATGTAAGGCCTGCCCCTGTTCCAGCCGGGTGTAGTAGGACACGCTGACGCCCGCAAGCTGCGCCAATTCCTCGCGCCGCAGACCGGCGACGCGGCGGCGTTCGGGAAACGGGGTCAGCCCGACGTCTTCGGGGGTCAGCTGGGCACGCCGGGTGCGCAGGAACTCAGCCAGGCCGTTGACGGTCATGACTCCACTATGCGCCCGCGGCCGATACGCCTGCCTGTCACTGCCAGGGGTAGTCACCGCCGGGGCTGGTTACCCGAACTGCTTTCACCGCACGCTGGTTCGCATGAACGACATCGTGTTGGGTGACGTCACGATCACCCGCGTACCGGAGTACTACGGCTCGGTCGAGTTGGCCCCGGCGACATTCTTCCCGGACAGTGCTCAGTCGTCGTGGGACGACAACCGGGACCTTCTTGTCCCGGACTTCTGGGATCCCACCGCCGACGTGTGCATCAGCGCCATCCAGACCTGGGTGCTGCGCAGCGAGGGCAGAACCATCCTCGTCGACACCGGCGTCGGTGACCACAAGGAGCGTCCGTACGCCCCATTGTGGAGCCACCGCGAATCCGGCTTCCTCGGCAACCTCGCGGCGGCCGGCATCCGCCCCGGGGACGTCGACATCGTGATCAACACCCACCTGCACAACGACCACGTCGGCTGGAACACCGTGCTGCACGACCGCCGGTGGATCCCGACCTTCCCGAACGCGACCTACCTGATCCCCCGTCCCGAGTTCGAGTACTGGCATCCCGACAGCGGCAACACCTACCGCGGGCGCGGTCATCTGAACGTTTTCGAGGACAGCGTTGCTCCCGTGTACGACGCGGGGCTGGTGACGTTGTGGGAGGACGGTTTCTGGATCGACGCGAACATCCGTCTGGAACCGGCGCCGGGTCACACGCCCGGCTCGTCGCTGGTCTCGCTGCGCTCGGGCACCGACCGTGCCCTGTTCGTCGGCGACATGCTGCACACGCCGCTGCAGTTCCTCGAACCCGATGTGAACAGCTGCTTCTGCGTGGAACCCGACGAGGCGATCGCCACCCGCCGGCGGGTCCTTAATCATGCCGCCGACACCCACACGCTGGTGTTTCCGGCGCACCTCGGCGGTCACGGCGCAGCGGAACTCCGCCGCGACGGGAGCCGCCTGACGATCACGCGGTGGGCGCCGTTCGACCGGATCACCGATGTCTGACCCCTGCGTGCAGATCGCGACCGGCGCGGTGCGGGGCCGGGCGCATCCCGGATACCGGGCGTATCTGGGCATCCCGTACGCGGCGCCGCCCACCGGCGCGAACCGCTTCGCCGCGCCGGCACCGCACGACAGCTGGCCAGGCGTGCGCGACGCCGTCGATTTCGGGCCCGCCGCCCCGCAGGCCCCGCGCACCGGATTCGGAAGCCTGAACATGGCAGCGTATTTCGGTGACGCAGCGTCTTTCGGCGATGCGGCGTGCGGCGCCGACTACCTGACCCTGAATGTGTGGGCACCAACCGACGCGTCGCGATGCCCGGTGATGGTTTTCGTGCACGGCGGAGGTTTCGTGTCGGGGTCACCGCGCGCACCACTGTACGACGGGGTGGCGTTCGCGCGCGACGGGGTGATCCTGGTGACCGTCACCTATCGTCTCGGCATCCCCGGGTTCCTGGATCTGCCGGATGCGCCGCCCAACCGCGGCCTACTCGACGTGCTGGCGGCGCTGGAGTGGGTGCAGACCAATATTGCCGCCTTCGGCGGAGATCCGGGAAATGTCACCCTGTTCGGGCAGTCGGCGGGGGCGACGCTGGTGTCGGCGGCGCTGACGACGCCCGGCGCCTCGGCTCTGATCACGCGGGCGATCGTCCAGAGCGGGAACGGACTCGGCGCCTTCTCCCGCGAGCAGGCCGCCCGGGTGGCCCACCGTGCCGCAGCGCTGTTGGGCGTCGAACTGACCGCCGCCGCGTTGGCCTCGATCCCCGACGGCGAGTTGACCCGGACCGCAACAGGTCTGACCGGCATCTCGCTACGCACATCGGACCGGTTCGACCCGCTGGTCGGGCTCAGCGCGTTCAGCCTGGTACTCGACACCCAGCCCGCCGACGCGGCCGCGTCGGGACACGGTGCCGACATCCCGCTGCTGATCGGCACCAACACCGAGGAGGGCAACCTGTATCTCGCGCCGACCGGTGCGCTCGAAACATCGACCGAGGACGACGTCTTCGAGCTGGCCGCGCAGACCCACGACGATCCAGCCGCCGTGATCTGCGAATACCGGGCGCAAGCGCCGTCGGCCGACTGGGGTGAGGTGCGCTCGGCGCTCCTCGGTGACGCGCTGTTCGTCCGGGGGTCGAATCGGCTGGCCGACGCTCACTGTGGCGGCAGCACCTATCGGTACGAATTCGCGTGGCGCTCCACGGCGATCGGCGGGCGCCTCGGCGCCGCGCACACCGTCGAGTTGCCGTTCGTGTTCGACCGCTTGGGCCTGCCCGCGGTCGGTGGGCCGGACGCGCTGCTGGGTGCCGGCACACCTCCACAGCACCTGGCCGATGACATGCATGGTGCGTGGATCCGCTTCGCGCGGACCGGGTCTCCGGGCTGGGCGGCGGGGCCGCCGCGCGTATTCGGCCAAACGTACTGACCACGGATGTCGCCTCGGGCTTTCCGCGCGCCTACGCCGGCAACGGGGCCGCTCCCCCATAGAGTCAGTGGCCGTGCCCGTCTGGCTGATGCCTCTGATCGTTCTCGCCGTGGTCGCGATCGCGGTGTCCGCGAAACTCTATGTGCGCACACGCGCACCCGAAGGTGGATGGTTCACCGACCTGACGCGCAGCGCGGGCTCGCTGACGGTGATCGGCACGATGTTCGCGGTAATGCTCGCGTTCGTGATCCTGTTCGCGCTGCAGAGTTTTCAGCGCGCCCGCGAGGGCGCCAGCATCGAGGCGGTGGCCACCACCGAACTGGCGTCCGTCGCCAACATCCTCCCCGACCCGGTCGGAGAACGCCTGCGCGGCGATCTGGTGTGCTACGCGAGAGCAGTGATCCAGGACGAATGGCCCGCCATGCGCGACGGCCACCCGAGCGATGTGACGGAGTCGTGGGTGGACAGGCTGCACAACGACTTCGCGGCGGCGCCGCTGTCGGATGGGCGCCAGGAGGCGGCCTACGGACAGTGGTTCGATCAAGAGGCGCAGCGCCGCGACGGACGGCGCGAGCGGCTGTCCGAGTCGACTCCGACGCTTCCCGCGCCGTTGTGGTTCGCGTTGGCGGTGGGCGCCACGCTGACGTTGACCTACATGGTTGTTCAGGCGGATTCACGCGAGAGCCGCAAGATTCAGGCTCTGCCCATCGGCTGCGTGTCCGCCCTCATCTCCGCGGGTCTGCTCGTGGTCTTCTTCCTCGACCGTCCCTACTCAGGTGAGCACGGCAGCGTCGAACCGACCGAGATGACCCGCACGCTGGCCCGCATCGACGACGGCGGTCAGGTTCCCTGCGACGATCGCGGCAACCCGCTGTAGGTGTTGCCGGCCGAACGTGCACCGCCCGCACTCTGAATTTTCGCCCACGCATTCGGTTGTCATGCAACGCTGTGCCAGACGCGGTGTCCACGACACACCGCCACGACAAGAACGGCGCGCCGTGACTCACGAAGCAGGACGACTTCTCGGAAAATCCGCGGTGATCACCGGAGCCGCGTTCGGCATCGGCCGGGCGACCGCTTCGCTGTTCGCGCGTGAAGGTGCACGGCTGACGGTGACCGACATCCAGGGCGAGCCGCTGCTGGCGTTCGCCGCGGAACTGCGCCAGACCGGCGCGGAGGTCGAGACGGTCGTCGGCGACGTTTCCGTCGAGGACGATGCGCGCCGGATGATCACCGCGGCGACCGAGCGCTTCGGCCGCCTCGACGTCCTGGTCGCCAACGCCGGCATCATCCCGCTCGGTGATGTGCAGGAGATGACGGCCGCCGCCTGGGACGACGTTTTGGCCATCGACGGCCGAGGCATGTTCCTGTCGTGCAAGTTCGGGATCGAGGCGATGCTGGCGACCGGCGGGGGCTCCATCGTGTGCCTGTCCTCGATCTCGGGGGTGGCCGGACAGAAACGGCAGGCGGCCTATGGGCCGGCCAAGTTCGTCGCCACCGGGTTGGCCAAGCACCTGGCGGTCGAATGGGCCGACCGGGGCATCAGAGTCAACGCCGTCGCCCCCGGGACGATCACCACCGAGCGGGTCGAGCAGATGCGAGACGAGCCGGGCGGCGCCGAATACCTGGCTGCGGTCGAGGCCCAGCATCCGATGGGCCGCATGGGTGAACCGGCCGAGGTCGCCGCCGCCATCGCCTTCCTCGCCTCCGACGACGCGTCCTTCATCACCGGCGCCGTGCTTCCCGTCGACGGCGGCTATCTGGCGCAGTAGCCGTCCGCAACGGCACCGCGCAGGAATTCCGTGGGGTACTTCGTGTCGCGCGGACGCTTCGTATGTTCACCTATGGGCATGGAGATTCCACGCCGAGCCCCTCGGCGCCCGGTTACCGGCAGTCAGGAGCGCGCTGACCGCACCCGTGCACTGGTCATCGACGAAACGGTGCGGTGCATCGTGGAGGAGGGCTACGCAGCGGCCAGTGCCCGCCACATCGCCGAAAGGGCAGGATTGACGTGGGGCGGTATTCAATACCACTTCGGCGACCGTGAGGCGTTGATGATGGCTGTGGTCGACGAGGGCTTCACACACCTGTTGAGGTCACTACAGACGAAGGTGGTCTCGGCGGAGTCTGCAGACCTGCGCAAAATGGCCGACGAGATCGTGACGGCGGCCTGGGCGGCCTTCTCCACACCGACATCGATGGCCGCGCTGGAGATCCTCATCGCCACCCGTGCGAGCCGCGGCCCCGATGCGACCAGACATCTGGCAGAACTCGGCACTGCGCTCAGCCGATTGGGCAGGCAGATCGGGCGCGGGCTGCGGTCCTCACACGCCGGCGCCGTCGGAAACCTGCTGTGGGCGGCCATGCGGGGAATGGTGATGGCGCAGATGGTGATTCGCGATCCGATCGACACGACGCGGGACCGCCGCGAGCTCGTCGACGTCATCGTCAGCTACATCGAGCAGCATCAGAAGTAGTGGCTCACCGCAGAAGTCCCTGGGCCTGCGCGACGGGCAGGTCTCGCAGCTCGAGCACGCCCGGCCGGGCGGCCACCACGGCAGGGATGGCGTTGACCACTCGTGCTGCCGTCGCGATGACGCCACCCTCGTTGAGGTCGATGCCGCCGAGTCCCACGTGGGTGTTCATCTCGACCCCGGGCCGTCCGGTGACGATGACTCGGTGCACCCCGGGGCGGCCGTCCGGCGGGTAGGGCCAATCAGGCGCCGCAGCCGCGGTCAGCCGGTTCACGTGTTCCATCGCGATGATCGAACGCCCGTCCTTGATGCCCTCCACACTGAATCGGACGGCCGCGACATGTCCGGGTTCGACCCGCATCATCGCGCAGTCGATCGCTTCGGTCGCCAGCCAGGTGTCATGGCTTTCTCGTATCTCGTCGAGCTCGACACCCAGCGCATCGGCGACGAGTTTCACCGGTCCTCCCCAAATCGACGTCAAGACACCGGGTAGCAGGATCATCGGCGGGTCGTCATCTGCCGCGAACCCGAAACCGAAACTGATGCCGGTGAATTCCGCATCGTCGTACGTGGCGTAGTCGAAGATCTCCTGCACACAGACACGTTCGACCGATTGGCACAACGTCAACGCCGCCAGCGGCAACGTATCGCCGGAGAATCCTGGGTCGATGCCGTTGATGTACAGCGAGGCACCGCCGGCGGCGCACGCCGCCTCCAGGGGTTCGCGCAGCCACGCGTCGGCGTGGGGTGGGTGGATGAACCAGACCATGGAGGTGGCGACGACGTTGGTGCCCGCTTCCAAGAACGCGACGAGTTCGGCCAACGCGTGCTGCGGCCGCGTCTCCGCTTGAGAGGTGTAGACGACGCAGTCCGCGTTCAGCGCGACCAGCTCCGCAATGTCGTCGGTCGCGACGACGCCGGTGTCGCCGAGGCCGCACAGTTCGCCGGCGTCGCGGCCGATCTTGGCGGGATTGTTGGCGTGCAGCCCGACCAGATCCAGGTGTGGACTCTCGATGATCTGGCGCAGCGCGTGGACACCGACGTTACCTGTCGATACTTGGATTACCCGGAGGCTCATGGGCACTGCCTTCCTAGAGAAGATCCGTGATGGTCTTCAATCCCGCTTCGTAGAGCACGCCGGGCAACATGCCGCCATCGATCTCGATGGTGGTGCCGTTGACGAAGTCAGCTTGTCCACTGCAGAGGAACACGCATGCCCGCCCGACTTCACGGGGCTCTCCGGCCCGCTGGAGAGGCACCTTTTGGAAGTACTGCCTGCCCGATTTGTCGTCATCGGGCAGGACGAAGCTCTGGAAGTTCTCGGTCATGGTCGGGCCGAGCGCAAGGCAGTTCACTCGCACCTTCGGCCCCCATTCTTGGGCGAGCGATCGCGTCAGGTGATTGAGTCCGGATTTGGCGGCACCGTAGGAGACCAGGGTCGGCGACCCCGCTGGATGACCGGCGCCGCTGGAGATGTTGACGATCGACCCGGTGCCCTCCTGCTCCTTCATCTGCCGGTAGACGCGGATGGCGAACCACAGTGGGCTGATGAGGTTCATCTGGATTGCGAAGGCGTGGAACAGCACGCTGCGTTCGTAGTCGTCGTCGCTGGTCGGTGCCCCCTGAATCCGTGACACCAGCGAGGGGACACTTTCGACGCTGGGCGATGGGACCGTCCCCCCGGCATTGTTGACCAGGATGTCGATCCGCCCGTAGGTGTCGACGACCCGACCGACGAACTGATCGATCGAGCCGTGATCGCCTTGGTCGCAGACCCACTGCGCCGAACGCTCGGCCGCTCCGGCAATCCCGTCAGCGGCCGGTAATGCCGGCAGTGCCGAGCGCGAGCACCCGATGACCGTCGCGCCTTCCAACAGCAGTTCCCGAGCGATACCGACGCCCACTCCCCTGCTGGTTCCGGTTACCACGGCCACTCGCCCGTTGAGCAATCCCATGTCGAATCTCCCTGTGCCGTATCGACGGTGGACAGTCGGCGGATGTGCGGGGCCAGCGATGCGTCCATCCCCGTCGCGAGAGTTCACCCTGCCACAAAAAATCGCGCATTCAATCATTTTGACGCGAATCGGCGTTTGATCCGCCTCGAGCGTCGCCGTGGCCGCACGGCACTCGGACCGCTCGCCGAGCACATGCGCTATTGCAGCGCTATCCCGAGTTCCTGGGCGAAGACACGGATCATGTGTTGTACGCCGATTTCGTTGCGGCCGATGACCATGTGATCGTGTTGGCCGTGCCGCACGCCTTGTCCGCATTGGGGCAGCATGGCGAAGTCCTCATCGCGAACCGCGGCGTGGACGCTCTCGTACACCTGGTCGTAAGCCGCCCGCATCTCGTCGGTGCTCGCCGGAACCTTACCCATCCAACTGTGCCTGACCGTGCACCGCGTGGGTTGGCCGGCCGGCAAGATGTCGATGATTTCCACACCGACCGGGCTGTTGGCCAGGATCAGGTTCGGGTAGATCCAATAGATCAGTCCCATGTTTGCGGCGGGATCCCATGCCCCGGACGGATCCGCGTCGAGGTTGACGATCCAGTTGAACGGAAACCCCATGCGGTGATGCTTGCCGAATTCGTCGTATATCGACGTGTTGGCCAGGGTGTTCTGTCCGATCACGCTCTCTCCGTGCACAAATGGGAAGTGGTAGGCCTCGGCGAAAGCCTCCAGAGCGCCCTTCCAGGACACGTCTGACTCGAATTCGCGCTCGGTGTGATAGCCATACGACGCGTAGTTGAACTGCGCCAGTTCGGATCCCATATCCCCGAGGTGTGCGTCGACGTCGATCGAGGCGTCGGCGCTGAGCACAGCCCAAATGAATCCATGCCGCTCCTGAGAGGGCAGCTCGACGAGCCCGTAGTCGGTTTTGTCCATCGAATCGAAACCACCACTGCCCGGCACGGTCAGCAGCTCGCCGGTGTTGCGATAGGTCCACGCATGGTAGGGGCAGGTGAAGCGTGACGCGTTGCCCGCTCCGCAGGCAGGCATGGCTCCCCGGTGCCTGCAGTAGTTGAGCAGCACGTGACTGGCGCCGTCGCGGTCACGGGTGATCAGCAGCGAGTCGCCCAGCACCGATCTCACGACGTAGTCGTTGGCATTCGCGATCTGCGCGGACGGAATTACCGCCAGCGGTACGCGCCGCAGGATCTGTGACTCCTCGATCTCGGTGAGCTTCGGGTCGCGGTAGTAGTGCAGTGGGACGCGCAGTTCACGCTCGGCCATATCGGTGGTCTTGTCCAGAGCCAGGCGCAGCGCCCGACGGGTGAGCGCATCGTCTTGGGCACTCGCCACGGGATCGATCGTCGAGGTCACTTCGGACGCTCCTCACCACTTGAGATCACGGACTGAGGCTGACAATACAGTGGACAGTCACTGTAAAGTCAAGAATCGGATGACGAGATGCAACGATGCTCTGGTGCGTAGACATGGGTGGGCCGGCGACATACCGGCCGACGATGACGAGGCCGTCGCCCGCATCGTGGCAGCCGCGCGACGCGTCATCGACGAAGACAGAACAGTCAGCATCTCGCGGGTCGCCGAAGACCTCGGCATCACCCGGCCAACCCTCTACCGGTACTTCCCGAATGTGGAGGCGCTGCTGCACGCCACCGCGATGTCCGCGGTGTCAGCGTTCCTCGACAACCTCGCGGTACACCTCAAGGCGTACACAACACCTACCGACGCCGTGGTCGAGGGCATCGCCTTCACCCTCGAACAACTCTCACACGACCGCTATCTCAGCATGGTGATGCAACCCGGGAAGGCCAGCGCATTCACCGCCGGTGTCACCGGCGACGTCGCCATCACCTTCGGACGGTCCATCCTGAACAGATTCAACGTGGACTGGCACGGCCATGGCATCGACGACAAGACCTTGACCGAACTTGTCGAGTTCATGCTGCGAATACTCCAGTCCCTGATCATCGACCCCGGCCGGCCCCCACGTGAAGGAAACGACCTGCGCGCCTACCTGTACAACTGGATAGCGCCGGCAGTGCAGGCGCGCTCGAACAAAGCGTTGTGAGCGACGGGGTCCGGCATCAGCGGTTTCCGATATCCACGGGAGGTAGGGCGCGCGGAGCTTCAGCCGTTTCGTCAGATCCGCGGCATCGGGCAATCTTGCCGCTGCAACCAGGACCAAGCCGGAGTCACGTTTGTGATGCCGCCGGCTTTCCTCGGGCATCTCCATCACAATCTCGACGCCTACGTCGTCTCACCTCCGGGCGGGACCGTCGTTCGGAACCGAAGAGACTGCGATAGTTCGGTGTCCAATATCGTTTGAGTACAACAGGAATTGTGTCCTACGGGGCGACGACGGCAGTCGTCCTGATCTGTGTCATCGCGCTCGCGATCACCTCGAGCTGGGGATGATCCGCAAACCGACCCCCATGCCGTCAGTCGCCAATCCCCGGGAGCAGGTCGCGGCACAATAGGGCCGCAAGTCCTCACCCTTTATGGCCTCAGACCCTGCGCATTGATTCTGATCGAGCAGATAGTGGATCTGTGGAGCGCTTGTCGGCCTTTGATGCGGGATTCCTCGATGCCGAGGACGCTGATCCGCATATCAGTCTTGCGGTCGGCGCGGTTTCGGTCCTGGAGGGCCCGGTTCCGCCTCAGGACGAGATCGTCACCGCGCTGGCTGCACGCATTCCGGCCATCCCCCGGCTGAGCCAAGTTGTCCGTCGTGCGCCATTCGACCTGTCGGCTCCGCAGTGGGTGGCCGATCCCGCGCCGGATCTTGCCCACCACATTCGGCGAGCTGCGTTACCGCACCCCGGCGACGACGAGGCGCTCTTCCGATTCACCGCAGAAGCGATGGAGTCCCGATTAGACCGCGAACGCCCACTATGGCAGTGCTGGGTCATCGAAGGACTACCCCGCGGACAATGGGCGATCCTGATGAAAGTGCATCACTGCATCGCCGACGGCATCGCCGCATTGCACATGCTGACCGGGCTGTGTGACGGTGGTGAGCACACCACATATGTCGGCGCCACGCAGCCCGCGCAGCAGCCCCGTCCAGAGACCGCGCGACGACTGTCGCTCAACCCGATTCGCTGGGCGCAGGACGCGTGGAGCACGGCCTCAGCAGTGGCCTCCACCGCGACCACAACGCTGGTCGGCGGTATCGAAATCCTTGACAGCCTCGTCCGGCACGGCGACGACTCCGTGTTCAACGGTTCGATCACCTCGATGCGCCGCTACAGCGCCGTCCAGGTGTCCTTGGCCGACGCGCTGACGGTATGTCGAACTTTCGATGTCACCCTCAATGATGTAGCGCTAGCGGCGATTACCGACAGCTTCCGCGCGGCTCTGATACGGCGTGGCGCTGAACCCCTGCACCACTCGCTGCGCACGCTCGTCCCGGTCTCGGTGCGCCCAGCAGATGCGATGAACCGTGCCGACAATCAGGTGTCGGTGATCTTGCCCTATCTACCGGTGGATGAATCCGACCGGTTGGAGCAACTGCGTGCGGTGCACCGCACGCTGACACGGGTGAAAGCGGGTGGCCAACGAAGCGCCGGCAGTACCGCGGTCAGCATCGTCAAATCGGTGCCGTTCGCAGTGGCCTCCCGGGTGATCAGAACGGTGACGGCCCTACCCCAGCGTGGCGTTGTGGCGTTGGCGACGAATGTTCCCGGGCCCCGAGATCGGCTGCGGCTTATGGGTCACGACGTCGTGCGCATGCTTCCAATACCTCCTGTCGCGTTACGCCTTCGCGCCGCCGTGGGGATCCTGAGCTATGGCGACGACCTCGTCTTCGGCATCACCACCGATTTCGATGCCTTCCCGGACGTAGCCCAGCTGGCGGACGGAATTGCGGATGCCGTGGCCGACCTGACGCGGGCGGCGGCACGGAAAGCGGCTCCGCCGGCAGATCAGGTCGGCGTTTGACCCACCGCGTTGCGGCGGTGCGCCCTCGGGGACTCAGCGCGGTCTGACCACGATGACGGGGATATCAGCCAGTTGCGCCAGCGCTGAACTGACGGAGCCGAGCAGCATGTCGGCGAAACCGCCGCGACCGTGACTCCCCACCACGGCGAGTTGTGCTGCGCCGCAGCGTTCCACCAGACGATGGAGGGGTCGGTCGAACTCCACCTCAGCATGAACTGGCACCTCCGGGTAGCGTTCCTTCCAGGGCGCCAGACGCTGGGAAAGATACTCCTCACCGTGCCTTCTGGCGTTGCTCCACTCGCCACCCCGGCTGAGCGCTTCGCCGATGTCGCTGATGACGTGGACCGCCAGCACACTCACTCCCCGCCGGGACGCCTCCTCAAAAGCCAGTGCGGTGGCCGCGTACGACGCCGGACCGTCGATTCCCAACAACACCGGTTCGGTTGCCGTGGGCGCAATTCCGTTCTGGTTGTGAACTACGGCCACTGGGCCGGAGCCGTGGTGCAGGATCCCGGAGCTCACCGAGCCCAGCAGCAACCGCCCCACCGCTCCCGTCCCACGACTGCCGACGACGACCATGTGCGCCGATCGCGAGGCCTCCACGAGAGCCTCAACGGCTCCGGAGCGAACAATCTCGGTACGAATAGCGGGAGGATCGCCGTCGGCTACCTCGGCGACCAGTTCACCCGCCTCCTTCAACACGGTTTCGGCGTAGCGAAGTTCGTCGTCGACCGTACCGTCCGACGGCGCCAGTGGCCACGTGACAATCGGTTGCGGCACCGCAAACAGAAGAGTGATCGGCTTGCCGGCCAGTTGAGCCTCACGCGCGGCCCAGCGGACTGCCGCCACCGCTTCCTGCGACCCGTCGACACCGACGACGATCCCGAATCGCGCTCGCTCGCTGCTCATCTGCGGGGTCTTGTCGGATCGCCGTCAGCAGTCGTCACTCCCGCGGCGTCAAACACCGAGACTGCAATAAGCGCATTCATGTGAACCTCCTCGCCGATGTGTTCTCAGGAATCTCGACGCTACGACTGACAAGAACTGCCGCGCTAGGGCCGATGGTCCCGTTGCCGGGCCGCCTCGGTCCCACTGATCACGGCGCCGTCATCACCCTGGCGTGCGACCTGGGTCGGCGCCTCCGACCCATCGAAAGCGGTCACGAAGATGCGGCCGCAAGCGCCATCGTCGTGGCCAGGAAGGACGCGCCACCATCACCGGCACCCGCGCATCCTGGGCGACCGCCCGGCTGACCGAACCCAGGAGCATGCCGGCGAACCCGCCCCGGCCGCGACTGCCCACAACGAGCAATTGTGCGTCGCATGATTCCTCGATCAGCACCCCCGACGCGGGGCGATCATCGCGCCATCTCCGCCGACCACCCCTTGCCCTCGACCATGTCCCGTCGTCAGTCGGCGGAAGCCGAAAGGCAACGCGGCACGACCGCGGGCGGGGAGCTTCGAATATCACTGTTGCGCAGGCACGTCGAGACTCGTGCAGGCCGACACCGCTGGAGGATGAGTCAGCGGCAGCAGTTCGGGTCGAGCACGGCGCACAGCGCGCCCAGCGCATCGGAGGCCGGCCGATGAAAGACGTTCATTCCTCGGCGATCTGACACGACAAATCCTGCACGCCTCAGTTGGGCGAGATGGTGACTGATCGTGGACTCGGCCAACTCCAGCGCCGCCGCCAGATCGCCGCTGTTCTCCTCGCCCGCTGAGGAACTGAACAGCATCGACATGATCCTGACGCGCACCGGGTCCGCGAGTGCCTTCAGCCGCAATGCCACCTGCAGAGCGTCGTCCTCGCTCATCGGACCCGAGGCCACGGGGGCGCAGCACACCGGAGCCGACATGTCGATCGTTGGCAGAGCTTTGGGCACCAACACAGTGTGCCACTAGATTGACATTCATCAAAAAGGTGGCATTCTGGCCTCCGTCGGTATTTCGATATATGTCACACAGGTGTGGAGGTTTCCATGTCCCGCATGCAACTCGCCCTCAACGTCGACGACCTCGACGAGGCGATCACGTTCTACTCGAAACTGTTCAACACCGCCCCCGCCAAAGTGAAGCCGGGCTACGCCAACTTCGCGGTCACCGAGCCGCCGCTTAAGCTCGTGCTCTTGGAGAACCCCGGCAAGGGCGGAACGATCAACCACCTTGGCGTCGAGGTCGAGTCCAGCGAGACCGTTCACGCTGAGATCGCGCGCCTCGCCGACGAGGGCCTGTTCACCGAAGAGGAGATCAACACCACCTGCTGCTTCGCCACGCAGGACAAGGTCTGGGTGACCGGCCCCGCCGGGGAGAAGTGGGAGGTCTACACCGTCCTCGCCGATTCAGAGACATTCGGAACCAGCCCGCAGCATCTCGACGACGGCAACGCCGATGCGTCGGGTGTGTGCTGCGGCGGTCCCGCTGCCGAGGCAGCCGGGACCGAATCCGCGCAGTCCTGCTGCTGATGGCGGCGACACCCCATAGCAGCGGGCCCACGCCGCGGATCGCAGTCGTGGACAAGATGTCGACTCTGGACCGGCTACTGCCGGTCTGGATCGGCATTGCCATGGTTGTGGGCCTGCTCGTCGGCAGGTGGGTGCCAGGTCTGGATACGTGGCTTGACAGTGTCCAGATCGACGGCGTCTCCGTGCCGATCGCCCTCGGGCTGCTCGTCATGATGTATCCGGTGCTGGCCAAGGTCCGCTACGACCGCCTCGACACCGTCACCGGCGACCGCAGACTCCTTGTCAGTTCCCTGGTGCTGAACTGGGTGCTGGGCCCGGCGCTGATGTTCGCGTTGGCGTGGCTGTTCCTACCCGACCTTCCCGAGTACCGCACCGGGCTGATCATTGTGGGTCTGGCGCGCTGTATCGCCATGGTCATCGTCTGGAACGACCTCGCCTGCGGCGACCGCGAAGCAGCCGCCGTGCTGGTGGCGCTGAACTCGGTTTTTCAAGTGGCGATGTTCGCGGTGCTGGGGTGGTTCTACCTCTCGGTGCTGCCGGGTTGGCTCGGTCTGGAACAGACCACGATCAGCACATCACCGTGGCAGATCGCCAAATCCGTGCTGATCTTCCTGGGCATCCCACTCGCTGCGGGCTACCTGTCTCGACGGATCGGTGAGCGAGCCAAGGGCAGGCACTGGTACGAGACGAACTTCCTCCCCAAAGTCGGGCCCTGGGCCCTCTACGGCCTTCTCTTCACCATCGTGATCCTGTTCGCACTGCAAGGCGCTCAGATCACCACCAACCCAATGGATGTCATCCGCATCGCGATCCCCCTGCTGGCGTACTTCGCGATCATGTGGGGCGGCGGCTACCTGCTGGGGGCTGCGCTCGGGCTCGGCTATGAGCGCACCACCACCCTGGCGTTCACCGCCGCGGGAAACAATTTCGAACTCGCCATCGCTGTCGCCATCGCCACCTACGGCGCGACCTCCGGTCAAGCGTTGGCCGGTGTCGTCGGCCCGCTCATCGAGGTGCCCGTCCTCGTCGGCCTCGTCTATGTGTCCCTACTGCTCCGCAAGAGGTACAGAGACCCAAGCGCCACCGCACCGACAGAAAGTCCCCACCGATGATTGACGGAAGACCAGCCGTGCTGTTCCTGTGCACCCACAACGCCGGGCGTTCCCAGATGGCCATGGGCTTTCTCAAACACTTCTCGGGCGATGGCGTCGCCGTCTACTCAGGGGGCTCTGAACCAGCCGACGAGGTCAACCCCGCCGCCGTCGAAGCCATGGCCGAGAAGGGTATCGACATCAGCGGAGAACAACCCCGGCGCTGGACCCTGGACGACCTCGAAGCCGTCCAGGTCGTCATCTCCATGGGGTGCGGCGACGAATGTCCGTACATTCCCGGAAAGCGTTACGAGAAATGGGAGCTCGCCGACCCGGCGGGCCAGGGCATCGACGCCGTCCGCGCCATCCGTGACGACATCGAGCAGCGTGTACGGGCGCTCGCGGCCGAACTCGACGCGCTATCCCAGCACCGAGACCCCGCGAATCGGTCGTAAGGCCGGCCAGGGACAGAATCCCGGATCACCCCCACCCTGGGCGTCCCACCCCTACAGTCATGTTTCGGCGCCACACCCAGCCGGGCGGATCGCTGCTGAACTGAAGGGGGAAACTTGAGTCAGTGGTTGGTCTCGCACGTGCCGCCGTGGCTACTCCTGCTTCTCATCGTCACCTGCACGGCGGGCATCGCGATCCTGGCCCAGACCGTCGTGCGTCGTCGATTCCCCCACCTGCGAGGCGAGGAACACAACGACGTCATCAAGTTCGCCTTCGGCGTCGTGGGTTTCGTTTTCGCGTTCTTCATCGGCTTCGTCGTCTCGGCGATGTGGGGACAGATCAGCCACGCCGATGACCTCGTGCGCACGGAGGGCACCGCTGCCGCTCAACTGGCCAGGGACTCCCATATCTTCGACCAGCCCGACAGGGACCGGATTCGGCAAGCCCTGCTGGAATACGAGCAGGCAGCTATCACCGAATGGGACGAAATCAACGACGGGCGCTCCTTTCCCGAGGCGGACCGAGCCCTCGATCGCCTCTACGCCGCCTACGAAAACGTCCAAGCGAGCACAGATGCCCAAAAGACGCTTCTCGCATCGTCGTTCAGCAATCTGAACGATGCCAGCAAGAATCGCGCCGAACGCATTCTGCAGGCCCGTACGGACACCGGCCCACCCTGGTCGCTGTGGGCGGTCATCTTCGTCACCAGCGGTCTGCTTCTGGGCTGCGCGATCATCTACGGCGTCGAGAAAGCCACCAACCACTACGCCATGGTCGCCATCATCGGAACCCTTGTCGGCGCGCAACTGTTTCTCGTCGTCGAACTCTCCCACCCGTACGTCGGCGCGGTCTCCACGGTGCCCGAACCCCTCCACCACGTCGTGCGCGTCCTACAGGACAGCGCGACGTGAGTAAGCGACGGGGAATGGTGCGCACTCGCAACACGAAGGCCAGGCCGGCTTACGCCGGTCCTGGCCTTCGTTCTCGCGTCGGGCTGACAGGATTTGAACCTGCGACCACTTGACCCCCAGGCATCGCAAGCATGTTCGCACATGTTCGCGACTGCTCACTATTGCCCTGCGGGACAGCATGATTCGACAGCTACGGACGCTGGCGGACAGTAGCGGATTCAGGCGGATTTCCGACCTGGTTTGGGTACAGATTTGGGTACGGCGCGACCACTTGACCGTGCCGCGGTGGTCGCGGCCGTACACTTCGCCGCCGTTCAGCCTGCGTCGCGCCTGCGGTCGCCCAGGCTGACGACGTTGCCCACTCCGTGCGGTGGTCGTGGGGCGATCCGTTCGTCGGCGGGGGCCTCCACAACGGCTCGGACAGCGCGGGGTGCCACTGCGGTGTAGATCTGCGTCGTGGCAACGCTGGCGTGGCCGAGGGCGTCCCGGACCGCGATCAAGTTCCCGGTGCCGGCCAGTCCGCGGGTGGCGAAGCGGTGCCGCAGCTTGTGCATCGACCAGCCCGGCGGCATCAGAGCGGAGATGAGACGGCCCACGCAGTCCGCCGACACGTGCGGCGAAAGCAGGTTGCCCCACTGGTCGCGCGACGGGAACAGGAACCCGCGGGGACAGAACTCGCGGATCTCCTCCGCGAGGCTGTCCGTCACGGGGACCACGCGCTGCTTTCCGCCTTTGCCGTGCACGATGAGCGACCACCCGTCCGTGTCGCGCACGAGGTCTTCACGCTGGCACACCGCGACCTCAGCGCGCCGCATCCCGACCTCACCGGCCAGGCGCGCCATCATGCGTTCGCGCGGGCCTGCGGAAGACAGCAGGTCGTTCCATATCTCGTCGGTGGCCGGTCGTGGCCTCGGCTTGGCTCCGGGCACTCTCGGCAGGCTGGCGGCGGGGTTGGCGGTTGCGAGGCCGTTGTCGACGCACCAGTCGAAGAAGCTGACGAGGGAGCCGCGGACGCTCTTGCGGTGGTCGTTGGACCAGGACCGGCCGCTGCAGTAGGCGACGACGAGCGGAACGGTCACATCGCTCGGTGCGCTGAGCTCGGATACGCGTGCGAAGGCGCGGATGTGGCCGCGTCGGAGGGCGGCCGTTGATGGTGCCATTCCGCCGAGCTTGAGCCAGCCCACCCAGCCGCGGATCGCGGTCTCCCACGCGGGTGGCAGCGTGTATCGGACGGGCCCGCTGGTCATCTCAACGCGTCGATTTCGTCGGCGGCGGCGTTGATCGCGGCGGTGAGCTGGCGCGCGATCTCGGGGTCGAGTAGCTCGCCGCGGTTGGGTGCCTCGATGGTGAGCCAGCGCCGGCAGGTGTCGTTGGACCGCTGGACACCTTCGACGGTGACGAGGAACCCGGCCGCCTCGCGGGTTCGGCCGACGAACTCGCGCGTCGAGAGTCCGTCGTGATGTTCCCAATCGAATACACGAAAGGCATCCGCGGGTGGATGCATGGTTGCTGCGGCCCGCGCCGAGGCAATGTGCTGAGCGGTCATACTTAAGACATTAGATCGCGGTAATCCATTGGTAAACAGCTATTTTCGAACTATTCGCTGTGCGCAAGATCCAACCGCTGAACGCATCGTTTATGCGGTGAGTGCATTCGCCAGATGCGCAACCTGCGTCATGACAGAGGGCGCTTTCTGAGTTGCGACACTCGGGCTAAGGTCAGCTCAACTGGCAGTGCGTGCCGATATCGTCTTGACCTATGACGCCATTCGTCGAGTGGCTCGGGACGATTCCGGCCGGCATATGGGGTGCGCTGGCTGGCGCTGTGACCGCAAGGATCCTGACGTCGCTTGCCGAGCGGAAACGCAATCGCGACGCCTACCGCGCGCCGCAACGGGAGGCGATCGGCGCGATCATCGCGGCGGCCAACGACATGAAAGTCAGCCTGTCTGATGCACTCGAACACATGGGTCTGACCGGGAGGCAGACCACCGATGACGCAGCCGTGGCCAGCCTGAACACCTTCCTCCGAAGGCTTCTCGCTCTCGATGAGCAGTTCTCTATCGGACGTCTGACGGTGGTCGACGGCCCCTGCCGGGACAAAATGCTCACCGCCTACGTCCGGTTTTCAGAGCTCCGGAAGCTAGCCAACAACCCAGCTATGGCGACTCAAGCAGGATTCGACGAGTTCATTCGAGAAATGAGCGAGACATCGAATGCCCTCGACACATTGCTGGCCGAATTGGTCGATCTCGGAGAAGGCCGGCTATCGCCGACCCGCCCCCTGCTGTCCCGCCGTCCAACAGTCAAGGTGGCGAGCAACAAGGGCCGAGCCGAGCTGGAGGCCACGAAGGTCGGCCGTCGCCGTCAGAATAAGGGGGAGAAAACTAACCCTTCGACACCTCCGGCCGCCGACGCGCCGGCAGAAGACGTGATCGAAAAGGACGAACTGCCACCCAATCCGGAAGCGCCTCCGGCGCGCGAACGGGACGTGGAAGTCGTTGGTGAGCATGGAAGCTCGGTTCGGATCCGGACCGAGGTAGTGAAAGGCGCAGAGCTGACGCGCCAACACGTTGGCCGCCTGGTCGCGGAAGGCCGAGGCAGCTACAACATCATGGGTCGGATCCTCGACCTCACGCCCGTGATCACCGACACCAGCCGATCGTGGCTCGCGACTATCCACTGGGCACCACTGCCCGGAAAGCGGCCTCGGGTCAGCCAACGGCCGATCAGGTCCGATGATCTGGTTGAACTTGTCGAAATCGTCGACGGGGGCTCGGCAACAGATGAGGAGGATTGATCGCGATGGCGCTCAACCTTGGCGATGCCCGCGAGTGGATCAACCGCGCCAGAGCCCAGCACGAAACACTGAAATCGACGTTTGCCGATTGGAGTGCGTCTGGTGGCATTAGCCTGCTGGGCCAACGGAACTCCGAAGTGATGCGTTGGGAGTTCGACGTGGTGATAACCAGCGAGCCCAAACCGAACTTGAGCATCCTGGCCGGTGAGATATTCGATGCACTACGGCGCGCGTTGGATTACATCGCCTGGCAGGTCTACGCAACTGGAACGGCCGAAAGGTCCGAGAAGCGTGATAGGACCATCTACTTCCCGATCGTCACCGATCCAGCCGGGTGGGAACAGCAACTGCAGAGCAAGGTCCCCGGCGCATCCAACGACCACGCGAGTGCACTCCACGCGTCCCAGCCCTTTGCACAGGCAGAGCAACACCGCGCAGCACTCCCAACCCTTGCGGCGTTCATCAACCGCGACAAACATCGCCGACTCAGTCTGTTCGCAACCGGTGCATTCGCGGTTTCTGCGCGGTCACCGGAGCTCGATGACGACATGAGCATGATCCTGGCTGCCACCTGGCCAATTCCGACGCTCCACATCGCCGAAGCGCTTCAAGAGATGCGCGGTAGGGCACTCGCGCAGGGACTCAGCGGGCCGGTCGCGGCGACGTGGATCATCGCGTACGTGGAGCTACGTCGAAACCGTGAAGGCGATGCGAACAGTTCCGGCGATCCGATTCCATGGGCTGACGGCATTGAGATGTCGGACCCTCCTCCGCCTCAGTTGCGAACAGGATTCGCCACTGAGGACGGAGACATGATCGGAATGGAGGGCCTCGGCGATCTCATCGACCACGTCGCCGGCATTCTGGACCGCTTCGCGAGTCTCGGGTGACAGGCAACACGCGAAAATTCCGGCTCCCCCAAAAAAATTCGTGACCACCGCCGTGGGAGTCACCTACCCCGCCCCCTCAAGAAAATCCGGGGGTGTCGCCGCGGCGAGCCGGGTCATATTGCTGGCCACCCCATCTGCAGATCGCCGAGCGGGTGCTGACGCGGCAGCTGCCGCAGCGCGGGGCGTTCATGGTCGCGGCGGCCGTCTCCGCGCTGCGTATTGCACAGGCCGTGCAGCAGTCGGTCGGCTTGCGTACCGCCGGCGGATCGCGGGTTGGTGTGATCGCCGGCCAGGACGCCCGTGAGGGTGTCGGGCTTGCCATCGCGACGCGTCGCGTGCGGGTCGTAGTCGGGGTTCTTCGTGCGATCCCGGTACATGGGTAGGCCGCACCACCAGCACGGCGTGCCGTCGACGTGTGCTGCACGCAGGCGTGCGACCTGCTCGCGGTGTGTGTAGCCCAGGCCGCGCTGGGTTGTGGTGCGTCTACGTCCGGTCGCGGGCGTCTTCATGTGGATGCGCCTTCCAGAGGATGTGGGGGCGGCGCAGCGCACGAAAGTGTCCGGCCAAACGTGCGCTGCGCTACCGTCGCGACCCGCCGCATTGGGTCGCGAGTCTCAGTAGAACCACTCGCCGGGTTCGGCCAGATCCGATCCGGGTTCAGGGTTCATCGAGTGCCCGGTCTCGGACATAGGGGCTGCGGTCTCGTCGGGCACCTTGGCGAGTACGTCGGCCATCTCGGGGTCGGCGCTGATCAGATTGACCCAGTGCTTGCGCCGGCCCGGCGTGATCTTGCCCTTGCGGATGGCGTCATCGACGGACGCCGCGATGCGTTCCTGTGCCGCGGCGGCGGCCATCTTGCGGCCCTCTGCGGCGTCTCGGCGCAGCGCGTTGGCGGCGTCCTTGTCGAGCAGCTCCATGCCGGCCTTCTTGGCTGCTGCGGCAACGGTGGACGGCTTGGCGGGGTCGAGGGCCTCGGCCTGTGCCACGAGGTCGGTGACGGTGTCGACGACGAGCTCGGGGTCGGTAGTGTCGGCGGGCAGTCCGAGCGCCTCGAGCAGCGCGGCCTGTTGTACGTCGGTGAGCGTGAAAGCCATCTCCGGGTTCCTTTCCGTGTCTGTGCGGGGTCGGCTATCCGGCGAGGCCGGTCAGTTTCTTGGCGGCCCGGATGTTGTCGATCGCGATGGCCGGGACGACGTAGGCCTGGACCCACTTCGATCGGGTTTGGCGGTCGTCGATGATGTCGACGGTGAGGCCGATTTCGAATCCGACGGTGCCGACAGCGCCCTTCTGGATTGCCCATGCGGTGCCAGCGGTGACGCGCGGGTTGGAGAACAGTTCTACGCCAGCGGATTTGAGCATCGCGTCGAGCTTGTCGGCGTAGGCAACCTTGAGCGCTCGGGCCTGTTCGGGGTGGACGATGAGCAGGTCGTGCACGACGCCGAGTTCATCGAGGTCGGCGACCATCTGCGCGTCGGCAAGGTCAGCGGTCGGCAGTTCGCCAGACGGCGTCAGCTCGGCTTCCGGGCCCACGGTGACCAGGTCGCTCCAGTCGTGTCCAGGGACGGTGATCACGCCGCCCGCGGCGGCCGCCTCGATCTTGGCCATGAGGCGTTGATCGAGCTTGCGGGCGATCGTGTTCGCGAGCTGGATGATCTGCTGGTCCATGTAGGACACGTTGTTGCGGATGATGTACTCGTCGGGCACCTGGACCTTGCCACCCCAGTCCTCGACCTTCGCCAGGTCCGGCACCGGGTCTACACCGACCGTGGTGCGGTACTGGTCGCCCGGGGCGCGCTGTTCGACGTCGTCGGCGGTGTAGAAGTTCGCCGCTGTCACTGTCGAGAACAGCATTCCGCCGCCGAGCACGGGCGAGCCGAGCTGGTGCGTGAACTGTGGCAGCAGAAGGGCCGTGTCAGCGAGCTTGGCGATCCGCGCCGCGATGACGCTGGGCGTCTTCAGCGCGACGTCGACGGTGAGCTTGCGGCCATTCAGTTCGGGCAGCAGTGCGTTGGGCATGGTCAGTCTCCGTTCGTTCGGTTGCTTCGTCGCCGGCGGGCGGCGGCGACTTTGACGGCGCGGGCACGGGTATCGGTGCGGGGTGCTTCGGTGGCGTTGGGCGTGGTCGCACTCGGCAGGGCAACGCGGCTAGCTGCGACTCCGTAGAGGGCGGCGACGTCGCCGAGGTCGGCCAGGCCGTCGACGCCGGGGAGCTCCGCGCCGAGCAACGCGACGGCGGTCAGCACGAAGCGGAACCCGCGTCCGCTGACGGGGTCGGTGTAGTTCACCCAGCCTTCGACGCTGCGCTGTGGGTAGGCGCGGCGGATTACCGCCGCGACGGCTTTCGGGACGCCGTGGAAGTCGCCGATGAGGACGTTGCCGCTCTCGCCGAGCTGCAGGTTGCTGACGCGGCCGAGCGCCGGTGCGGCGTCACCCATCCCGGTGTGGCCGAGTTTGATCACGGCGTCGCGGATCGCGCCGGCTCGGTGCGCGGCGACAGCGTCGGCGAGGTCTTCCGGGGTGACGCGCCATGTGCCGGTGCTGATTTCGTGGACACCGACGCGGACGAGGTCGACGTTCGGGATCGTCACGACGTCGGGTTCAGGCATCAGCGGCCCTTGCGGCGTGCGGCGCGGTGCTCGACGCGGGCGAGGTCGTGCACCCAGCGGTTCCCGACGCGCTGGCTGCCGAGTCGCCGCGGGTTGCGGCGCGCGAGCGCGCGAACGGCGTTCGTGGTGACGCCGAGGATCCGCGCAGCTTCGGAGCTGGTGACGGTCGCATAGCCGCCATCGTGGCGGCGATTCGTTTGGTCTGCTGGTGAACTACCTGCCGCTGTGGCGGCTGCGGCCTGCGCGGCACACTTTCGTGTCGCTCTGCGCAGCTGCGCGGTCGTGTGGACGAGCTTCGCCGAGGGCCGCGAACGGCGCTCAGCGAGCAGCCGTTCGAGCAGATCCAGTGCACCGAGCAGCGTTTCGGCGTCGTCGGCGGCGAGCATGACGCCGTTGACGGCCGCGATCACAGCGGCGTTCCGTCGTCTGCCCGGTGATCCTCGGCGTCCTGCCCCGGGCCGTCTGGTTCGTCGAGCTGCAGCAGCGTGAGGTGCTGGCGAGCGATTGCCAGGAGGTAATCGCAGCCGGATCGGTTTAGGTAGATCCGCCGTATTTCGAGCTCGGCGGCGTCAACGTCAGCCAACGTGAGGCCGGCCGCCAGCGCGTCGCGATAGACCGCTGTGACGGCCTGGTCCCGGATGGCGTCGCGTTCGTCGACCGTCGTTGGGCGGAACGCGATCGGCTGTGTTTCGTCGTGCTGCGCGGTGACGCATCGGAACGCGAACTCGCGCGCCAACATTGCTCGGCCGGCGGCCTCTGCGCCCGGGACTTCGTCGTAGTCGTTCATCGAACCTCTTTCGTGTCGGTCGTTGTAACTCGCTGGACGTATGGGACGCGGCGATCTCGGCCGTCTGGTGTCTGGCACCACTGAGCGGGGTCGGCACCGCAGCCCGGACAGGGCCGGTCGAGCGCCCCGGTGTCGACGTAGGCACGCACAATGACGCGGTCTCGGCTTCTCACGCTGACTTCTTCCTGCGGAAGTTCGGATGCTTCGGGCAATCGACGAGAGGGTCGATCCAGTCCCGGCCGTACTGGTCGCAGTCGGGGCAGTCATTGATCGCTTTGCGGATCGCCTCGCGCTCTTGCTCGGTTCGGTCGGCCTCGACTTGCTGCTGGCTCTCGTCGGCCAGCCGGGCGTCACGGCATGCTGAGCACTTCGGGGGGTGGGGGTTCAAGAGGTGGTCGTCGCACCGTGGGCCGTACGGCCCGCGCCTGACGCCCCCTGTAGGAATCCCTGTAGGAATCCCTGTAGGAATCCCTGTAGGGGGTGTTCCGCGCAGTTCAGAGGGTGTTTTGTTGGACGCTGGCGTCAGGGGTTTCGGACGCTGGCGTCGTGGGTTTCGGACGCTGGCGTCAGGGGTTTCTTCATTCAAACCCGTACCGCTGGCGTCCGGGGTTTCATTCAATACCCCCGACGTTGGCGTCAGGGGTAATCGGAGATTGAACGACCGTCGCGCACGCTGGCCGCGCCCACCGCCCCACCGCCCCGTCTCCACCAGATAGCCACGGTCCGCCAACCGTCCGAGCGCGTCGATGAGTCTCCGCCGGGACATGCCTCCGCGCAGGTGTGTGGCGATCTCGTCGAGTTCGACCGCCCAGCCGACGCCGTCGCTGCGCGTGTACGTCACGCCGAGGAGGACGGCCAGTCGGAGCTCTCTGTCGGTCAACTCCGCGTCCGACAGCGCTGCTTTAAGCCACGCGAACTTGTTCATGTCTCACCGACGCAGGCCGGTCCGTCCATCCAACTGGTGACGGCATGCGTGACTGGTCACGCCGTCGCGGCCTCACTGAGTCGATCCACATACGCCGCAATGGATTCCGCAGTGATGAAGCCGCGACGCCCGATGTTCACCCGGACGAGCTCGCCGGCCCGTACGAGCTCCCAAAGAGTCGTACGCCCAATGTTCCCGAGCATCACTTGAGCCTCGGTGTACGGCAGCAGAAGCCGGGTCGGTTCCTTGGGGGTGAGATCGCTGTGAGCCATGTCGTCTCCGTTCGTTGTTGTTCGCCTGAACTGCGGCGCGGTTACAGTCAGTTAGACACGGCTCGACTTACTGTGTGCGCGAGCTCTATTCGCAGCGCGGGTAGTTGGCACGTAGACGGCCAGAAAAATTGGTTCCGAATTGGGGGGTCCGAAATGACGAAACGCGCGAACGGGGAGGGCAACGTGCGGCAGCGCGCGAACGGTCGCTGGGAGGGCCGCGTCTCCTATCTAGACCCAGCCACCGACAAACGGCGATCCGTTTCGGTCTACGCGACGACGGCGACTGAGTGCCGCAAAGAGCTGAAGAAGGTCCGGCGGCGGCTCGAAGACGGCCAGCCGGCCAAAGATGCGCCCGACACCCTGACTTCCTGGTTGGAGCGTTGGCGGGAAACGTCCCTGGCGGCCTCGGACCGCAAGGCTACGACGAAATCGCTCTACGCCACGTTGAGCCGCAAGCACCTCGAAGGCGCGACGATCGGGGCCAAGCGGCTGGACAGGCTGAAGCCGTCCGACATCGAGGCGCTGATTGTGAAACTGCGCGGCGACGAGCTCTCGGATTCGACGGTGCGGGCGGTGTACGCGGTGCTGCGCCAGGCGCTCGACGTCGCGGTCCGGGACGGCCTGGTCGCATCGAATCCCGCGGCCAAGGTGAAGCGGCCCGCGGTCGCGCACCGAGAGGCGAAGTACTTATCGGCGGCCGACGTCGCGCGCTTGCTCGATGCGGCGCGCGACCTGCGCTACTACGTGGCAGTGCTCGTTATGGCGACTACCGGTCTGCGCCGCGGCGAGGTAGCCGGCCTGCTGTGGTCGGACGTGGACTTGCAGAAGGGCGAACTGACGGTCCGGCACACACTGTCCCGGGTCGACGGCGACCTGGTACTGACCGAGCCGAAAACCGATCGGTCGCGACGTCGTGTGCCGCTGCATTCCGGAGTGGTGGCCGCGCTCAAGGCGTGGCGGACTCAGCAGCTCGAGGAGCGCCTAGCGGCGGGCGACCTGTGGACCGATACCGGGGTGGTGTTTGCGACCGAGTTCGGCACGATGGTGGATCCTCGCAACCTGTTGCGCACGGTCGAACTGGCTGCCAAGAAGGCCGGCATCGAGGGCGTCGGCGCGCACACGATGCGCCACTCTGCAGCGGTCGCGTGGCTGGAGTCGGGAGTTCATATCAAGGCCGCGGCCGACCTGCTCGGGCACTCGTCTATCGCGATCACCGGCGACCTCTATGGCCACACATCCGACGACACTGCGCGGGCAGCGGTCGACGGCCTCGGCGCTGCGCTCGGCCTGTGATCCTGGTTTGGGTATAGCGTTTGGGTACGGGCATGAAAAAGGCGGTTCCCGGTGATCGGAAACCGCCTTTGACCTGCGTCGGGCTGACAGGATTTGAACCTGCGACCACTTGACCCCCAGTCAAGTGCGCTACCAAGCTGCGCCACAGCCCGCGGTGCCTTCCGGGATCGCCGGTAGGCGGTCGAAAGCTTACATCAGCGTGACACCGGAATCCCAACCGCGTGCCGCCGCGCAGATCGGGCATCCCGAGACCGTGCCCACCGACGACGCTCCGCTGTGGCTGTTCGCCGATCAGCTCGGCCCCGCCGTGTACGGGGGCGAGCACGCCCACCGGGAGGTCGTGCTCATCGAGGCCGCCTCCGCGCTGCGCAAGCGCCGTTATCACCGGCAGAAACTGCACCTGGTGCTGTCCGCGCTGCGCCACGCCGCACGCGACCTCGGCGACCGGGCCACCCTGATCCAGGCCGGCACCTACACCGAGGGGCTGCGACGCGTCGGCCGGCCGGTACTGGTGCACCAGCCCACCTCGCACGCCGCCGAACGGTTCGTGCAGCGGCTCATGCGGCAGGGCCTCGTCGCCGACGTGCTGCCCACACCCACCTTCGCGCTGTTGCGCAACGACTTCGCCGAATGGGCCGGGGCGCGCACCCGGTTCCGGATGGAGGACTTCTACCGCGATCAGCGGCGCCGCTTCGACGTGTTGATGAACGGCGCCGACCCCGTCGGCAACCGGTGGAACTACGACGAAGACAACCGCGAACCGCCACCCAAGGCGCCTACCCTCGGCGTACCGGCCCCGTACCGACCGCGCGAGGACGTTATCGACGCGCAGGTCCGCCGCGACCTCGACACGATGGACCTCGACACCGTCGGCGCCGACGGACCGCGACTGTTCGCCGTCACCCCGGCCGAGGCGCAACGCGCGCTCGCCCGCTTCATCGAGCACCGCCTCCCCCACTTCGGCCGCTACGAGGACGCGATCCTGGCCGAAGACTGGGCCATGTCGCACTCGCTGCTGTCCGTGCCGCTGAACCTCGGTGTGCTGCACCCGCTGGACGCCGTGGACAAAGCCGAGCGCGCCTACCGCGACGGTGCGGCCCCGCTGGCGGCCGTCGAGGGTTTCATCCGCCAGATCCTGGGCTGGCGCGAATACATGTGGCACCTGTACTGGCACTTCGGACCCGGCTACACCGAGGCCAACGAACTGAACTCCCGCACCGAGCTGCCTGATTGGTGGGCTGACCTCGACGCCGACGCCGTCACCGCACGGTGCCTGCACGACGCGCTCGCAGGCGTCCGCGACCGCGGCTGGACGCACCACATCCAGCGCCTGATGATCCTCGGCAGCCACGCGCTGCAGCGCGGTTACCGCCCCGACGACCTCACCGAGTGGTTCGCCACCGCGTTCGTCGACGGCTTCCGCTGGGTGATGCCGACCAACGTCGTCGGCATGAGCCAGCACGCCGACGGCGGGCGCCTGGCCACCAAGCCGTACACCTCCGGCGGCGCCTACATCAACAAGATGAGCGACCTCTGCCGCGACTGCGCCTACGACCCGAAGAAGCGCCTCGGCGACGACGCGTGCCCGTTCACCGCCGGCTACTGGGCGTTCACCCATCGCCACCGCGAACTGCTGGCGGCCAACATGCGCACCCGCCGCGCGGTGTCCTCGATGGAGCGGCTCGGCGACCTCGACGCCGTGCTGGAGCAGGAGGCGCACCGCCGCACGTTCTGAGCTACACCGCCAGCAGGCGC
Source organism: Mycolicibacterium parafortuitum (assembly GCF_010725485.1). Lineage (NCBI taxonomy): Bacteria > Bacillati > Actinomycetota > Actinomycetes > Mycobacteriales > Mycobacteriaceae > Mycobacterium > Mycolicibacterium parafortuitum. The sequence goes on along the minus strand of NZ_AP022598.1, from coordinate 4,041,122 downwards.
CACAACCCGATCAGCCCCACCACGACGATCACCGCGCGCAGCGCGGCCGGCGAGAGCCGACGCCCGTAGTGCGCGCCGAGGAATCCGCCGGCGAGCGACCCGACCGCGATCAGCCCTGCCGCGGCCCAGCTGATCCGGTCGAACGCGACCACCGTGTAGGCGAGCGCCGCGACGATGTTCACGATCAGCGACAGCAGGTTCTTCGCGGCGTTCATCCGCTGCATGTCCTCGGGCAGCAGCGCACCCATCACCGCGATCAGCAGAATGCCTTGTGCCGCGGTGAAATAGCCGCCGTAGACGCCGACCGCGAACGTCCCGGCCACCAGCGCGATCATCCGGGCCGTCGAGACGTGGTCGACGGACCGGCCCGCGGCTTCGGCGCGCTGTTTGGCCCAGTTCTGGATCCGCGGACCGAGCACCACCAGCACCAGGGCCAATATCAGCAGCCCGGGCACCACCTGGATGAAGACCTTCTCCGGCAGGTGCAGCAGCAGCCACGCACCGCCGGCGGCGCCGATGAACGATGCCGGCAGCTGCCAGCGCAGCCGGTGCCACTGACCGCGCAGCTCGCGGCGGTAACCCCAGGTCCCCGACACCCCGCCGGCGACCAGGCCCACCGCGTTCGACATCGTCGCCGTGACCGGCGGGAAACCCAGCGTCACCAGGGTGGGAAACGTGATCAGCGTGCCGGAACCGACGACGGCGTTGATGGCTCCCGCCCCGACACCCGCGAGCGCGATGAGGACCATGTCGAGTACGGACACTCAACCGACCCTAGCGAAGTCACCGCCGCGACTTCGAACCCCTTTTCTCACGCACCCGCACGTTGATCCGGATCGGGCTGCCCTCGAAACCGAACGTCTCGCGGAGTCGGCGCTCCAGGAAGCGCCGGTATCCGGCCTCCAGGAAGCCGGAGGTGAACAACACGAACGTCGGCGGACGCGACGCCGCCTGGGTGGCGAACAGGATGCGGGGCTGCTTGCCGCCACGAACCGGCGGCGGGGTCGCGGCGACGACCTCCTTGAGGAAGGAGTTCAGCTGCCCGGTGGTGATGCGCTTGTCCCAGGACGCCAACGACGTCTCCAGCGCGGGCACCAGTTTCTGCACGGCGCGGCCGGTCTTGGCCGAGATGTTCACCCGCGGCGCCCACTGGATCTGGGCCAGCTGCAGGTCGATCTCGCGGTCCAGCAGGTAGCGGCGGTCCTCGTCGACCAGGTCCCACTTGTTGAAAGCCAGCACCAGCGCCCGGCCCGCCTCGATCACCATCGACAGCACCCGCTGGTCCTGTTCGGTCAGCGGCTGGGACGCGTCGACGAGCACGATCGCGACCTCGGCCGCGTCGATCGCACCGTGGGTGCGCACCGACGCGTAGAACTCGTGGCCGCTGGCCTGCCCGACCTTGCGGCGCAAGCCCGCGGTGTCGACGAAACGCCAGAGCTTGCCGTCCATCTCGATCAGCGAGTCGACCGGGTCGACGGTGGTGCCCGCGACATCGTGCACCACCGAGCGGACGTCACCCGAAAGCCGGTTCAGCAGAGACGATTTCCCGACGTTGGGCTTACCCACCAGCGCGACCCGGCGCGGGCCGCCGCCTCCTGCTCCGGAAACCTCGGAGACCGACGGCAGCTCCGCGACAACGGAGTCGAGCAGGTCGGCGACGCCGCGGCCGTGCATCGCGCTGATCGGATGCGGCTCCCCCAGCCCCAGCGACCACAGCGCGGCCGCGTCGGCCTCGCCGCGCTCGTTGTCGACCTTGTTGGCGGCCAGGAACACCGGTTTTCCGGAGCGCTGCAACAGTTTTGCCGCGGCCTCGTCGGCGGTGGTGGCCCCGACCACGGCGTCGACGACGAAGATGATCGCGTCGGCGGTGCGCATCGCGACCGACGCCTGCTCGGCCACCAGCTGCTGCAGCCCCTTGGCGTCGGGCTCCCACCCGCCGGTGTCCTGCACGACGAATCGCTGGGTGCCCCAGGACGCGTCATAGGACACCCGGTCCCGAGTGACGCCGGGGACGTCCTGCACGACGGCTTCGCGCCGGCCCAGGATCCGGTTCACCAGAGTGGATTTGCCGACGTTGGGCCGGCCCACGACGGCGACCACCGGCGGCGGCGCCGAGGCCTCCTCGATGGCCTCGGCCACCTCTTCTGCGCCCAGCTCCCAGTCGCCCTCGTCGAACCACACGCCGTCGCCGGCGCCGTCCTCGGTCATCGGGACACTCCTGCTCTCTGTGCGACGAGTTCGGTCAGGTACGCCACGACCTCGTCCTGATTCATCTCGCTGGTGTCGACGACGATCGCGTCGTCGGCCGCCCGCAGCGGTGACACCGCCCTGGTGGAGTCCAGGTGGTCCCGGCGTTTGACGTCGGCGAGCACCGCGTCGTAGTCGGCGGGCCTGCCGTTGGCGATGTTCTGGTCGGTGCGCCGCCGCGCACGCACCTCCGCCGAGGCGGTCAGGAAGATCTTCACGTCCGCGGCCGGCAGCACCACGGTGCCGATGTCGCGCCCCTCGACGACGACACTGCCCGGCGCAGAAGCGAGTTCACGCTGTAGCTCCACCAGCCGAGCCCGGACCTGCGGCACCGCCGACACCGCCGAGACGGCCTTGGTGACGGCATCGCCACGGATCTCGGCCGAGACGTCCTCACCGGCCAGATACGAGCGGTCCCCGTCCGGATCGAAACCGACCGCCAGATCCACTCGTTGAGCGACGTCCGCGATCGCCGTGGTGTCGGCCAGATCGATGCCGGCGCGCAGCACACCGAGGGTCACGATGCGGTACATCGCACCGGTGTCCAGATAGCGGGCATTCAGCGCACGGGCCAAACCTCGTGCCACCGAGGACTTTCCGGTTCCAGCAGGTCCGTCGATCGCGATCACCACAGAGGGGCTCACAGGCCCACCGCCTTGTACAGTTCGCCGATCTCCTTCTGTGTCAACACGCGGATGCTGCCCGGGCGCTGGTCGCCCAGCGTCACCGAGCCGATGTCGGTGCGGACGAGTTCCTGCACGGGGAAACCGACTTCGGCCAGCACCCGGCGCACGATGTGCTTGCGGCCCTCGTGCAGCGTGACCCGCACCAGGGTGCGTCCGGGCACCGTGTCCACCAATGCGAAATCGTCGACCCGCACCGGACCGTCGTCGAGCACGACTCCGTCGCGCAGCTTGCGGCCCAGCCCCTTCGGCACCGATCCGAGCACGGTGGCGACATAGGACTTGGGCACTTCGTAGGACGGGTGCATCAGCCGGTGCGCGAGCTCACCGTCGTTGGTCAGCAACAGCAATCCCTCGGTGTCGGCGTCGAGTCGCCCGACGTGGAACAGCTTCTTGGTGCCACGGACCCGGTGTTCGACCAGATCGCCGACACACGGCCTGCCACGGTCGTCCGACATCGTGGAGTGCATGCCGCGCGGCTTGTTGATCGCGAGGTACACCCGCTCGTCGTCGACGGTGATCCTGGCGCCGTCGACGCGGATCACCTGCTCGGCGGGGTCGACACGGGTGCCGAGTTCGGTGACTATCTGGTCGTCGACCTCCACCCGGCCGTCGCGGATCATCTTCTCAGCGACGCGCCGTGACGCGATGCCGGCCTGGGACAACACCTTTTGCAGGCGTACTCCGTCGTTGTCTGTCATCCTCAGTCCTGGTCGACGTCGATGGCGGCCGGGGCTTCGGGGGCCTGGGCGCCGTTGAGTTTCATGAATCGCGGTTCCTCACCGAGGTTTTCGCTGATGTCGTCGATCACGTCGACGTCCGGTAGCAGCGGTGCGATGTCGGGCAGATCGGTCAGCGATGTCAGCCCGAGCCGCTCGAGGAACAATTCGGTCGTCGCGAAGGTCACCGCACCCGAATCCGGATCGGTGCCCGCCTCGGTGATGAGCCCGCGCGCCAGCAGCGTGCGCATCACCGCATCGACGTTGACCCCGCGCACCGCGCTGACCCGGGCCCGCGTCACGGGCTGCCGGTACGCGACCACCGCCAGGGTCTCCAGCGCCGCGCGGGTCAGCTTCGAGCGGGCTCCGTCGAGCAGCAGTTTCTCCACATACGGCGCATAGCGGGCCCTGGTGTACATCCGCCAGCCACCGCCGGCCTCGCGCAGGTCGATGCCACTGTCGCGGGCGACGTACCCGTCGGCGAGCAGCCGCAGGCGGTCGGTGATGCGTTCGGCGGGCTGCTCGGTGACGGTGGCCAGTGTGTCGATTGTCACCGGGGTGTCGACCACCAGCAGAAGCGCTTCGAGCACGGAATCCAGTTCGGCGTTGTCCAGTTCGACCGGCGCGGCGTCGTCGAGTTCGTCGCCGTCATCCGCGGCCGGGTCATGGCCGTCGGTGTCGACGATCTCCACATCCGAGGGGCTGTCCGTCGAGATCTCTTCTGTCATAATCTTTTCTATTCCGCGTCCGCGGTCGCCAACTGTTGGCTGGTCGGCCGCTCTCCGGTCCACGCGATCTGGAGCACGCCAAGCGCCTCGGGCTGCTCAAATGTTACCGCCCGCGCCCGGTAGAGCTCGAGGAGCGCGAGGAACCGCCCGACGATCTCGATCGGCACCTCGCAGTCGGAGACCAGCTCGGAGAACGACGCCCACTCCCCGATGCCACGCTGCTCCAGCAGCGACACCAGCTTGGCCGCCTGCTCGGGAACCGACACCGACACCTGGTGCAGGTGGTCGAGGCGCACGGACGGAACCGGGCGCGGCGTGAACGCCGCGGCCGCGATCTCGGCGAACCGGGCCGCGTCGACGCCGAGCATCACCTCGGGAAGCAGTTCGGAATAACGATCCTCCAGGGACACCGCCCGCGGGTAGCTGCGCATCGCCGCGGCTTCCAGCTCGGCGAACATCTCGGCGACGTGCTTGAACGCCCGGTACTGGAGTAGCCGCGCGAACAGCAGGTCACGGACCTCCAGCAGCGCGAGATCCTCCTCGTCGTGGATTTCACCCGCCGGCAGCAACCGCGCGGCCTTCAGGTCCAGTAGTGTCGCGGCGACGACCAGGAACGAGGTGGTCTCGTCGAGGCCCAGCTGCGGCCCGATCTGCTTGGTGTATGCGATGAACTCGTCGGTCACCTGGTGCAGCGCGACCTCGGTGACGTCGAGCCGGTGCGCGAAGATCAGCTGCAGCAGCAGATCGAACGGACCCTCGAAGTTGCTGAGCCGGACCTTGAACCCGGCCTGGGGCGACGCGTCGGTGGGCTGATCCGCGGTCGTGGTCTCGCTCACGCGCCGAACCGGTAGATGACCTCACGCGCCAGCGCCCGATATGCCTCGGCGCCAGCAGATTTCGGCGCCCACGTGGTGATCGGTTCGCCGGCCACGCTGGTCTCGGGGAACCGCACGGTGCGGGTCACCACGGTGTCGAACACCAGGTCCCCGAAGCGTTCCACGACGCGGGCCATCACCTCACGCGAGTTCACCGTGCGGGGGTCGTAGCGGGTGATCAGGATGCCGCTGATCTCCAGCTTCGGGTTCAGCCGGTCGTGCACCTTCTCGACGGTGTCGGTGAGCAGCGCCAGCCCGCGCAGCGAGAAGAACTCACACTCGGTCGGGATGATCACCCCGTCGCTGCAGGCCAGCCCGTTGACGGTGAGCAGGCCCAGCGACGGCTGGCAGTCGATCAGCACGTAGTCGTAGCGGTCCAGCACCGGATACAGCGCCCGGGCGAGCGTCTGCTCGCGGCCGACCTCGTTGACGAGCTGGATCTCGGCGGCGGACAGGTCGATGTTGCTGGGCACCAGGTCCAGCCCCGGCACCCGGGTCTTGATCAGCACCTGGTCGATCGAGACCCGGGGCTCCACCAGCAGGTTGTGCACGGTGTGCTCGAGCTCGTAGTGCGGCACGCCCAGCCCGGCCGACAATGCGCCCTGCGGATCCAGGTCGACCAGCAGCACGCGCCGGCCGTACTCGGCCAGGCTGGCGCCGAGGTTGATCGTCGAGGTGGTCTTTCCGACGCCGCCCTTCTGGTTGCACATCGCGATGACCTTCGCCGGTCCGTGCGAGGTGCGGGGCGTGGGTTCAGGGATCTGGCGTGGCAGCCGGCCGGTCAGACCGGGGGTGGGTTCGGGGTCCGGAGCGCCTGTCGGGTCGGTCATGCCAGACCTTCGCTGGTCAGGCAACCTGCAGGCATGGCGGACATCCGGGCAAGTTTAACGGGGAGAGACCAATCGGTGAGGCAGACCCGCACGCAACGCCGGATATCGCCGCTAATCTCACGCCATGAACGGTCTACGGAGATGGGCCCGGCTGGCGCTCGGCATGCCGTCGTTCGTGCGTACCGGCCAGATCGGTGACGGCCGCGAGAACGCGTGCGCGGACTTCGTCGAGGCCACGGCACCGCGCGGAGACGTGGATGCGGCGCTCGCCGCGATCGACACCTTCGCCACCCGCGAGGCGATGCTCGTCAACGTGGGTGTCGAGAAGGGCGCGCTGCTCGACGCGGCGGTGCGCCGCGCCCATCCCGCCCTGGCCGTGGAGCTCGGCACCTACTGCGGCTACAGCGCGCTGCGCATCGCGCGGGCGGCGCCGTCGGCCCGGGTGCTGTCGGTGGAGTTTTCCGCGGCCAACGCCGAGGTCGCGCGCCGCATCTGGGCCCACGCCGGAGTCGCCGACCGGGTCACCTGCGTCGTCGGCACGATCGGGGACGGCGGGCGCACCCTCGACGCGCTGGCCGGCGAGCACGACGTCACCGCGGGCAGCGTCGACCTGCTGTTCATCGACCACGACAAGAGCGCGTACCTGTCGGATCTGCTCGCCATCGAGGAACGCGGCTGGCTGCACCGGGGCTCGATCGTCGTCGCCGACAACGTGCGCATCCCGGGCGCACCGGGCTACCGGCGCCACATGCGCGAACAGCAGGGCACGCGGTGGGACACCGTCGAGCACAAGACCCATGTCGAATACCAGTCACTGCTGCCCGACCTGGTGCTCGAATCGGAGTATCTGGTCGGTTAGCGGGCCCGCGGATGGGCGCCGGCCCACACCTCGCGCAGGGCGTTCACGGTGACCATCGTGTAGATCTGCGTGGTCGTCACCGAGGCATGGCCGAGCAGCTCCTGCACCACCCGCACGTCCGCGCCGCCGTCGAGCAGGTGCGTCGCGAACGAGTGCCGCAGCACGTGCGGGGACACCGTCGCGGTGACGCCCGCGCGTTCGGCGGCGTCCTGCAACACCTGCCACGCGCTCTGCCGCGACAACCGGCCACCGCGGGCGTTGAGGAAGATCGCCGGGGTGCCGCGCCCGCGGCGGGCCAGGTCGGGGCGCCCCCGCACCAGGTAGGTGTCCAGCGCGCTGACCGCGGGGCGCCCGATCGGGATCAGCCGCTGCTTGCCACCCTTACCGCGCAGCAGCACCGACCGGGCCTCGGTGTCCACGTCGTCGACGTCGAGCCCGACCGCCTCGGAGATCCGGGCGCCGGTCGAGTACAGCAGTTCCAGCAGCGCCCGGTTGCGCAATGTCAGCGGGGAGTCGGCGTCGCTGTCACCGCCGGCGGCCTCCAGCAGCGCCAGCACCTCGTCGATGGTCAGGCTCTTCGGCAGCCGCCTGCTCGGGGTCGGCGGTTTGACGTCGCGGGCCACGTCGATCGCGGCGAAACCCTCGGATGCGGCGAACCGGTGCAGACCCCGCACCGCGATCAGCGCCCGCGCCGCCGACACCGCCGACAGCGGCACCACACCGTTGTCGGGGTCGCCCTGGCGCAGCGCGACCAGGAACTCGCTGACGTCGGTCTCGGCGACATCGGCGAGGTCGGCGATCTCCCGCGCCCGCAGGTGTTCGGCATAGCGGCGAAGATCGCGTCGGTAGGAGCTCAGCGTGTTGGCGGCGACCCCACGCTCGATCGCCAGGTGATCGAGGTAGCCCTGGAGTTGATCGTCGAGGGCGGTTCCGACGCCCATCGCCGCCGTCTCGCTCACGTACGCCCGATCCGGCGGGCGAACGCCCAGGGCCGGTCCACCCACGGCGCGTCGACCGGCCGCAACGACGAGGGGTCCGGCAGCGCGTGCGCGGCCAGGATGCCGGCCACCGCGATGGAGTTGACGATGTCCCCGGAGTACACCCGGGCCACCGCATCGGCGAGGTCGACCCGGGTCACGGTCAGGTCGGCCTCCTCGTCGTGGGCCTCGGGGCGCTCCACATCGCTCAGGCCGGTGGCCAGGAAGATCCGGACGCTCTCGTCGCAGAAGCCCGGCGCCGACACGATGTCGACCAGCGTGTGCCACTCGCGGGCCGCCAGCCCGACCTCCTCGACGAGTTCGCGGGCCGCGGTCACGTGCGGCTCCTCGCCGCCGAAATCCAGCAGACCGGCGGGCAGCTCCCACAGCCGCCTGCCGAGCGCGTGACGGTACTGATAGACCAGAACCACCCGACCGTCCTCGTCGAGTGCGACCACGGCCACCGCGCCGAAGTGCTCCACCACCTCGCGCCGGGCGGTTCCCCCGCCGGGCATCCGCACCTCGTCGGCGCGCATCGCCAGGATCTTGCCGACGTGCAGGGTTTCCGAACGTGCGGTGGAGAACTCGTGGGTGCCCGGGTCGTCCTCAGCCACGGGCCGGGGCGTCCTCGAGTGCGTGCTCGGCACCGTTGGCCTGGGAGTCCGGAATCGCAGGAAGTTCTACGGGCAGCCGTTCCCCGTTGTTGTACTCGACGGCCGCGCCGACGAACGCGATGAACAACGGATGCGGGCGCGTCGGCCTGCTCTTGAGCTCCGGGTGGGCCTGGGTGCCGACGAGGAACGGGTGCACGTCGGCGGGATACTCGACGAACTCGACGAGGTGCCCGTCGGGTGAGGTGCCGGAGAACCGCAGCCCGCTCTCGGCGATCCGCTCGCGGTAGGTGTTGTTCACCTCGTAGCGGTGCCGGTGCCGCTCCGAGACCTGGGTGGCCCCGTAGGCCTTGGCGACCAGCGAATCCTTTTCCAGCACAGCGGGATACGCGCCCAGGCGCATGGTGCCGCCGAGGTCGGCCTCACCGGCGACGGCATCGCGCTGATCGGCCATCGTGGAGATCACCGGGTCGGGGGTGTCGGGATCGAACTCCGCGGAGTTCGCCTCGGTCAGCCCGACCGAGCGGGCGGCCTCGATCACGATGCACTGCAGGCCCAGGCACAGCCCCAGCACCGGCAGGCCGCGCCTGCGCGCATACCGGATGGCACCGACCTTGCCCTCGATGCCGCGAATCCCGAACCCGCCGGGGATCAGCACCCCGTCGACGTCGGCCAGCGCCGCGGCGGCGCCGGCCTCGGTCTCGCAGTCATCCGACGGGATCCAGCGGATGTCCACCTTGGCGTGGTGGGCGAACCCGCCGGCCCGCAACGCCTCGGCGACCGACAGGTACGCGTCGGACAGGTCGATGTACTTGCCCACCAACGCGATTCGGACGGTCTCGCGGGGCTCGTGGACGCGGTGCAGCAGATCGTTCCACTGCGTCCAGTCGACGTCGCGGAACGGCAGGTTGAGCCGGCGCACGACATACGCGTCGAGCTCCTCGCGGTGCAGCACCTTGGGGATGTCGTAGATCGACGGCGCGTCCGGGGTCGAGATGACGCCGTCGATGTCGACGTCGCACATCAGCGCGATCTTGACCTTCAACGGCTCGGGCACGTCGCGGTCGCAGCGCAGGATCAGCGCGTCGGGCTGGATACCGATGCTGCGCAGCGCGGCGACCGAGTGCTGGGTCGGCTTGGTCTTGAGCTCACCCGAGGGCGCCATGTAGGGCACCAGCGAGCAGTGCAGGAAGAAGCAGTTGTCGCGACCCACCTCGTGGCGGACCTGGCGGGCCGCCTCCAGGAACGGCAGCGATTCGATGTCGCCGACGGTGCCGCCGACCTCGGTGATCACCACGTCGGGCCGGTTGCCGCCGGCGTCGGGGGCGGCCATCTCCAGCACCCGCCGCTTGATCTCGTCGGTGATGTGCGGGATCACCTGCACCGTGTCGCCGAGGTACTCGCCGCGACGCTCCTTGGCGATGACCGTCGAATACACCTGCCCGGTGGTCACATTCGCCGACCCGGACAGGTCCCGGTCGAGGAAGCGCTCGTAGTGGCCGACGTCGAGGTCGGTCTCGGCCCCGTCCTCGGTGACGAAGACCTCCCCGTGCTGGAACGGGTTCATCGTGCCCGGGTCGACGTTGAGGTACGGGTCGAGCTTCTGCATGGTGACCTGCAGGCCCCGCGCGGTCAGCAGCTGGCCGAGGCTGGACGCCGTGAGCCCCTTACCGAGCGACGACACGACACCACCAGTGACAAAGATGTGCTTGGTGGCCGTTTGCGGGTGCTTGCGTAACGCTGGCAAGAACTACCTCCGTGATGACCGGGCAGGGCTTCGTTCGGTTCGGGTCTTCAACGAGTTCAGGACCCTGTTGGGGCCTGCCGACCCACGGAATCTCACCCTAACACCGACAGCGGCTCACTGTTCCCGGCGCGCCGGTGGCTATTGCGGGACGGTGACCGAAGTCGCTCCCGGGCCGACGCCGAACTGATCGGGCCGGGCGCCGTTGATCAACGCGCCGAGCGCCAGCACGGCGGTGATGCGTCCCGATTCGGCGTTGACGTCGTCGACGGTGCTGACCGCGTTCTTCAGCGCGGCATCCGAGCGGGTCACCGCGATCGCGGCGGTCCCGGTGGCCGAGCCGTCGCGGCCGACGAGCACGGTGCCAGATCCGTGCCTGGCCAGGCCGGACGCGAACCGCGCCACCGTGGCGCCCTGGTTGCCGGCGTCCTCGCCGAGCGGACCGCCGGTGACCACGAGCGCGGTGTTGGCCGCGCCGACCCGTTCGGTGCCGTAGGTCAGGAACCCGGTGTCGCGCAGCGCGCGCAGCACGGTCTCGCGCTGGCCGTCGTCGATCGGGGGCGCCTTCGGATCCTTGTTCACCAACAGCGTGATGCCGAGCAGGTCACCGGCCTGCGAGCCCTGGTCGACGGTGGCCGTGCTCAACTGCGCGCCGGCGGGCACGATCGGCGAGTTGACCACCGACAGCAGTTTCTCGGCGGAGTTCGCGTCCACGAACTCCTGGGTCAGCCCGACGGTGCCGGCGACCGACCCGCCCGCGGCACCGACCATCCGGACCAGACCGTCGACGTCGCCGTCGGTGGCGTCGGGGGTGCGAAAGATCACCACCGACTTGTTCGCCAGGGTGTCACGCAGAATGCGCGGCGCCATTTGCGCATCGAAATCCCCTGCTGCACTGAGCTTCTCGTTCAACGCGTTGCGTTCGTCGGTCAAGCTGTGGATCTGCTGCTGCATGTCCTGTTTGTCGTCACGCAAGCCGGACAGCACCGTGTTGGACAGCAGCCCCGACCCCAGCGCCACGCCGATGGCGAGCGCCAGGAAGACCGCGGCGAGCGAGATGGCGTGGGTGCGCAGTGAGATCACGTCAGCCCTCTACGACACCAGGCCCTGGGCCCACAGCAGGAACTGGTTCCAGTACTGCGAGACCCACTCCAGCAGTGCCGCGTCGGCGCGCGACACCCACAGCGCGGCGATCACCGCGATCAGCATCGCCAGCACGAGCATCGCGATCGCACCGCCGGAGACCCGGCTGCGGTACAGCGTCGCGACCGCCTTGGCGTCGACCAGCTTCTCGCCCACCTTCATCCGGGTCAGGAACGTCGACGGGTTGCTCTGCTGCCGGTTGCGATCGAAGAACTCCTCGATGCTGGCGGCGTGACCGACCGTGACGATCAGCGCCGCGCCGTGGTGGTCGCACAGCAGCAGAGCGAGATCGGCGGCCGACCCGGCAGCCGGGAACGTCATCGCGCCGACCCCGAGGTCCTGGATCCGCTCCAGCCCGGCGGCGTGCCCGTCGGCGTCGGCGGGCAGCACCACCTGGGCGCCGCACCGCAGCACCTCGGTGCTGATCTTGTCGGGGTCGCCCACGATCAGCGCGGGCCGGTACCCGGCCTTGCGCAGCGTGTCCGCGCCGGCGCCGACGCCGACCAGCACCGGCTGGTACTCCTTGATGAACGGCTTGAGGGCCTTCAGATCGGCGGCCGCGTGCTCCTCCTCGGCCACGATCACCACATGGCGCCGGTTCATGTCGACGTCGATGTCGGGGATGCCGATGCCGTCGATCAGCAGCGGGCTCTCGCTGCGGATGAACTCGATTGTGTTGCCCGCGAAGGCCTCCAGGTGCGCGACCAGCCCGCCCTTGGCCTCCTGCATGAGCTCGTGGATGTCGGCGTCGGTGCGCTCGGTGCCCAGGATCAGGCGGCGGTCGCCGTTGTACACGCCGCCCTCGTTGATCCGGACCCGGGCACCGTCCTTGACCTTCTTGAACACCTCGGGCCCGGTGTCGTCGACGAGGGTGATGCCGTTGGCGACCAGCACCTCGGGGCCGAGGTTCGGGTACCGGCCGGAGATCGACGGTGACGCGTTCACCACGGCCGCGACGCCGGCGTCGACGAGGGCGTCGGCGGTCACGCGGTCGAGATCGAGCGCGTCGAGGACGACGATGTCACCGGGGGTGACGCGCCGCAGAAGTCGATCGATGTCGCGGTCCACTCGGGCGGTGCCGGTGATACCTGGCCGTGAGCTGGCATTACGGGACAGCAGCGCTGACATCTTCATGGGCCGATTCTGGCCAGCGGCGGCCGAAATCCGTCGGAGGCGCGCCGTAACACCAGCCTCAGAAGTTCGCTTCTGTCACATGAGTAACAAGCGACGAGTCGCAACATCAGTCTTGGTGAACAGTTGGCGTGCGGCTGATCAGTCGACGGCGGCGCGTTCGGCGCGGGCGGCGTCGAGTAGCTCACGGGCATGCGCCCGACCGCTGTCGGACTCCCCCAGCCCGGCGAGCATGCGGGCCAGCTCGGCGACCCGGTCGTCGTCGTCGAGGCGACGCACGCCGCTGGATTTCGCCCCCTTGGATTTCGTGCCGGCCTTCTTACCGTCCTCGCCGCCCGACACCCCTTCGACCACCAGGTGCACATCGGCGTATGCGGCGACCTGCGGCAGGTGGGTGACGACGATGACCTGGTGGGTGCGCGCCAACCGCGCCAGCCTGCGGCCGATCTGCACGGCGGCGCGACCGCCGACCCCGGCGTCGACCTCGTCGAACACCATCGTCGTGCCCTCGGCCGATGCCGAGAGCACCACCTCCAGCGCCAGCATCACCCGGGACAGCTCGCCACCGGAGGCGCTCTTGTGCAGCGGCAGCAGGTCGGAGCCGTTATGGGCGGCGAACCCGAACTCGACGGCGTCGACCCCGTCCCGGCCCGCGTGCACCGTCTCGCCCGACGGCAGCACCAGCGGGGCGCTGTCGTCGGCGCGGGCGAGCAACGGGGAGACCGAGATCGCGAACTGCGCCCCCGACATCGCCAGCCCGGCCAGTTCCGCGGTGACCGCCTTGGACAGCCCCTTGGCCGCCTTGGCGCGCGCCTTGGTGACGTCCTGCGCGGCGGCCCCGACCGTCACCTGCAGCTCGTCGACCTGGCGCTGCAGCTCCGAGAGCGTCTCCTCGGAAACGTCGAGCGCCGAAAGCCGATCCCTGGCGTCCTTCGCCCAGGCCAGTACGCCGTCGACGTCCGGGGCGTATTTACGCGTCAGCGTCCGCAGCTCGGCCTGGCGCGCCAGCTTGGACTCCAAAGTGCTTGCATCGCTGGGCAAATCGTCCAGGTACTGGCTGAGTTCGCCGGACACGTCGACCAGGACCGTCAGCGCCGCCCCCAGCTGATCGCCGAGCGCCCGCAGCGGGGCGTCGTCGGTGCCGTCCAGCGCGGCGCGGGCCCGTCCGACCGCGGCGGCCGCGGAGAAACCGTCCGCCGCGGCGTCGTCTCCGTCACCGGAGAGCGCCGCGCGCGCGGTCTGCACCGCCTCCCGCAGCGCGTCGAGCTCCGAGAGCCGCCGGATGTCGGCAACCAGGGCCTCATCCTCGCCCGGCTGCGGGTCGACCACGTCGATCTCGTTCAGCGCGAACTGCAGCCGGTCGGCCTCCTGGGCGAGTTCGCGGGCGCGACGTCGGCGGTCCTCCAGATCGCGCCGCGCCTCCAGCCAGGTATCGCGTGCCGCGCGGTAACGCTGCAGCGGGCGGGACACGTCGGCGTAGCGGTCCAGTGCGGCGCGCTGTTCGTCGGGCCGCATCAGCCGCAGCTGGTCGTTCTGCCCGTGCAGCGCGAGCAGTTCGTTGGTGAACCCGCTCAGCGACTTGGCCGGCACGCTGCGCCCACCGAGGTAGGCGCGCGACGGCCCGTCGCGGCTGACCGAGCGGGCGGCGATGACGCTGCCGTCGTCGTCGCGGTCGGCGCCGCACGAGTCGAGGATCTCGTCCACCCTTGTGCTGACCGCGTCCCCGATCTCGGTGGTGGTGAACCGGCCCTCGACCACCGCGCGTTCGGACCCCGACCGCACCTTGGTCGCGTCGGCGCGCGCCCCGCCGAGCAGGTGCAGGCCGGTCACGACCATCGTCTTGCCCGCGCCGGTCTCACCGGTGAGCACGGTCAAACCGCCGTCGAACTCTGCGGTCGCCGCGCTGATGGCTCCCAGCGCCTCGATTCGGATTTCGGCTAGCACTACTGTCCGCGCCACCCCGTGACCGGCAACCGGAACTTGCGCACCAGACGGTCGGTGAACGGCGCACTGTCCAGCCGCACCCACTTGAGCGGGGTGCTGCACCGGGTCACCTCGAGCCGGCCGCCGGCGGGCAGGATCATCTGCCGCCTGCCGTCGCAGAACACCAGCGCGTCGTGGCCGGACGCCTCGATCTCGATCGCGATCGCCGCGTCAGGGCTGGTGACCATCGGCCGGGCGAACAGCGCGTGGGCGTTGTTGGGCACCACGATGATGGCCTCCAGATCGGGCCAGAGCACCGGGCCGCCCGCGGAGAACGCATACGCGGTCGACCCTGTCGGGGTCGAGACCAGCACCCCGTCGCAGCCGAACGACGACACCGGGCGGCCGTCGACCTCGACGACCACACCGAGCACACCCAGGCGTGGCCCCTTCTCCAGGCTGGCCTCGTTCAGCGCCCAGCCGCGGTCGAGCACTTCCCCGCCGGCGCGCACCGACACGTCGAGCGTCATGCGTTCCTCGACCCGGTAGTCGCGCCGGATGATGTGGTCGAGCACCGTGTCGATGGCCTCGGCTTCGGCCTCGGCGAGGAATCCGATCTTGCCCAGGTTGACCCCGAGCACCGGGATCTCGGCGTTGCGGGCCAGCTCGGCCGCCCGCAGGAAGGTGCCGTCGCCGCCCAGCACGAGCACCAGCTCGCAGCCCTCGGCGGCGCGTTCGTCGATATCGACCACTTCGATCCCGGCACCGAGGGCCCGCATGTCGTCCGGGGACAGCGGCACCGGCCCGCGGTCGACCGCCTGCGCGGACAGCGCCCGCAGACCGATCCCGTTGTCGGCCAGCACCTTCTCGACACGGCGCGCGACCTCTGTGGCCTCGGGACGGCCGGTGTGCACGACCAGCAAGATGGTGCGCTCCGACGGATTGGTGCTCATTGCGGCCCTTCTTCGACGGCCTGCCGGACGGCGGCGTCGAGCGCGTCGGCCGGCATGGGTTCGGCGTCGGCCCGCAACCGGAGGAAGTACTCGACATTGCCTGCGGGTCCGGGCAGCGGGCTGGCGGTCACCGCCACAGCGTGCCAGTTCAGTTCGGCGGCGCGGCGGGCGACCGACAGCACCGCGTCGGCACGCAGCAGCGGATCGGACACCACGCCGCCGGTGCCGACCCGGTCTTTGCCGACCTCGAACTGCGGTTTCACCATGGGAACGATATCCGCGCCGGGTGACGAGCACGCGGTCAGTGCGGGCAGCACCGTCGCCAGCGAGATGAACGACAGATCGGCCACCACGAGGTCGACGGGCCCGCCGATCGCGTCGGCGGTGAGGTCGCGGACGTTGGTACGTTCCATCACCGTCACCCGGGGGTCGGTGCGCACCGGCCACGCGAGCTGGCCGTAGCCGACGTCCACGGCGACGACCTCACGGGCGCCGCGGTGCAGAAGCACCTGCGTGAACCCGCCGGTCGAGGCCCCCGCATCCAGACAGCGCCGGCCCGCGACGTCGACGCCGAACGCGTCGAGAGCGCCGATCAGTTTGTGGGCTCCCCGGGACACCCAGGAGTCTTCGTCGCCGCCCTCGACGGTCAGGTTCGCGGTGACGGTCACCGCGGTGGCGGGTTTGGTCGCCGGCATGCCGTCGACACGGACCCGGCCCGCGTTGATCAGCTCGGCGGCCTGCTGCCGCGACCGGGCCAGCCCCCGGCGGACGAGTTCGGCGTCCACACGTGCGCGCCGCGTCACGCGGGTCAGCCCTTCTCGACGGATTCCAGCGCGCGCACCAGCAGATCGTGCGCCTCGTCCAGGCGCGCGGCGACGGAGTCCAGGTCGGCTGCCGACAGGTCCGAATGCTCACCGAGGAGTTCGGCGACCTGGGCGCGGATCTGGTCGGGATCGTTACTCATGTCGGGGTTCACGCTAGCCGATGGAGGCGGGCGCCAGAGACCACTGTGCGACGGCCTGTCGCGCGGCGCTGTCGGCACCGGTGACGGGCCGGCGGCCGGACGTCCCGGCGCGCCACACGGCCGCGGCGATCGCGCGCACGGGCGACAGCGCGTCGCCGGGATCATCGCCGGTGGACGACAGCGTGACCGCCTCCGGTGAGACCTCGACGTGCCAGCCGGGATGCTCGGCGATCCGCAGGGTGTCTACTGCCGCGCCGGTCAGGGCACGCAGATCCTCGGCCAGGAACCCGGGCCGCTGGTCCTCGTCGGCCCAGATCAAGTCGGCGGCGGTGTTCACACCGCACAGCACCATCAGGCTGGGCAGCGCCGCGGCGTTGGCGCCGGCGATGTCGGTGTCGAGGCGGTCACCGACGACCAGCGGGTGGGCGAACTCTCCCCGGGAGAGCGCATCGGCCATCAGCGCGGGTGCGGGCTTGCCGGCGACCTGCGGTTCGGTCTCGGTGGCCACGCGCAGCGCGGCCACCATCGACCCGTTACCGGGAAGCAGGCCGCGCTCCGACGGCAGCGTCTTGTCGACATTGGCGGCGATCCACAGTGCCCCGGCCCGGATGGCCAGCGCCGCCTCGGCGAGGTTCTGCCAGCCGGTCTCCGGGTTGTGCCCCTGCACCACGGCCACCGGGTCCTCGGACCATTCCCGCACCGGGGCCAGGCCGACGGCGCGGACCTCGTCGGCCAGCGAGTCTGTGCCGACCACAAGTACTTTCGCTCCGCCCGGCACCTGTTCGGCGAGCAGCCGGGCCGCGCTCTGGGCGCTGGTCACCACATCGGCCGAGGTAGCGGTGAAGCCCAGCTCGCGCAGATGGTCGGCGACCTGCCCGGCACTGCGGGACGCGTTGTTGGTCACGTAGAGAACTCGCGCGTCGATCGCGGCCAGCGTCTGCACGGCCCCGGGGGTCGGCTCGTGTCCGCGGAACACCGTGCCGTCGAGGTCGAGCAGCAGGCAATCATGCTGCTGCGCAAGGGTCCTCACGTCAGGACAGCTCCGTGATGCGCTCTTCGGCGTCGGTCACACCGTCGACATCGGCCTTGGCGGCATGCAGGAACCATTGCAGCGCCTCGTCGCGCCGGTCGAGGGCGAGCAGCGTATCGGCATAGACGTAGAACAGCCGTGCCGCGGTCTGCCCGGTCTGGGTGGGATCGAGCGTCGGAGTCGACAGCACGGCAAGTGCCTGCTCGTGCTGGCCGAGATCGGACCGTGCACCGGCAACGACGATGCGTAATTCGTCGGCATCCTCCCCGGTCAGCGCCGCGGCTTCCTCACTGCGGGCGAGTTCGATCGCCCGCTCGGGACGGCCGACGCCGCGCTCGCAGTCGGCGATCAGCGCCAACAGCGGTGAGCGACTTCCCATTCGGCGCGCGGCGCGCAGCTCAGCGAGCGCCTGGGCCCAGTCACCGCACTGATAGGCGGCGATCCCGACGGCTTCACGGACCGCGGCGATGCGCCCGGACCGGGCGCGAGCGGCGCGGGCATGCTCCAGAGCGGCCTGCGGGTCTTCCTCGAGCAGTTCGCCGGCGGCGACGAGATGGCGGGCCACCGCGTCGGCGGTCGCGCGATCGAGGGTGGTCAGTTCACCCCGGATCTCGGGTGAGAGCTGCTTGGCCTCGATCTCGGGCGGGATCGGCGGACCGCTGTGGCGTGAGTCGTCACCGTCGGTGCGGGGCTGCACCGGACGTGCGCGCTGGGGACCGGACCGGCGCGGGGCCGAACGGTTGCCACCGCGCGGGCCCTGCTGACCGCCGCCGCCGTTGGAGGCGCGGTCGGGCCGACGTTCGCCGCGGCCACCCTGGTTGTTCTGCACGAAGAAAGGATACGGCCAAGCTCTGACGACTCATAATTAATGAATTCAGAATGCCGAATTCGAATACGCTTTTCGACCAATCACGACGAAATGGCAAGCAAAGGGGCCGAAATAGGAAATAACCCCCCACGCGAGGTGGGGGGTTATTCCAATTTGTGTTCGGCGGTGTCCTACTTTTCCACCCGTGTGGGCAGTATCATCGGCGCTGGTAGGCTTAGCTTCCGGGTTCGGGATGGGACCGGGCGTTTCCCTGCCGCTATGGCCGCCGTAACTTTATTCACTTTTCAGTGATCCCCCGTTGGGGGAAGTTTTGTAGCCCCTGTTTTTGGTGGTGGGGTGCAGTCTGTGTGACTGTGGATGTGGTTGCGAGGTTTTGTTGTGTTTGTTGTAAGTTTTCGGCCGGTTAGTGCCAGTTCCCTGCGACCATTGCTGGTCTTCTAGGTCTGGTCTATCGATCCCGTGGTCTGCGGGGGGCCTTATCCCACTTAATGGGTGAGAAGCCTGGTCTTGGAGGGGGTTTCCCGCTTAGATGCTTTCAGCGGTTATCCTGTCCGAACGTGGCTATCCAGCAATGCTCCTGGTGGAACAACTGGTGGACCAGAGGTTCGTCCGTCCCGGTCCTCTCGTACTAGGGACAGATTTCCTCAAGCTTCTGACGCGCGCGGCGGATAGAGACCGAACTGTCTCACGACGTTCTAAACCCAGCTCGCGTGCCGCTTTAATGGGCGAACAGCCCAACCCTTGGGACCTGCTCCAGCCCCAGGATGCGACGAGCCGACATCGAGGTGCCAAACCATCCCGTCGATATGGACTCTTGGGAAGATCAGCCTGTTATCCCCGGGGTACCTTTTATCCGTTGAGCGACACCCCTTCCACTCAGAGGTGCCGGATCACTAGTCCCGACTTTCGTCCCTGCTTGACATGTCCGTCTCGCAGTCAAGCTCCCTTGTGCACTTACACTCAACACCTGATTGCCGTCCAGGTTGAGGGAACCTTTGGGCGCCTCCGTTACATTTTAGGAGGCAACCGCCCCAGTTAAACTACCCACCAGGCACTGTCCCTGGACCGGATAGACGGTCCGAGGTTAGAGGCCCAATACGATCAGAGTGGTATTTCAACAACGACTCCACCAAAACTGGCGTTTCAGCTTCACAGTCTCCCACCTATCCTACACAAACCGTATCGAGCACCAATACCAAGTTGTAGTGAAGGTCCCGGGGTCTTTTCGTCCTGCCGCGCGTAACGAGCATCTTTACTCGTAATGCAATTTCGCCGAGTCTATGGTTGAGACAGTTGAGAAGTCGTTACGCCATTCGTGCAGGTCGGAACTTACCCGACAAGGAATTTCGCTACCTTAGGATGGTTATAGTTACCACCGCCGTTTACTGGGGCTTAAATTCTCCGCTTCACCCAAGGGTTAACGGGTCCTCTTAACCTTCCAGCACCGGGCAGGCGTCAGTCCGTATACATCGTCTTGCGACTTCGCACGGACCTGTGTTTTTAGTAAACAGTCGCTTCTCACTGGTTTGTGCCACCCACTCCCGCTGCCCACCGCAAGGGTGTTGACGGTATGTGGGTCCCCCTTCTCCCGAAGTTACGGGGGCATTTTGCCGAGTTCCTTAACCATAGTTCACTCGTACGCCTCGGTATTCTCTACCTGACCACCTGTGTTGGTTTGGGGTACGGGCCGTGTGTGCGCTCGCTAGAGGCTTTTCTCGACAGCATAGGATCACCGAATTCGCCTCAATCGGCTATGCATCACCTCTCAGGATCTATGAAACCCGGATTTGCCTAGGTTTCTCCCTACAGGTTTACCCCGGTATTACCACTGACCGGTACGGCTACCTTCCTGCGTCACCCCATCGCTTGACTACTACCCACCTGGGTCCCGCGCAGCCCCAGAACCCGTCACCCCGAAGGGATCAGTGGCCCTGGTTTTGGGCGGTTAGCAAGATGGATTCATCAGGGACGCTCACACACGGGTACGGGAATATCAACCCGTTGTCCATCGACTACGCCTGTCGGCCTCGCCTTAGGTCCCGACTCACCCTGGGCGGACTGGCCTGGCCCAGGAACCCTTGGTCTTCCGGCGGGCAAGGTTCTCACTTGCCTTATCGCTACTCATGCCTGCATTCTCACTCCCACACCCTCCACAACTCGATTACTCGGCTGCTTCACCGGATGCAGGACGCTCCCCTACCCAGCCAACAAAAGTCAGCTGCCGCGGCTTCGGCGGTGTGCTTGAGCCCCGCTACATTATCGGCGCACAATCACTTGACCAGTGAGCTATTACGCACTCTTTCAAGGGTGGCTGCTTCTAAGCCAACCTCCTGGTTGTCTTCGCGACTGCACATCCTTTTCCACTTAGCACACGCTTAGGGGCCTTAGCCGGCGATCTGGGCTGTTTCCCTCTCGACGCACGGAGCTTATCCCCCGCCGTCTCACTGCCGCATTACACCGTGTCGGCATTCGGGTTTGGCTGACGTCAGTAACCCTGTGGGGCCCATCGGCCATCCAGTAGCTCTACCTCCAACACGAACACTGCGACGCTGCACCTAAATGCATTTCGGGGAGAACCAGCTATCACGGAGTTTGATTGGCCTTTCACCCCTACCCACAACTCATCCCCTCAGTCTTCAACCTAAGTGGGTTCGGGCCTCCACGCGGTCTTACCCGCGCTTCACCCTGGCCATGGGTAGATCACTCCGCTTCGGGTCCAGAACACACCACTACACCACACACTCCTGTGTGGATACGCCCTATTCAGACTCGCTTTCGCTACGGCTACCCCACCCGGGTTAACCTCGCGACATGTCCCTGACTCGCAGGCTCATTCTTCAAAAGGCACGCCATCACCCCACCACGAAGGAGGGCTCTGACGGATTGTAAGCGCACGGTTTCAGGTACTATTTCACTCCCCTCCCGGGGTACTTTTCACCATTCCCTCACGGTACTAATCCGCTATCGGTCACTAGGAAGTATTCAGGCTTACCGGGTGGTCCCGGCAGATTCACAGCAGATTCCACGGGCCCGCTGCTACTCGGGGAAAACATTCCACGAAAGCCATTGAGTTTTCATCTACGGGGCTCTCACCCACTACGGCAGGCCATCCCAGGCCACTTCAACTAACCCAACGGTTTATCACTCTCGCTCCTCTCGGCGGAGAAGAAGGAACGCCCCACAACACGCACACACCCCCGCCGGGTATCACATGCACACGGTTTAGCCATCCTCCGCTTTCGCTCGCCACTACTCACGGAATCACTGTTGTTTTCTCTTCCTACGGGTACTGAGATGTTTCACTTCCCCGCGTTCCCCCCCAACGCCTATATATTCAGCGCTGGGTGACACGACATCACTCGTGCCGGGTTTCCCCATTCGGACATCCTCGGATCAACGCTCGGTTGGCAGCTCCCCGAGGCATATCGCAGCCTCCCACGTCCTTCATCGGCTCCTAGTGCCAAGGCATCCACCATGCGCCCTTAAACACTTACAACACAAAACCAAAAAATGAGTCACCCAACCCCGAAAGGCTGGGATCAATCAGAAATTTGCATTACATGAAAGACACACCAACCCGAAAGCCGGCGCATCCTTCGATGCTCGCAACCACTATCCACGAATCAAACACCACACCCCACCACCAAAGCAGGGCAACAACACGCTCCACCACCCCAACGGGCGATGGCCGACCCCAACGGGTCGCAGGGCCTGTTGTCTCAAAGCCCAATAGTGTGTCCGGCAATTTCCTTCACCGACGGTTTTCCCACGCCGGCTCAACGTTTGTTGTTGCACCAGACCCCCACCCACTACAGGTGCGAGGCCATCCAACGAATCGATCAGATCACCGAACCCCCACACGATGTGGGCGGGCCTGATTCTCGTGGTGCTCCTTAGAAAGGAGGTGATCCAGCCGCACCTTCCGGTACGGCTACCTTGTTACGACTTCGTCCCAATCGCCGATCCCACCTTCGACGGCTCCCTCCACAAGGGTTAGGCCACCGGCTTCGGGTGTTACCGACTTTCATGACGTGACGGGCGGTGTGTACAAGGCCCGGGAACGTATTCACCGCAGCGTTGCTGATCTGCGATTACTAGCGACTCCGACTTCACGGGGTCGAGTTGCAGACCCCGATCCGAACTGAGACCGGCTTTGAAAGGATTCGCTCCACCTCACGGCATCGCAGCCCTTTGTACCGGCCATTGTAGCATGTGTGAAGCCCTGGACATAAGGGGCATGATGACTTGACGTCATCCCCACCTTCCTCCGAGTTGACCCCGGCAGTCTCTCACGAGTCCCCACCATTACGTGCTGGCAACATGAGACAAGGGTTGCGCTCGTTGCGGGACTTAACCCAACATCTCACGACACGAGCTGACGACAGCCATGCACCACCTGCACACAGGCCACAAGGGAACCGACATCTCTGCCGGCGTCCTGTGCATGTCAAACCCAGGTAAGGTTCTTCGCGTTGCATCGAATTAATCCACATGCTCCGCCGCTTGTGCGGGCCCCCGTCAATTCCTTTGAGTTTTAGCCTTGCGGCCGTACTCCCCAGGCGGGGTACTTAATGCGTTAGCTACGGCACGGATCCCAAGGAAGGAAACCCACACCTAGTACCCACCGTTTACGGCGTGGACTACCAGGGTATCTAATCCTGTTCGCTCCCCACGCTTTCGCTCCTCAGCGTCAGTTACTGCCCAGAGACCCGCCTTCGCCACCGGTGTTCCTCCTGATATCTGCGCATTCCACCGCTACACCAGGAATTCCAGTCTCCCCTGCAGTACTCTAGTCTGCCCGTATCGCCCGCACGCCCACAGTTAAGCTGTGAGTTTTCACGAACAACGCGACAAACCACCTACGAGCTCTTTACGCCCAGTAATTCCGGACAACGCTCGGACCCTACGTATTACCGCGGCTGCTGGCACGTAGTTGGCCGGTCCTTCTTCTCCAGGTACCGTCACTTGCGCTTCGTCCCTGGCGAAAGAGGTTTACAACCCGAAGGCCGTCATCCCTCACGCGGCGTCGCTGCATCAGGCTTGCGCCCATTGTGCAATATTCCCCACTGCTGCCTCCCGTAGGAGTCTGGGCCGTATCTCAGTCCCAGTGTGGCCGGTCACCCTCTCAGGCCGGCTACCCGTCGTCGCCTTGGTAGGCCATTACCCCACCAACAAGCTGATAGGCCGCGGGCCCATCCCACACCGCAAAAGCTTTCCACCACCGACCATGAAGCCAGTGATCCTATTCGGTATTAGACCCAGTTTCCCAGGCTTATCCCAAAGTGCAGGGCAGATCACCCACGTGTTACTCACCCGTTCGCCACTCGAGTACCCCGAAGGGCCTTTCCGTTCGACTTGCATGTGTTAAGCACGCCGCCAGCGTTCGTCCTGAGCCAGGATCAAACTCTCCAAACAAAAACTTCCCAACCAAAAAGGCCAGGCAGAATTCGAATCAGAAAAATCCGATCACAAACAAAAGACACCAAACAAACTGGCATCAAAAAACAACCCACCCCTAAACGGGAAAAAGAGGTGAGTCAAAAAACAACAAACAAAAACCACCAAACACACTATTGAGTTCTCAAACAACACGCCCCACTGGCCGCGCAACAAATCCCCGGCCAAAAGCCGTGGTCTCTGTGCGGACAGTTGAAGGAACCCACCGAAGCGGATCACCTTCTGGAGGCCGCCGCGCTCTCCGGGTTTCTGGCCCGTGTCGCAGCGACTCGGTAAAGTTACGTCAGGGATAACTCAGAGTCAAATCGCCTGGTAGAGCCGGTTTTTCAACCGGCACAGAAGGCTGGCGACTCCGCCGTCATCCAACGCGCTCGACCCCGGCGATATTCCGCTTACCTCGACGCAGCACCAACCACTTGCCGTGCAGGAAGTCCGACGCCTGCGGAACCCAGTCGTCACGGTCGATCTTCACGTTGTTGACGTACGCCCCGCCTTCGGCGACGGTCCGCCGCGCGGCGCCCTTACTCGCCGACAGTCCGGTGGCGACCAAGAGATCGACAATCGAGTCGGGACCCCCGGGTTCCAGCTGCGCGACCGATGCCTCGCGGACCGCGCCGGCCAACGTCGCCTCGTCGAGATCGGCGAGCTCGGCCCGGCCGAACAGCGCCTGGCTGGCGTGCTCGACCGCGGCGGTCGCGTCCTCGCCGTGCACCAGGTTGGTCAGCTCGCGCGCGAGTCGGCGCTGCGCCGCGCGTTCGTGCGGACGCTCCGCGGTGGCCTGCTCCAGTTCGGCCAACTCGTCGGCGGTCAGGAACGTGAACCACCGCAGGTACGGGATCACGTCGGCGTCCGCGGTGTTGATGAAGTACTGGTACCAGGCGTACGGGCTGGTCATGTCGGGGTCGAGCCACAGACTGCCCCCGCCGGTGGACTTCCCGAACTTCTTGCCCTCGGAGTCGGTGACCAGCGGTGTCGTCATCGCGTGCACCGGCGCGCCGGCTTTCTGGCGCACCAATCGCACCCCGGCGATGATGTTGCCCCACTGGTCCGAGCCACCGATCTGCAGCGTGCAGCCGTACCGCTGATGCAACTCCACGTAGTCGTTGGCCTGCAGCAGCATGTAGCTGAACTCGGTGTAGGAGATGCCGTCCCCCTCCAGCCTGCGCCGGACGGTGTCGCGGTCCAACATCACATTCACCGAGAAGTACTTACCGACGTCACGCAGGAACTCGATGGCCGACAGCTCAGCCGTCCACGACAGGTTGTCGGCGATCACGGCGCCGGTTGGGGATTCGTCGAACTCCACGAAGCGCTCGAGCTGACCGCGGATGCGCCCGGCCCAGTCGGCGACAGTGTCGGCGGTGTTCAGGGTGCGCTCCCCCACATCGCGCGGGTCACCGATCATTCCGGTGGCGCCGCCGGCGAGGACGATCGGCCGGTGCCCGGCCTGCTGGAACCGGCGCAGGGTCAGCAGCGGGATCAGATGCCCGGCGTGCAGGCTCGGCGCGGTCGGATCGAAACCGGAGTAGACGGTGATCGGGCCGGCGGCGAGCGCCTCGGCCAGCGCGTCACGGTCGGTGGACTGGGCGACCAGTCCACGCCATTCCAACTCGTCCAGGATGTCCGGCGTGCTCATGGCCCCGATCTTTCCGTACTAGTCGCTCTCCCCCGGAGCCGGTGCCCGCGGGCTGCGCCGATACGCCGACACCTCGGGGTGACCGGGAAGCCACATCCGCCACGGCCGGTCGGCCGCCTTGCTGACCCCGACCCGCGGGCCGGCGTCCCCGACCCGCAGTTCGCCGAGCCTCAGCCGCACCGGGGATCGCGGATCGAACAGGTCGGTCCCGTTGTCGTCCATGGTGATGCCCAACGCCGAGCACAGATTGCCTGGTCCGCGCGCCAACCCGGATTCGCGCACCGCCGCACCCCGTCGGGACCAGGCCACATCGAGGCCGGTGTCGACGACCGCCGCGCGGAGCAAGACCGCTGCGGCGACGCCGTCGGAGGCACATACAACGTTCGCGCACACATGGATGCCGTGGCTTCGATAGGTGTAGAGCCGACCGGGCGGACCGAACATCACCGAGTTACGCAGCCCGGGGCCCCGGTACGAGTGGGCGGCCGCATCCGGCCACGGACCGTCGGCGGGGCCGCCGTAGGCCTCCACCTCGACGACCGTCGCTGTCACACCGCGGCCGGTCAACTCGGCACCGAGCAACAGACGCGCCGCACTGAGCGGATCGATCTCCAGGTCCGCGGAACTCATCGAGAGGCGGAACCGCCCGGTTACGACTGTTCGGCAGCGGCGACAAGGCGCCGGTGCTCGTCATCGTCGACCGAGACGGCCTCGTCGATGAGCAGCACCGGGATTCCGTCGTCGATGCGGTACTTCCGCTTCAGCCTCGGGTTGTACAGGCATCCGTCGACCGCCAGCAGTGGCCCGCGGTCCTGCGGGCAGACCAGGATGGCGAGCAACGTGTCATCGAGCGCCATCGGTCAGCGACCGGGCATCGGGAAAATGGTCTCGCCGCCCTGCTGCATCGGATTACCGGGAGACCAGGCCGGCGAACCCATGCCGCCACCGGGGCTGCCCGGCGTGGCGACCGGCGGTGCACCGCCGCCCGACGGCATCTGGTTCGCCCCCTGCGCCATCACCTTGCGCTGGTAGATCAGCGTGGACTGAAGCGCGTCGATCAGCGGCTTCTGGTTCGGGCGGGCGTCGAGCCCGGCGAGCAAGGCCTGGGTGTTGGCGACCGACGGACGGATGCCGCGCTTGCGCAGCGTCATCACCTGCTCGATCAGCTTCGACACCTGGCCGCCGCTGGCTCCGGTCTGGTACTCCTGCGAGATCGCCATCAGCACCTGGTCGGGGTTGACCCGCGGGGGCGGCGGGACCTCGGCCTTGGTGGTCGGCTGCGCGGCCGCGAGCGGCGCGATGCCGGTGACCGTGCCGAAGGCCAGAGCGGCACCGAGGACTGCCCCCGCCGCGATGCGGGGCAGAGACACACCGTCGGTGCTGTTGTGCGAAGTCATTCAATCCTCCAGCGCGTTGGGGCAGCCGACCCGGCGAGCGTAACAGTGCGCGTCGGGCCCGGCATCACTGTGAAGTGCCCGCGAGCTCGCTGCGCACGGCAACGGTCAACCGCTTGTACCGATGGGTATCGGGGTCCAGGTACCAGGCGTTACGCGACGCTCTCGGCAGGCCCTTCTTCTGCAGCGGCCCGGCCAGCGGCCGGAACGTCGCGGTCAGCGTCATGTCCGGGGCGACGTGCACGATGTCGGGCGGTGACCCGACCGGAAGGTCGGCCAGCGCCTCCGACAGGTCCGCCGACGGGACGCTTCCGCCGGGTCGCAGCGCCAGCGCCGTGACGGCCAGCGTCCTGCCGTTGCTCTGCACCTCATAGGTGACCGCCATGTCGACCGCGTCCAGCCTGCCGACGGCGTCGTTGACCGTCGCGGCGAACACCACCCCCCGCGGGGTGCGGATCACCGCTGCGCGGTTGTCGACCAGCCAGTAGTCGCCGTCCTCGTCGCGGCGGAACAGGTACTCGGTGGACACCCAGGTGTCCGCGGGCGCGAACACGCCCCGCTTCACCGACGCCAACGGGTCGACCGGCCCGCGCGGGTGAGCCAGCAGCACACCCACCTCGCCGACGTCCGCGCGCCGGACGAACCCCTGCTTGTCTTCGAGGATCAGGTTGTCCTCGGGGTCGTAGGCGGCCAGCGCGATCTCCCCGCCGCCGGGCAGCGGCCTGCCCTTGCTGCCGATCTTGGCGCCCTTGACGTTGG
This sequence comes from Mycolicibacterium parafortuitum, assembly GCF_010725485.1. Classification (NCBI taxonomy): domain Bacteria; kingdom Bacillati; phylum Actinomycetota; class Actinomycetes; order Mycobacteriales; family Mycobacteriaceae; genus Mycobacterium; species Mycolicibacterium parafortuitum. Next base: position 4,013,630 of record NZ_AP022598.1, on the reverse strand, counting down.
CGAGCACGGCCTGGCCGTCGGTGGTCGCGAAGAACTCGACGACGTTCGCCGGGGCGAACACGTCCACGACGCGCTGCCACAGCCCGGCGGGCATACCGGCGCCGATGAACAGCCGCATGGGATGGTTGCCGTTGAGCGAGAAGCCCGGATCGTCGATGACCTCGCGCAGCATCGCCCACGTATAGGACACGACGGTGACGCCGTACTGACGGATCTCCTGGACGAAGCGGTCGGGGCGCAGTTCGCGCGACAACGCGATGCGGGAGCCGCCGACGACCGCGCCGCCGAGGCTGACCAGCAGCCCGGACTGGTGATGCAGCGGCGTCAGGCAGTAGACCGTGTCGTTACGGCTCAGGTTGGCCGCCGACGCGGTGCCGAACGCCGACAGCGCCCACCGGTAGTTGGTGATCTGGCGGGCGACGAGTTCGCCGCTGACCGTGCTGAACCCGATGAACGCCAGGTCCCGCGCCAGACCGGGATTGGGCCGGTACCAGCCGGGCAGTTCGACGCGGTCGGGGTCGATCTTCTCCATGTCGATGATCTGCGCGCGGGCACCGGACTCCGGCACGTCCAGGTCGCGGGATTCGCCGCCACCGAGCACGAGCACCCGCATGTCCAGTGCGCTGGCCGCGGCGAGGTGGGTGGGGTCGGCGATGATCTCGGTGACCGCGCCCAGGCGCGCGGCCTCGGCCAGGTCCGCGTCGGGCGGCATCAGCACCGCCACGGCACCGAGCCGGGACAGTGCCGCGATCGCGACCAGCGCGCTGGGCCGGGTCTCCATCAGCACACCGACGCGCGCGCCCTGCCGGACACCGACCTCGATCAGGCCGCGCACCACGTTGTTCACGCGGCGGTCGACCGCCTCGATGGTGTGCACCCGCCCGTCGAACAGCAGTCCCTCGTTGTGCGGCATGTCGCGAGCCTGCTCGGTCATGATGCGGCCCAGCGAGATCCTGGTGTGGTCGTTGACCTGTCCCAGACGGGCCAGCCGTGGCAGCGTGCGTGCGGTCTCGACGGCCAGGGTGCGGGCGGACCGGTTCGCCGCGACCAGCGCGTCGGCGGCCGACTTAGCCAGGGTCAGCGCCATCTCGGTGGCCGCCGCGGTGCTGTGCGCCAGCCGCGACGCGAGCGTCACGCCGCTCTCGGACGGCGCGGACGGCTGCACCGGCATCGGCGACACACCCTCGGGCATCGGGCCGCCGCTGTCGAGCCAGCGCACCCAGTCGGCGACGGTGGGCCAGGTCTGGGTGCTGGCCTTGGATCCGACGACCAGACCGAAATGCCCTGCGCGGATCAGGAATTCGTAGACGTCCGCTTTCGGTGCGGCCCTCTTGATGCCGCGCACCGACGCCGGCTGACCGATGTCGTCGACCTCACCGATGACAGCCAGAACCGGGATGTCGATGTCGGAGAGCGTGACCAGGTCACCGTGGATCGCGAAGCCGCCGCTCATCATCCGGTTGTGGGCGATGAACTGTTTGAGCAGCTCCGAGATCGCCGGGCCCGACCAGGCGATCCAGCCGTCGGACGCGAGGAACCGGCGCTGCTGCTCCCGCGGCAGCAATGCCTCCCGGTCGTGCAGCTGGCGCAGGAAGTCGATGCGCGACTGGGCCGTCTTGACCGGGTCGAGCATCTGGAATCCGGTGCGCGCCAACCAGCCCGGAATGTCGATCCGGCTGAACACGTGGTCGGCCATGAAGTCCGCGGCCGCCGGTGCGATGCTCGCCGGCAGGTTCATCGGCAGCGCGGCCAGCGTGTCGACCGGCGAACCGAACGCGACGATGCTGGCGAGGTCTTTGGACCGGCGGTACGCCGCGGTCTGGTAGGCGAACATCCCGCCCTGGGAGTAGCCGGCGAGGTGCACGTCGCGGCCCGTCACCGTCTTGACGGTGTCGATGGCCTCGCTCAGCCCCACGATGTGGTCGGCGAGGGTGCGCTGCATCCCGCCCTCGATCTTGTCCGGCGAACCGAAGTCGATGACCCACGGGTCCACGCCGGCCCGGTGCAGGATGCCGACGGCGCCGTCTTCGCGGGTGACGTCCCACATGTCGGCCGACATCATCATCGGGTGCACCATCAGCACCGGCGGTCCCGGCTTGGTGGCGCCCGGTCGCGAGTCCGGCGGGAAGTAGCGCCGCAGCCGGTACATCGGCACGCTCTCGATGATCTGGAACGGCGACGGCACGGCGCCGGTTTCGAGTCCGCCGTAGCGCAGCACCTCGAGACCGTTCTGGGCCGTAGCGACCAATCGTCCTACCGGCTTGGTGATCGCCGAGAGGTCCACCACTGCACGCTCCCCACTTTGCTGTTCGCTCCACCGATCGAGACCTGGTCATGATCGCACAGGGCCGACCGCCGGTTTCTGCTATCGACCGCGGGCCCACTAGTCTCGAAAATCGATGGCACACCTGCTCGGGGGCGAGAACCTCCACCTGGAGTACCCCACCGGGGTGGTGTTCGATTCGGTGACCGTCGGCGTCAGCGACGGCGACCGGATCGGCATCGTGGGTCGAAACGGCGACGGCAAGTCCACCCTGCTGGGGTTGTTGACCGGCCAGATCGAACCGCACGGCGGACGGGTCACCCGCCGCGGCGGTGTGCGGGTCGGCGCGCTGGACCAGTCCGACATCCTGGATCCCGACCGCACCGTCGGCTGGTCGCTGGTGGGTGGCCGCGCCGAGCACGAATGGGCCGGCGACGCCCGGATCCGCGACGTGATCGGCGGTCTGGTCGCCGACATCCCGTTCGACGCACCTGTGGGCACGCTGTCGGGCGGGCAGCGCCGCCGGGTACAGCTGGCCGCGTTGCTGATCGACGAATGGGACGTCGTCGCGCTCGACGAGCCGACCAACCATCTCGACATCCAGGGCATCACCTGGCTCGCCGAACACCTCAAGCAGCGGTGGGCGCGCGGAACGGGCGGGCTGCTGCTGGTCACCCACGACCGCTGGTTCCTCGACGAGGTCGCGACGGCCACCTGGGAGGTTCATCCGGGCGGCAGCGGCGTGCCGGGCAGCATCGTCGAACCGTTCGAGGGCGGCTACGCGGCGTACGTGCTGCAGCGCGTCGAGCGGGACCGCCAGGCCGCGGCCGTGGAGGCCAAACGGCAGAACCTGATGCGCAAAGAGCTCGCGTGGCTGCGTCGCGGACCGCCGGCCCGGACGTCGAAACCGAAGTTCCGCATCGACGCGGCCAACGCGCTGATCTCCGATGTCCCGCCGCTGCGCAACAGCGTCGAGCTGTCCCGTGCGGCGATGGCGCGCCTGGGCAAGGACGTCATCGACCTGCTCGACGTGTCGGTGACCTACCCCGGCGGCCGGGAAGTGTTGCGCGACATCGAATGGCGTATCGCCCCCGGTGAGCGCACCGGCATCCTCGGCGCCAACGGCGCCGGGAAGTCGACGCTGCTAGGCCTGATCGCGGGCACCGTGACGCCGACGGCCGGCCGGGTCAAACGCGGTAAGACCGTGCAGCTGGCGGTGCTGGACCAGGAGTCGCGCGAGCTCGACGCGCTGGCCGGTGACATGGTGCGCGAGGTGCTCGGGCGGCTGCAGACCACCTACCAGATCGACGGCAAGGACGTCACCCCCGCGCAACTGCTGGAGCGCCTGGGCTTTCCGCGCGCGCACCTGTCGGCGCGGGTCGGTGAACTGTCCGGCGGGCAACGGCGGCGGCTGCAGTTGATGCTCGTGCTGCTGTCGGAGCCCAACGTGCTGGTGCTCGACGAGCCGACCAACGACGTCGACACCGACATGCTCACCGCGACCGAGGATCTGCTGGACTCCTGGCCCGGAACCCTGATCGTGGTCTCCCACGACCGCTACCTGCTCGAGCGCATCACCGATCAGCAGTACGCGATCCTCGACGGACGGCTGCGCCACCTGCCCGGCGGCATCCCCGAGTATCTGCGGCTGACCGCCGACCGGCCCGAGCCCGCCGCGGCCCAAGCGAAACCCGCTGTCACAGAGCAGCTCTCGGGTGCCGAGCTGCGCAGCATCGAGAAGGAGATCTCGTCGGTCGACCGGTCGCTGGCCAAGCTCGCGGACCGCATCAGCGCCAAGCACGACGAGATGGCGCGCCACGACCAGTCGGACCATGTCGGTCTGGGTAAGCTCACCGAAGAACTGCGTGAGCTCGAAACCCAGGTGGCCGAACAGGAGTCACGCTGGATCGAGCTCTCGGAGAGACTCGAGGGCTAGATGACCTATCTGCTGCGGCCGTTCGTACTGTTCGTTCGATACTGGCCGCAGCTGGCCGCGTGTTATCTGCTCGGGCTGCTCGGCCGCCGCGGCGCCATCGAACTGGCGGCGTGGGCGGGCTGGGACAACGACGTGTGGGCGTCGCTGATCATGCCGCTGGCCGGCCTGTCCCGCCTGGGTTCGTATGTCGCGATGTTCTTCGTGCTGCGGCGGGCCATCCCGGCGCTGGCCGCGGTGCCGTCGCGTTCCGCACGGAGCATCGACGTGTTCTCGACCGTCATCGTGCCGTTCTTCGCGATCTATCTCGCGTGGAAGATGTTCGCCGAGGACTGGATCGCGTTCGAGGCGCGCGCGCTCGACTACCGGATCGGCGACGCGATGACGTCCCCGGCCCCGACCGAACTGCATCCGGAGACGCTGCCGATCAGCAATCTGACCTGGGTGCTGATCCTGGCCGCGCTGGTGGCGCGGTACGTGCTGAGTATGGTCAAGGACCGGCTGCCGGGATGGATGATCGGCGTCCGGGTCTACGTGGACACCCTGTGGGTGTTCCTCGGTGTCAGCTTCGCCGCCAGCAAGGACCTGACGTTCTTCCTCAATCCCACCGGATGGCTCTCCGAGCGGCGGATCGTGGTCTGGTTCAACGAGACCCGTGCGGGCCTGTTCTCGTATCTGGGACCGCTCGACGCGGTCTGGGACGCCATGATGTGGGCGGTACGCACCGTGTTCGGCGGCGCGACGATACCGCTGCTGTGGCTCGCGGTCGCGGCGATCGTCTACGGGGTCACCGCGCCCCGGGACTGGCGGGGAGCCGCGCGCCGCGTGGCCGGCCAGCGCGCCGACTGGGTCTTCGAACGCACCGCCGGGCGGCAGAAGCGGGTCCGGGAACGGTGGTCGCGGCTGCCCGAGGTGCACCGCGCGGACGCCCGGGACTGGTTCGTGTCGAAACTGGGCAACTACCGGACCATCACCGACGCCGCTCGACTGATCCTGCACGGCGGGGTGCTGGCGTTGTCGTTGTACGTCCTCGGATATCTCGGTCTGGCGTGGCTGGACATGGCGGGCAGTTTCTACCGTCCCGAGATGCGGGCCGGATATCTCTTCCGGGGCGCGGCCGAACTGTTCGGCCCGAACCCTCTGGCGTTCTGGAACTTCGCGCAACCGGTGCTGGTCCTGATATCCCACCTGATCGTCGAGCCGCTCCGGGTGTGCCTGATCGCGTCGACCGTCGCCTACTGCCTGGAGAACGTGCGGCCGAGCGCACCTACAGCAGCATCCGCACCGTGATCGCGTCGTTGTGGGTGACGTCCAGTGCGGTGGGTACGGCATCCTCGGGCAGCACGAACGCGAACTGAATGCGTCCCGGTGCATCGCATCGGGCCTTCATCCCGTCCGGCGGGATCGGCGCGAATCCGCCGAGCCTTTCGGCATCCCAACGACGTTCACCGTCGGTGAGGACCCCGGTACACAGTCCGGGCAGCGCCGTGCCGGACCAGTCCACGACGATCACCGTGATCACCGTGCCGTCGGGAAGCTGCGGCCCGAAGTTCAACGGTCTGCGGTTCAGCTGCCGGATGGATTCGATCTCCCAGGTCTGCCCGTCGGCGGCGCCGCTCTGACCGGCGGGCACGACCAGCTGGGGTGTCTGCGTGTGGCGATACGCCGACCAGGCCGGTCCAAAGTCGATGGCGGTGTAGGCGCCGAGAGCGCATGCGACGACGACGGCACCGATCGCGTTGCGCTGCCACAGCGCCGGCATCCGCATCACCGCCCGCTCTCCGTGCGCTCGGCGAGTCCGACGTCGTCGGCGCGGGTGATCAGCGGGTCGTCGGCCGGGATGTCGATGACCAACCGGGATCCCAGGTAGTCGCTGCCTGCCCACACCCTGAGCAACAGCGGCGTCGAGGACCCCGCCTCGACGAGCGGTGGGTCGACCTCGAACAGCCAGCTGCCGTGCTGGGCGATCCCCGGCGAGATCTCCTCGCCGAGCGTGTCCAGAGAGAACTGATCGGATCTGGCGTACGTGTTCGGTCCGACGATCAGGTCCGCGCGCGGCAGCTCGGTGGCCCGCACCGCCTCCAGGGTGGTGTCGATGACGACCCACATGCCTGCTGCCGGAACGGAATCCAGCCGGGGCCCGATGCGCACCGCGGTGACCGTGGCGCGCAGCGCGCTGCCCTGTACCGGTTCTCCCGCGCGGCCGCGGACCTCGAACGGGCCGTAGATGTCCAGCGTCGTCGGAAGGTGGTGCCACACCAGCGCCGCGGCGGCCACGGTCACGACGACGCAGAGGGTGGACAGCAGCGCCTTGACGTTCGCGTTCAGGGTCCTCACGGTGATGTCCTCACGGTGACGGCGCCCCGACCACCAGCTCGGTGACCCCGTAATCGGTGAGACTGTCCAGCCACTCCTTACCGCCGTAGGTGACCATCAGCTGCTTGAAGCTCTTCTTCCACACCCGGACGGTGACGGTGCTGCCCTGCGCCAGCGCGTCGGCGGGGACCTGCCAGGCGAACACCACCTGCTCGGTCAGGCCGGGACCGAGGTTGGTGATCGGCGAGCCGTCCCGGAACCGGAACACGCCGTAGAACCTCTCCCCCGGCACGCCGCGCAGATCCAGCTCGTCGCGCAGCCGCCCGGGGATGGTTCCGTCGTTGCGCAGCGTCGCGACCACGCCCAGATAGAGCTGTCCCGGGGTGGCCGGACCGACGGTCAGACCCCCACCCTGGATCGTCTCGAGCAGTCTCGCCCGATCGACGGTGACGGTGTACTGCCCGTCGCTGAACTCCTCACCGGGCGCGAACGGTGTCGCGCCGTTGTCCACCCGGTCCAGCCCGCCGAACAACGCCGTGAATGCGACGAACGCGGCCACCGCGGCTTTCGACCACTGGCTCACCCTGCGGCTCGCCAGCCACTGCCCCACCCGCGACCGTCGGCCGGCGGACACCGCCGGTGCGGCGGGCTGGGGGTCCATACCGCTGAATGCTAGCGGCGCAACCGCGACCTCAGGGCGTCCGCGGTCTCGTGCACGGCACCGAGTTGCCGGGCCACCTGGACGGGCGCGGTACCACCGCGCGCATCGCGCGAGTTCACCGAGCCGTCGATGGTCAGCACGTCACGCACCTCGGCCGTCAGCTCGGGGTGGATACCCGCCAGTTCGGCATCGGCGAGGTCCTCCAGGCCGACGCCGCGCGCCTCGGCGGCGCGCACCGCCGCACCCGCGGCCTCGTGCGCGACGCGGAACGGCACCCCGCGGCGCACCAGCCATTCGGCGACGTCGGTGGCCAGTGTGTATCCCAGCGGGGCCAGCTCGGCCATGCGGTCGACGTCGAAGCGCAGCGTGCCGACCAGACCCGCCATCGCGGGCAGCACCAGCTCGAGCTGGGCGACCGAGTCGAAGACGGGTTCCTTGTCCTCCTGCAGATCCCGGTTGTAGGCCAGCGGCTGCGCCTTGAGCGTGGCCAGCAGACCGGTGAGGTTACCGATCAGGCGGCCTGCCTTGCCGCGCGCGAGCTCGGCGATGTCGGGGTTCTTCTTCTGCGGCATGATCGAACTGCCCGTCGACCACGCGTCGTGCAGCGTGACATACCCGAATTCGGTTGTGCTCCACAGGATGATGTCCTCGGCCAGCCGAGACAGGTCGACCCCGATCATCGTGAGGACAAACGCGGCCTCGGCCGCGAAGTCCCGGGACGCGGTGGCGTCGATCGAGTTGTCCGCCGCGGCGGTGAAGCCGAGCTCCTCGGCGATCGCGTCGGGATCGAGCCCCAGCGACGATCCGGCCAGCGCGCCGGATCCGTACGGCGACACCGCCGTCCGCTTGTCGAGGTCGACCAGCCGGTCGACGTCGCGCAGCAGCGGGTGCGCATGCGCCAGCAGCTGGTGCGCCAGCAGCACCGGCTGCGCCGACTGCAGGTGGGTCTTGCCCGGCATGATCGCGGTGGGGTGCGCGGCGGCCTGGGTCGCCAACGCCGACACCACCTCGAGGACACCGTCGGCGACCCGCCGCACCGCGTCACGCAGCCACAGCCGGAACAGCGTGGCCACCTGGTCGTTACGGGACCGGCCGGCCCGCAACCGGCCGCCCAGGTCCGGACCGACCCGGTCGATCAGGCCGCGCTCCAGCGCGCCGTGCACATCCTCGTCGGTGACCAGCGGGCCGAAGCTGCCGTCGGCGACGTCGGATCCGAGGCTGTCCAGCCCGGCGAGCAGTCCGTCGCGCTGCTCCTCGGTCAGCAGCCCCGCCCGGAACAGCACGCGGGCATGGGCTTTCGACGCCTGCACGTCATACGGCGCGAGCACCCAGTCGAAGTGCGTCGACTTGCTCAGTGCGGCAAGGGCGTCCGCGGGCCCGTCGGCGAACCGGCCGCCCCACAGCGAACCCTCGTTGGTGCTCACGGCGCTACTTCCCCGCCAGGTCCCGGCGCGCCGACAGGCTCGACGACAGGCCGTGCACGTGCACGAAGCCCTTGGCCGACGACTGGTCGAAGCTGTCGCCCTCGTCGTAGGTGGCGAGGTTGAAGTCGTACAGCGACTCGCTGCTGCGCCTGCCGTTGACCGCGATGTGCCCGCCGTGCAGCACCAGCCGGATCTCACCGCTGACGTGCTCCTGGGTGTTCGCCACGAAGGACTCCAGCGCCCGCTTGAGCGGCGAGAACCAGAGGCCGTCGTACACCAGCTCGCCCCACTTCTGGTCGGTGGTGCGCTTGAACCGGCCGAGCTCACGCTCCAGCGTGACGTGCTCGAGCTCGGTGTGCGCGGTGATCAGCACCATCGCGCCCGGCGCCTCGTAGATCTCGCGGCTCTTGATGCCCACCAGCCGGTCCTCGACGACGTCGAGCCGGCCCACGCCCTGGGCGCCAGCGCGCGCGTTGAGCTCTTCGATGGCCTCCAGCACGGTGACCGGCTTGCCGTCGATCGAGACCGGGACACCCTTCTCGAAGCCGATGATGACCTCGTCGGGGCTGTTCCAGTTGACCGTCGGGTCCTCGGTGTAGTCGTAGACGTCCTTGGTCGGGGCGTTCCACAGGTGCTCCAGGAAGCCGGTCTCCACCGCACGGCCCCACACGTTCTGGTCGATCGAGAACGGCGACCGCTTGGTGACGTTGATCGGGATCGCGTTCTCCTCGGCGAACGCGATGGCCTTCTCACGGGTCCACGCGTAGTCGCGCACCGGGGCGAGCACCTTGAGATCCGGTGCCAGCGACGCGAATCCGACCTCGAAGCGAACCTGGTCGTTGCCCTTGCCGGTGCAGCCGTGGGCGACGACGCCGCCGCCGTGCTCGCGCGCGGCCTCCACCAGGTGCTTGACGATCAAGGGCCGGCTCAGCGCCGACACCAGCGGGTAGCGGTCCATGTAGAGCGCGTTGGACTGGATGGCCGGCAAGCAGTACTGCTCGGCGAACTCGTCGCGGGCGTCGACGACGACCGCCTCGACGGCGCCGCAGTCGAGGGCGCGCTGGCGCACCACCTCCATGTCCTCGCCGCCCTGACCGAGATCGATGGCGACGGCGACGACCTCTTTACCGGTCTCCTTGGCGATCCAGCTGATCGCAACCGAGGTGTCCAGGCCACCGGAATAGGCCAGGATGACGCGGTCGGACATAACGAAACTCCTTCTTCTAAGGGCTAGTTCAGGTCTGCAATATCAAGTTTTGGACAGGTTCTCGATGGCGACGGCCAGTTCGGCGCCGGTCATCGGCTCGCGGGCGATCACGAGGATCGTGTCGTCCCCGGCGACCGTGCCGACCACGTAAGGCAGCACCGCACGGTCGATCGCGCTGGCCAGGTAGTGCGCGGCGCCGGGAGGCGTGCGCAGCACCGCGAGGTTGCCGCTGGCATCGGTGGACACCAACAGGTCGCCGAGTAACCGGGTGACCCGTTCGGTACCGCCGGCGACGCCGCGGACGGGGCTGCCGTCCTCGGGCACCACGTAGACCCCGACACCGCCGTCGGCGCCGCGCAGCTTCACCGCGCCGAGTTCTTCGAGGTCGCGCGACAGCGTGGCCTGGGTGACGTCGATCCCCTCGTCGGCGAGCAGCGCGGCCAGTTCGGTCTGGCTGCGCACCGAGTTCGACGACAGCAGCGCGACGATGCGGGCCTGCCTGCCCGCCCGGGTGGTGGCGGCTGTCACGGCCCGACCCCGGAGCTCTCCAGCAGCCACACCATCAGCGCTTTCTGCGCGTGCAGCCGGTTCTCGGCCTCGTCCCACACCGCGCTCTGCGGTCCGTCGATCACGTCGTCGGTGATCTCGTGGCCGCGGTGCGCCGGAAGGCAGTGCAGCACCACGGCTTCGGAGTCGGCGTGGCCGAGCAGTTCGGCGTTGAGCTGGAACGGCCGGAACGGCCGGACCCGGTCGAGCCCGTCGTTCTCCTGGCCCATCGACGTCCAGGTGTCGGTCACCAGCACGTCGGCCCCGGATGCGGCGGCGATCGGATCGTCGGTCAGCGTGACCTTCGCGCCCGTCTGGTGCGCGCGGGTCTCCGCGGCCGCGACGAACATCGGGTGCGGTGCGAAACCGGGCGGCGCCGCGATCGTCACGTCGATACCCGCGGTCACCCCGCCCAGCATCAGCGAGTGCGCCATGTTGTTGGCGCCGTCGCCGAAGTACGACAGCCGCAGGCCCTTCAGCGAGCCCTTGCGCTCGGCCAGGGTCTGCAGATCGGCGAGCACCTGGCACGGATGGAACTCGTCGGACAGCGCATTGATGATCGGCACGGTCGCGCCGCTGGCCATCGCGGTGAGCCGCTCCTGCGCGAACGTGCGCCACACGATCGCGTCGACGTACCGCGACAGCACCGCACCGGTGTCCTCGAGGGTCTCCTCACGGCCGAGTTGGGTGCTGCGGCCGTCGACGACGACGGCGTGCCCACCGAGCTGCGCGATCCCCATCTCGAACGAGAACCGGGTGCGGGTGGAGTTCTTCTCGAAGATCACCGCGACGCCGCGCGGGCCTTCGAGGGGCCGCCGGCTGACCGGGTTCTTCTTCAGCTCCGCCGCCAGGGCGAGCACCTCGGCCTGCTCGTCGGGCGAGAAGTCGTCGTCACGAAGGAAATGCCGGATCATCGGGAACTCTCCACCTGGTTGAGGATTCGCGGCAGGGCCGCCAGGAACGATTCGACCTCGGCCTCGGTGATCACCAGCGGCGGCGCCAGCCGGATCACGTCACCCGCCGCGGCGTTGACGAGGAAACCCGCTTCGCGCGCGCCGGCCTCGACCGCTTTGGCCACGTCGGCCGTCAGCACGATCCCGCGCAGCAGGCCGCGACCGCGGACATGGTCGACCAGCGGATGGTTCAGCTCCTCCACGCCGTGCGCGATGGTCTTGCCGAGCACGTCGGCACGCTCGACGAGACCTTCGTCGGCGAGCACCTTGAGCACCGCGAGCGCGGCCGCGGTGCACACCGGGTTACCGCCGAAGGTGCTGCCGTGCAGGCCGGGAGTGAGCAGGGCCGCGGTGTCACCGACGGCCAGGCACGCGCCGATCGGCAGACCGCCGCCGAGGCCCTTGGCCATGGTCACGACATCCGGGGTGATGCCGTCATGCTGGTGGGCGAAGAACGCCCCGGTACGCCCGACCCCCGTCTGCACCTCGTCGAGGACGAGCAGCGCGCCGTGCGCGGCGGTGATCTCGCGGGCCGCCACCAGATAGCCGGCCGGCGGCACGACCACGCCGCCCTCCCCCATGATCGGCTCGAGGAACACCGCGGCGGTCTCCGAATCGACGACGGCGCGCAACGCGTCGACGTCCCCGTACGGCACGTGCGTGACGTAGCCGGGCAGCGGCTCGAACGGCGCCTGCTTGGCCGGCTGGCCGGTCAGCGCCAGCGATCCCATCGTCCTGCCGTGGAAAGCGCCTTGCGCCGCAATGATCTTCGTCTTGCCGGTGAGCCGGGTGATCTTGAAGGCGACCTCGTTGGCCTCGGTTCCGGAATTACAGAAGAACACCTTGGCCGGCGCGCCGAGCTGGGCGACCAGCGCTTCGGCGAGCGCGACACCCGGTTCGGTGGCGTACAGGTTCGAGGTGTGTCCCAGCGTGCTCATCTGACGGGTGACCGCCTCGATCACCGCCGGATGGCCGTGGCCGAGCACGTTGACGGCGATGCCGCCGAGCAGGTCGATGTAGCTCTTACCGTCGACGTCGGTCACCACCGCGCCGTGCCCGCTGGCCAGCGCCAGCGGCGGGGTGCCGTAGTTGTCCATCATGACCGCCGACCAGCGGTCCAGCAGGTTGCTCACGCTCCAGCCTCCTTGTCCGGCTCCTTCGTCGCCGAACGCATCACCTTCGTCCCCGCGCCTTCATCGGTGAACAGTTCGACCAGCACGCAGTGCTCCACCCGGCCGTCGATCACATGGGCGCTCGGCACGCCGCCGTTGATCGCGCGCAGGCACGCCTCGATCTTGGGCACCATGCCCTCTTCCAGCGTCGGGAGCAGCTCGGTCAGCGCATCGGAGTTGATCTGGCTGACCAGCGAATCGCGGTCGGGCCAGCGCGTGTAGAGGCCTTCGACATCGGTGAGCATCAGCAGCTTCTCGGCCCCGAGGGCTTCGGCCAGCGCGGCGGCGGCGGTGTCGGCGTTGATGTTGTAGACCAGCCCCGAGGCGTCGGGCGCGATCGTCGAGACCACCGGGATCCGGCCCGCGGCGATCAGGTCCAATACGGCGCCGGTGTTGACCTTCTCCACATCGCCGACCAGGCCGATGTCGGTGGCGACACCGTCGACCAGCACGGTGCGCCGCACCGCGGTGAACAGATGGGCGTCCTCGCCGGTGATGCCCACCGCGTAGGGACCGTACGCGTTGATCAGATTGACCAGCTCGCGGCCGACCTGACCGAACAGCACCATGCGCGCGACGTCGAGCACCTCAGGGGTGGTGACGCGGAAGCCGCCCTTGAAATCGCCTGGGATGCCCAGCTTCTTGAGCATGGCCGAGATCTGCGGCCCGCCGCCGTGCACCACGACCGGGTGGATCCCGCAGTTGCGCAGAAACACCATGTCGGCGGCGAACGCGGCCTTGAGCCGATCGTCGACCATCGCGTTGCCGCCGTACTTGACCACGACGATCTTGCCGTTCAGCGCGGTCAGCCATGGCAGCGCGTCGGCGAGCACCTGCGCCTTCTCGGGTGTCGTCAGGCTCATGAGCTGTAGGCCGAGTTCTCTTCGACGTAGGCGTGCGACAGGTCGGTGGTGCGGATCGACGCCGACGCGGACCCGACACCGAGATCCACCACGACGCCGATGTCCTCACCCGACAGGTCGACCTCGCGTGCGCCGGGCGTCCCCGTACTGTCCACGCACACCGGGAAACCGTTGAACGACACCGCGATCCGCCCGGCGTCGAGCTTGACCGGGGCCATCCCGACCGCGGCGAGCACCCGGCCCCAGTTCGGGTCGGAACCGAACAGTGCGGTCTTGACCAGGCTGTCGCGGGCGATCACGCGTGCCGCGGTCACCGCGTCGTCCTCGCTTTCGGCGCCGGTGACGGTGACGATGATCCGCTTGGTGACACCCTCGGCGTCGGCCTGCAGCTGCGCGCACAGGTCTTCGCACACCTGCAGCACCGCGTCGTCGAGCGCCTCCTGGCTCGGGGTGACCTCACTGGCCCCCGAGGACAGCAGCAGCACGGTGTCGTTCGTCGAGCAGCTGCCGTCGATGTCGAGCCGGTCGAAAGTCCTTGCGGCGGCGTTCTTCAGCGCGGACTGCAGCGCCTGCGGGCTCGCGACGGCGTCGGTGGTGATCACGCACAGCATCGTCGCCAGCGACGGCGCCAGCATGCCGGCGCCCTTGGCCATCCCGCCGACGGTCCATTGGTCCCTGTGGTGGAGCGCGGCCTGTTTGGGCACGGTGTCGGTGGTCATGATGGCCCGGGCGGCCTCTTCCCCGCCGCTCAGCCCGCCGGCCATCTCGCGCACGATCTCCTCGACGCCGGCGAGCACCTTGTCCATCGGCAGCCGGTCGCCGATGAGCCCGGTCGAGCACACCGCGACCTCGACAGCCCCGGTCTCGGTGCCCCAGTTGGACAGTGCGGACGCGACGGCCTCGGCGGTGGCGTGCGTGTCCTGGAATCCTCCGGGGCCGGTGCAGGCGTTGGCGCCGCCGGAGTTCAGCAGCACCGCGCGCAGCCGACCGGTGGTGAGCACCTGCTGTGACCACAGCACCGGGGCGGCCTTGATCTTGTTGCGGGTGAACACGCCCGCGGCCGCATGGTCGGGCCCTTCGTTGAAGACCAGCGCCAGGTCGAGCTTGCCGGACGCCTTGATGCCCGCGGCGATGCCGGTGGCCCGGAAACCCGCGGGCGCGGTGACACCCTGGGTGCGCAGCAGCCGCGTCACGGCGCGACCCCCACCGTCGAGAGGCCCTCGGCCTCGGGCCAGCCCAGGGCGAGGTTCATCGACTGCACAGCCGCTCCTCCGGTTCCCTTCACGAGATTGTCGATGGCGGCGATCGCGATGAACGTCGAAGCGTCCTCGTCGACCGCGATGGCGAGCTGCGCGGCGTTGCTGCCGGTCACCGCTCCGGTCTTGGGCAGCTGTCCGTCGGGCAGCAGGTACACGAAAGGCTCGTCGCTGTAGGCCTTCTCGTACGCGGCACGCAGCTCGTCGACGGAGGCCTGGGTGCGCGCGGTGCACGTCGCGAGGATGCCGCGCGACGTCGGGATCAGCACCGGGGTGAACGACACCGTGACGTCGACGCCGGAGACGCCGCGCAGCCCCTGGGCGATCTCGGGCGTGTGCCGGTGCTTGCCGCCGATGTTGTAGGCGCGCGCCGAACCGATCACCTCGGAGCCGAGCAGATCCACCTTCGCGGAGCGGCCGGCGCCCGAGGTGCCGCTGACCGCGACGACGGTGACCGCGGGCTCGACCAGACCCGCGGCCAGGGCGGGCCACAGCGCCAGCAGCGCGGCGGTCGGATAGCAGCCGGGCACCGCGACCCGCCTGGTCCCGCGCAGCCGGTCCCGGCCCCCGGGGAGTTCGGGCAGGCCGTAGGGCCAGCTGCCGGCGTGCTCGGAGCCGTAGAACCGCTCCCAGTCGCCGGCATCGGTGAGCCGGAAGTCGGCACCGCAGTCGATGATCAGGGTGTCCGGGCCCAGTTGCTCGGCCAGGGCTGCCGAATGTCCGTGCGGCAACGCGAGGAACACCACGTCGTGCCCGGCGAGAATGTCGAGCTCGGTCGGCTCCAAGGTCCGGCCGGCGAGCGGCAGCAGATGCGGATGATGCTCGGCGAGCAGGGACCCGGCGCTGGCGGCGGCGGTCAGCGCACCGATGGTCAGCCTGCCGTCGGCGTAGGCGGGATGGCCGAGGAGCAGACGAAGGATCTCGCCTCCTGCATATCCGCTGGCACCGGCGACAGCCACAGAAGTCATGACTACCATGATGAATGGTTATGCATCGATATGCAAATTCATTATGCAGGCCACTGACAGGCGCCAGAGGTCCCGTCGAACGAGGCGGAGGCGACGACCAAATTCAGCGCTGAACCGCGCCGACCCGCTCCCCGGCAACAGCCACCGCGGCCTCGCGGGCGGCGCTGGCCTCCTCCTCGGTCAGTGTGCGGTCGGCCGCGCGGAACCGCAGCGCGAGCGCCAGCGACTTCCGTCCCTCGCCGATCTGCGGACCGGTGTAGACGTCGAAGATCCGGACGTCTTCGAGCAGGTCTCCCGCGCCGGCCCGCACGGCCTCGACGACACTCTGCGCGGCGACGTCCTCGGCGACGACGAGCGCGACGTCCTGGAACACCGCCGGGAACGGTGAGACCTTGGGCGCGGGAAGGGTTTCGGTGATCGGCACCGCGTCGAGGTCGATCTCGAGGGCGCAGGTCCCCTTCGGCAGCCCGGTCCGCTCGATCACGGCCGGGTGCAGCTGACCCGCATGACCGACGACGACGTCGCCGAGCAGCACCTCCGCGCACCGTCCCGGATGCCACGGCAGGACCTGCGCGGAGCGCAGCGTGAACTCGACGCCCGCGGCGCGACCGATCACCCGCACGGCCTCGAACGCGTCAGCCGCCTCGACGGCACGCCCGGCACCCCACGGTCCGGCAGCCTCGCGCAGACCCGCCAGCACCGCGGCGACGTGCCGGGGCTGACGTGGCAGCGACGCGTCCAGCGTGGCGATCTCCTCGTCGGTGGGCCTGCGATCGTTCGGGATCCGCTCGACCGCGCGGGTGTCCGGTGTCGGCTCCACCACCTGGGCGATGGCGAACAGCGCCACGTCCACCGCACCCCGGGAGACGTTGCGGTGCAACGCTTCCAGCAGTCCCGGCAGCAGGGTTGTCGCCAGGCCGGGCCGGTCGGATTCCAGCGGGTTGAGCACCTTGGTGGTGTTGCGGCGTGGATCGTCGGCGTCCAGTCCCCACTGGTCGAAGACGCCCGCGGGCAGGAACGGGGTCGGCAGGATCTCGACGAAACCGCTGAGCGCCAAGGACTTTCCGACCGCACGACGACGCTTCTGGTCCGGTGTGAGACCTCTGCCCGCCGGCGCGCTCGGCAGCACGGACGGGATGAGGTCGAGCCCCTCGAGGCGCAGCACCTCTTCGACGAGGTCGGCGGGCTGGCGGATGTCGGGGCGCCAGCTCGGCGGGGTCGCGGTCAGCCGGTCGCCGTCGACCTCGACACGGGCGCCGATCTGCGTCAGCCGCTTCACCGCGGCGCCGGGCGCGTACTCGACGCCCGCGGTTCGGTCGGGCAGGTCGACGGGCATACTCACCGGCGCCGGTGACCAGTCGTCGCGCGGCGGATCGCCGCGCCAGTCGGTCAGCGTGGGTTCGACTGTGCCGCCCGCGATCTCGGCCAGCAGTGTCGCGCAGCGATCGAGCGCGGCGACCGACACCGCGGGATCGACGGTGCGTTCGTAGCGCCGGCCCGCCTCGCTGTGCAGGTGCAGGCGGCGCTGCGTCCGCGACACCGCCGCCGGATCCCAGACCGCCGCCTCCAGCATGACGTCGGTGGTGCTGTCGCGGACCTCGGTGGTGCCCGCGCCCATCACGCCGCCGATCGCGGCGGTGGCGACGTCGTCGACGATCAGCACGTCGACCGGGTCGAGTTTGCGTTCCACGTCGTCGAGGGTCACGACGGTCTCCCCCGGCTCGGCGAACCGGACCCGGAATCCGCCGGTGATCAGGCTGCGGTCGTGGGCGTGCATCGGATGCCCGAGCTCGAGCATCACGTAGTTCGTCACATCCACCGCCGGCGAGATCGCCCGGATCCCGCTGAGCACCAGGCGCCGTTGCAACCACCACGGTGACACGGCCTTCGGGTCGATGCCGGTCACGGGGCGCAGCCCGAACCGCTGCACACCGGTGCCCGGATCGATGGTCACCGGCAACGCCTCGCCGGTGGCGGGCAGCGGGGTGACGTCGGCGGGGTCGACGTAGTCGAGGTCGAACGCGTTGGAGATCTCGCGTGCCAGCCCCCGCACCGACAGGCAGTAGCCGCGGTCGGGGGTGATCGCGAGGTGGAACACCACGTCGTCGAGGCCCAGTACGCCGTGCGCGGGAGTTCCGGGTTCGGCGGTGCCCGGCGGCAGCACCAGGATCCCGGAGTGGTCCGAGCCGAGGTTGAGTTCGGACACCGAGCAGATCATGCCGTCGGAGGTGCGCCCGTAGGTCTTGCGGGTCGCGATGGTGAAATCGCCGGGCAGCACGGTGCCGGGCAGCGCGACGACCACCAGGTCACCGACCGCGAAGTTGGTTGCCCCGCAGACGATGTCGCGCGGCGCCCCGTCGAGGTTCTCGGATCCGACGTCGACCTTGCACGCTCGGATCGGCTTCTTGAACTCGGTGAGTTCCTCGATCTCGACGACGCGGCCGATGGTCAGCGGACCACTGACCGGGCCGACCGGGATGATCTCCTCGACCTCGTGCCCGATGCGGATCAGCGCCTGCTCGAGCTCCTCGGCAGAGACGTCCCAGCCGGGCGCGCCGGCCTGGACGGTGTCACGCAGCCAGCTGTACGGAACGCGCATCAGGCCCCCACTCCGAACGGCAACGAGAACCGGACGTCACCCTCGACCATGTCGCGCATGTCGGGGATGCCGTTGCGGAACTGCAGGGTGCGTTCCAGGCCCATGCCGAACGCGAAGCCCGAATACACGTCCGGGTCGATACCGCACGCGCGCAACACATTCGGGTTGACCATGCCGCAACCGCCCCATTCCACCCAGCCGGGCCCGCCCTTCTTGTCCGGGAACCAGATGTCGACCTCGGCCGACGGTTCGGTGAACGGGAAGAAGTGCGGCCGGAACCGGGTCCGCCCCTCCGGCCCGAACTCCGAGCGCGCCAGTGCGTCCAGCGTGCCGCGCAGATTGGCCATGGTCAGCCCCTTGTCCACGGCGAGCCCTTCGACCTGGTGGAACACCGGGGTGTGGGTGGAGTCGAGCTCGTCGGTGCGGAAGGTGCGCCCCATCGCCACGATGTAGACGGGCAGGTCACGTTCGAGCAGGGCCCGGATCTGCACCGGCGAGGTGTGGGTGCGCAGCACCTGCCGCGACCCCTCGGGCGCGACCTGGAACGTGTCCTGCTCGCTGCGCGCGGGATGGTCGGGAGGGAAGTTCAGTGCGTCGAAGTTGAACTGCTCGGTCTCGACCTCGGGCCCCTCGGCCACCTCCCAGCCCATCGCGACGAACGTGTCGGCGATGCGCTCGGACAGGATGGTGATCGGGTGCCGCGCGCCGACCGGCTGCCGCGTCGACGGCAGCGTGACGTCGATGCGCTCGGCGACCAGCACGGCGGCGTCCCGCTCGGCGCGCAGTGCCGCCAGACGCTCGTCGTACGCGGCCTGCGCACCGGTGCGCGCCACGTTGACGCGTTTGCCCGCATCGGCGCGCTCGGCCTTCGGCAGCGCGCCGAGCGCCTGCCGGGCGAGCGCGATCGGCGACCGGTCCCCGAGGTGCTCGGTCTTGGCTTTCGCGAGCTCGTCGAGGCTGGACGCCGCGTCGAACGCACGCCGGGCTGCGCTGACCGCTTCGGCCAGCGCGTTGTCTGAGAGGTCCACAGGCTGATCAGCCACCCGGCCATCCTAGGGGACGCGTTCGGGCGCACTTCGCCTGCATTTGGCACTCGTCGGCGATACCCTCGCGCGATGGTGATCCGGCTCTCCATCCGTCGACACCGCCTGCGGGTTTCCGCGGTCCGGCCGGGTGACAGGTGATCAGATCGGTGGGCCCGGCCGGGCCGGTCAAGGTGTCGGCGCGGGTGATCTGGGCGCTGCGTGTCGACCTGCTGGTCATGGTCACCGTGGCAGCGGTGATGGCGCCCATCCCGGACTCGCTGCAGGACGAGAACGCCACCGCGGTGCTGTCCGTGCTCGGCATCTGCGCGACGATCTTCATCGGCTTCCGCAACAGCAACGCCTACAGCCGATGGTGGGAGGCGCGCACGCTGTGGGGCGGGGTGATCATCAACGACCGGGCGCTCGACAACGACCTCGTCAGCCTCGACGATGGTTCACCGGCGATGGCCCCGGTCCTGGATCGTCTGCGCCGGCGCCAGGTCAGGCACGCCTGGCAACTGGCCGCCGAGCTGCGCGGGGTGCGGCCCCCGGCCGGCGTCACCGATCTGACCCCGGAGGATCCCGCCGAGATCAGCGCCACCGAACTCCTCACCCGACAGGCCCACGACGTCCAGCTGCTCGCGCGCGACGGGCACATCGACTCGCAGAGCCGGATGATGCTGATGTCGCTCAACACCGCGGTGGTGACTGCGCAGAGCGGGCTGGAACGCATCCGCAACCAGCCGATCCCGGTCCACTACGACGGTTTCATCCGACTGCTGGCGTGGGTTTTCGCGATCGTGGCGTTCAACCGGCTCGACGCCGCCAGCCACCATCCCGGCAGCATCGCGATCGGGCTGGTGATCATGGCGGTGTTCATCACCGCAGAACGGTTGGGACACTTCATCGAAGAGCCGATGAGCAACCGGATCTTCGACCTGCCGCTGTACCGGTTCTGCGCGACGATCACCGGGAATCTCCTGGGGCCCGATCACCCGCTGGCGCAGCCCCGCGAGGACGCGAAGGCCACCGTCTGGATGTGACCGGCCTGGCTGTCAGTACACCTGGTCCCCGTCGTCCCCGCTGACCGCCCGCTGGTATCGCGTCCTGAGCCGGTACATGGTGAAGTCGGCGGGCACCCCGTCGGGTTTGGGCGCGAACACCTGCCGGCGCAGCTTCTTCGCCGTCACCCCGAGTGCGTCGAGTTCCCCGTCGGGAATCCGTTCCAGCGTCGCCTCCGACACCACCAGTTCGCCGCGGGTGGCCCGCTCCATCACCCGCGCCGCGAGGTTGACGTCGATGCCGAGCCAGTCCGAACCGATCCGTTGCGGACGTCCGGTGTGGACGCCGACCCGCATCCGGGGTGTGTAGCCGTCCACGTCAACGAGTTTCACGGCGCGCCGGGCCTCGACGGCCGCGGCCACGGCGGTGATCGGATCGGTGAAGACCGCCATCAGACCGTCCCCCATCCGTTTGACGATGTGCCCGCCGGCTTCCAAAAGCGGCGGCTCGACGACCTGCGAGACACGGCGCAGCAGGCGCAGCGTGGCGTCGTCGCCGGCGTCGAGCGACCAGGCCGAGAAACCCACCAGGTCGGTGAACACCAGGGTGGCCTCGGCATTGGCCGGGCGGCCGGAGACCCGTTCGGTCAGCGCCTGCCACACCTGCAGCGCTCCGAGGCTCACCTCACGGGTCGCGGCGTTGCGCTCCAGCAGCCGGTCGGCGGCGCGGGCCGCGGCCCGGGGACCGCCGACCCCGTCGACCGACAACGGGTCGCCGAATTCGGGGTCACCGGGCAGGGCGCGGCGGGTGCGCCGGAGGAACGAGACCACGCCGTCGTGGTGGTTGACACTCCTGAACCACGACAGCGGCCCGCCAGGCCGCCCGCCCTCTGGCTCACCCGGCGGCTCATCCTCCACGGCGTCAAGCCTAAACGAGCGCCGAATCCGGGTTAAACAGCCAGGTCACGCACGGATGGCACCACGGTGGAATCTCCGTAACAGCCCGGCCGCGCCGACCCGATTTCGTAGACAACGAGTGTTGTCAAGCTTATCTTGGGAAGGGTGCGATCAAAGGCGATGGCAAACACTTCCCCGGGCGCCGGTTCTGGCGCCGACGCGTCCGAATCCTCCGTCGTTCCCGACGATTTCCCGCTCGGGCCCGACTCCCTGACATGGAAATACTTCGGCGACGTCCGCACCGGCATGCTCGGGGTGTGGATCGGCGCGATCCAGAACATGTACCCGCAGCTGGGCGCCGGCGTCGAGGACCACTCGATCCTGCTGCGTGAACCGCTGCAGCGGGTCGCCCGGTCGGTCTACCCGATCATGGGCGTGGTGTACGACGGCGACCGCGCCGCCGAGACCGGGGCGCAGATCCGCGGCTACCACCAGACCATCAAGGGCGTGGACGGCGAGGGCAGGCGCTACCACGCACTGAACCCCGACACCTTCTACTGGGCGCACGCGACGTTCTTCATGCTGATCATCAAGACCGCCGAGTACTTCTGCGGCGGTCTCACCGAGGCCGAGAAACATCAGCTGTTCGACGAGCACGTGCAGTGGTACCGGATGTACGGGATGAGCATGAAACCGGTGCCCGAGTCGTGGGAGGCGTTCTGCGAGTACTGGGATCGCAAGTGCCGCGAGGAGTTGGAGATCAACCGCGCGACGCTGGACATCTTCGAGATGCGGATCCCGAAACCGTGGTTCGTGCTGATGCCGACCCCGGTGTGGGACCAGATGTTCAAACCGATGATCGGCGCCCAGCGCTGGATCGCCGCCGGCGTGTTCGACCCGGTGGTGCGCGAGCGGGCCGGACTGCGGTGGACGCCCGGCGACGAGGTCGTGCTGCGGCTGTTCGGCAAAGCCGTCGAGCTGGCGTTCGCCGCCGTGCCGGACGAGATCCGGCTGCACCCCCGCGCCGTGGCGGCCTACCGCCGGGCCGAGGGCAAGATCCCCGCCGACGCCCCGCTGGTGGAGGCGCCGGCGTTCATGGCGCCGCCACGCGACCGCCGGAACATGCCGATGCACTACCTGCCGCCGCACAAATCGTTGCTCGACAAGGTCGGCTCGCTGGTGCACACGACGTTCTCTTTGGCGGGGCGGCGTCCGGCGCGCGGAACCGGTAAGGCAGCCTAGGCACATGCTTGATTGGTCAGACGTTGACATTGCCGTGCGCGACGCCGTTCGCGAGTTCGTCGACAAAGAGGTGCGCCCGCACCTCGACGAGCTCGAAGACGGCGACATGGAGCCCTACCCGATCATCCGGAAGTTGTTCTCGACGTTCGGGATCGACGCGATGGCCAAGGAGGCCCTCGACAAGAGACTGACCCGGATGCGCGAGGGCGGCGACAAGCCGTCCAAGAGCGCGGGCGGCGGCATGTTCGGGGGCGGTTCCCCCGGAATGGGTTTCGTGCTGATCAGTGAACTGTGCCGGGTGTCGATGGGCCTGGTGACCGGGATGGGTGTGAGCCTGGGCCTGACCGTGCCGACCATCCAGAGCCGCGGCACCCTCGCGCAGCAGGAGCGCTGGCTGCCCGGCCTGGTCACCTACGAGAAGATCGGCGCGTGGGCGATCACCGAGCCCGATTCGGGTTCGGATGCCTTCGGCGGCATGAAGTCCTATGTGGTCCGCGACGGGGACGACTACATCCTCAACGGCCAGAAGACGTTCATCACCAACGGACCCGACGCCGACGTCGTCGTCGTCTACGCGAAGCTCGACGAGGGTGACGGCGCGGACAAGCGTGACCGCAAGGTCCTGACCTTCGTGCTCGACAAGGGCATGGAGGGCTTTGTGCAGTCGAAGCCGTTCCGCAAGATGGGAATTCACAGCTCACGCACCGGCGAGCTGTTCTTCAACAACGTCCGGCTCGGCCGCGACCGGCTGCTCGGCGAGACCGAGAACAATGAAGCCGGCGACGGGCGCGACAGCGCCCGGTCCAGCTTCTCCGCCGAGCGGATCGGTGTGGCGGCGATGGCCCTCGGCGTCATCGAGGAGTGCCTGCGCCTGAGCGTCGACTACGCCAAGACCCGCAAGCTGTGGGGCCAGGAGATCGGTCAGTTCCAGCTGATCCAACTCAAGCTCGCCAACATGGAAGTCGCGCGGATGAACGTGCGCAACATGCTGTTCCGGGTCATCGAGTCTTCGCAGAGCGGTTCGCCGATCTCGCTGGCCGAGGCGTCGGCGATCAAGTGGTACTGCTCGCAGGCCGCCACCGACGTCGCGATGGATGCCGTGCAGCTGTTCGGCGGCAACGGCTACATGACCGAATACCGCGTCGAGCAGCTGGCCCGCGATGCGAAGTCGCTGATGATCTACGCCGGAAGCAACGAGGTGCAGATCACCCACGTCGCCAAGGGCCTGCTGAACGGCTGACCCCGCGGTTTCGCGAGACCGCCACCACGGTAGTGGCCGGGCTGGAATCACTACCGTGAGGGCGGTTTCGCGAGACGGCGCGCAGCTCGCGGGCGAGCGCTAGCCTGGATGGGGCCCGACCGAGGAGCACCCATGGAGTTCAGCAACACCACCGCACTGGTCACCGGCGCGAGCGGAGGCATCGGCGAGGAGTTCGCCGTGCAGCTCGCCCGCCGCGGCGCCCATCTGGTCCTGGTCGCGCGGCGCGCTGAGAAGCTGGAGGCGCTGCGGCAGACCCTCACCGCACGGCATCCCGGCATCGTCGTCGACATCGTCACCGCCGACCTGTCCGTGCCGGGCTCGGGGGCCGACGTCGAGGCGCAGGTGCGCACGCTCGGCCGATCGATCGACGTGCTGATCAACAACGCGGGCATCGGGTTGCACGGCAAGTTCGTCGACCAGGAACCCGATCCCAACGCCGCCCAGATCCAGTTGAACTGCGGCACATTGGTGGACCTGACCGCGCGGTTCCTGCCCGCGATGGCAGAGCGCCGGCAGGGCGTGGTGCTCAACGTCGCGTCGACGGCGGCGTTCCAGCCGACTCCCGGCATGGCGGTCTACGGCGCCACCAAGGCGTTCGTGCTGTCCTACACCGAGGCGCTGTGGCAGGAATGCCGCGGCACCGGGGTCAAGATCCTGGCGTTGTGCCCGGGAGCGACGGAGACCGAGTTCTTCGACCGCACCGGCGAACAGTTCCTCACCGACGGCAGGCAGAGTGCCGCGCAGGTCGTCGACAACGCGTTCTCCGCACTCGACAAGTCCGACCCGACCGTGATCTCGGGCTTCCGCAACGCACTGCTGGCGTCGGGCTACCGGATCGCGCCGCGCAAACTGCTGCTGGCGGTGTCGGAGCGGATGCTGAAGTCGACCTAACGGGCACGGCGGCGGGCGGCCGCGCTCTGGTACAGACAGATCGCCGCGGCCGATGCGACGTTGAGGCTCTCCGCGCCGCCGGCCATCGGGATCTCCACACCGGCGCTCGCGAGTGCGACCACGTCGTCGGGAAGGCCGTGCGCCTCTGGACCGAACAACCACGCGGTCGGGCCGGACAGATCGACGTCGTCGAGGGACACGGAGCCGCCGAGCACCGTCGCGAGCGCCTGCAGGCCGGCGTCTTTGAGCGCCACCACAGCGCCCGCGGCATCCTGGTGACTGACCACCGGAATCGAGAAGATGCTGCCCGCCGACGCGCGCAGACACTTGCCGTTGTAGGGATCCACGCTGTCACCGGCGAGCACCACCGCGTCGGCGCCCATCGCGTCGGCGACCCGGATCAACGTGCCCGCATTGCCGGGCTCGGAGATCCCCACCGGCACCGCCACCAACGTCGGTGCGGTGGCCAGCACATCGGCCAGGGTGGTCTCCGGCATCGCGCACACG
The DNA here is from genome assembly GCF_010725485.1 of Mycolicibacterium parafortuitum. NCBI lineage: Bacteria > Bacillati > Actinomycetota > Actinomycetes > Mycobacteriales > Mycobacteriaceae > Mycobacterium > Mycolicibacterium parafortuitum. The sequence goes on along the minus strand of NZ_AP022598.1, from coordinate 3,988,645 downwards.
GCGACCAGGCCGACCGGGGTCACGGTGTCGGACAACACCTTTGCCGCTTTGTCGGTGACCAGGTCCACCTGCGTCCCGGACAGCAGCGCACCGAACTTGTCCGCCGCGGCCTCGGTGGCGAAGACCTCACAAACACGTCCGCGCCGCAACGCTGCCTCGACGAGGTTGGGACCTTCGGCGAGAAAGCGTGCGGCGCGGCGGCGCCCGGTGTGGCGGTGCAGTTTGACCGCAGCTGCCACCCGGGCAGAACGCTCGGTGAGGGTCAGGCAGCCTCGCCCGACGGCGCGTTCACGTCCTCCGGCAGCGCAGCCTTGGCGACCTCGACCAGCGCGGTGAACGCGGCGGCATCGCTGACCGCGATCTCGGCGAGGTTCTTGCGGTCGACCTCGACACCGGCGGCCTTCAGGCCCTGGATCAGCCGGTTGTAGGTGATGTCGTTGGCGCGCGCGGCGGCGTTGATACGGGTGATCCACAGCCGGCGGAAGTCGCCCTTGCGTGCCTTGCGGTCACGGTAGGCGTAGGTCAACGAATGGAGCTGCTGCTCCTTGGCCTTGCGGTAGAGGCGCGACCGCTGCCCGCGGTAGCCCTTCGAGGCCTTCAGTACTGTGCGCCGCTTCTTCTGCGCATTCAGAGCGCGCTTCACGCGTGCCATGGGGTAGTCCTATCTCGGTCGGGTCAGGTTCGAGTTCTGGCGGTCTAGCCGTTGAGCATCTTCGCGACGCGCTTCGCGTCGTTCGGGGCGACCACGGTGCGGCCGTCGAGGCGACGGGTGCGCTTGGTGGGCTTGTGCTCGAGCAGGTGCCTGCGGTTGGCCTTCTGGCGCACGATCTTTCCGGTCCCGGTGGTGCGGAACCGCTTCGACGCGCCGCTGTGGGTCTTCGCCTTGGGCATTGGTGTCCTCAGTTCTGTGTTTCGGTGGGTGCTTCGTCGGCCGGCGCGTTCACCCGCGGGGCCGGGGCGTCTGCATCGTGAGCCGCCTTGGCGCGAGTCTTCGCGCCGCGATGCGGTGCCAGCACCATCGTCATGTTGCGGCCGTCCTGCTTGGCGGACGTCTCGACGAAGCCGTAATCGGCGACATCGGCGCCCAGGCGCTGCAGGAGGCGGAACCCGAGTTCGGGTCGCGACTGCTCGCGCCCGCGGAACATGATCGTCACCTTGACCTTGGATCCGGCTTCGAGGAAGCGGATGACGTGACCCTTCTTGGTCTCGTAATCGTGCGGATCGATCTTGGGACGCAGCTTCTGTTCCTTGACGACGGTCTGCTGCTGGTTCTTGCGAGACTCGCGAGCCTTCTGTGCCGTCTCGTACTTGAACTTGCCGTAGTCCATGATCTTGCACACCGGAGGCTTGGCATCCGGGGCTACTTCGACAAGGTCGAGATCGGCATCCGCGGCGACGCGGAGTGCATCTTCGATGCGCACGATGCCTACCTGTTCACCGCCCGGTCCGATCAGGCGGACTTCAGGTACGCGGATACGCTCGTTGACGCGGGTCTCAGTGCTGATGGGGCCTCCCTGGATAGTTCCTGCTGTCCTCAGGAGCCCCTCGATCCGCCGGCGCTGTTCCTCAAGGAACAGATAAGCCCTGCTCAACGCAGGGCCCAAGCCGACCAGGACAGACATCGCAGATGTCTGTGACCGGACCGCGTAGCCTTCGGGTAACCCGTGGCCGGCGGTGGGAGTTGGGACTCCACTTGCTGTCCCTGGCTTAAGCCGGGACGGTCGCGCATGCAAGTCTAGCAGGCATGACCGATAGTTCCGACATCCCCGAAGCGGCGGATCCCGCCGTGCGCGAGCTGGCCGAGATCCCGGCCGTCGAAGTCATCACCCGTTCCGCGGTCATGCTGATGAGCGCGGCCGCCGAAAAGCTCGGCCTGTCGGACCCCGATCCGGACGAGAGCCCGCGCCGGGACCTCGACGAGGCGCGTCGGCTGATCACCGCGCTGGCCGGGCTCGTCACCGCATCCGTCGAGTACCTCGGCCCGCACGCCGGGCCGGTGCGTGACGGGCTCAAGAGCTTGCAGCTGGCGTTCCGCGAGGCCAGCGCCGCACCCGATGAGCCAGGGAAGGGCCCGGGAGAGAAATACACCGGCCCGGTCTGGTAACGCCACTCCCCACGCCACGAACATCCCCGCGACGGGGTCGTCGAGCGAATATCCTCCCCGGCTATGACACCCACCAGCCTCGTCAGGGCGGATCCGAAGTCCAGCCATCGGTGGGTGCCCGCGGCTGCGGGCTGGATCGTGGGCGTCATCGCGACGCTGTCGCTGCTGGCGAGCGTGTCACCACTGGTCCGGTCGATCATCCGGGTGCCGCGCGAATTCGTCGACGACTACATCTTCAACTTCCCGGACACCAGCTTCGCGTGGGCGTTCGTGCTGGTGCTGCTGGCCGCTGCGCTGGCGGCACGCAAACGCATCGCCTGGTGGATCCTGACCGGTTACATGGTCGCGGCGGTGTTCTGGAATGTCGCGGGCCTGATCGGCGACGACGGACGCTGGGGCGCCGAGGCCGGCGAGCTGGTCGGCCTGGCGTTCCACCTGGCCGCGATCGTGTTCCTGCTGCTGGCCCGCAAGGAGTTCTGGGCCCGGGTGCGCCGCGGCGCACTGCTCAAGGCCGCGGCGACGCTGGTCGCGGGCATGGCCGTCGGAACGCTGGTCGGCTGGGGTCTGCTCGAACTGTTCCCGGGCACGCTGGCCCGGTCGGACCGCTTCCTGTACGCGCTGAACCGCGTCAGCGCGTTCGCGGGCGCCGACGCCAGTAACTTCTCCGGCCACCCGCACGTCTTCGTCAACGCGCTGCTCGGTCTGTTCGGCGCGATGGCGCTGATGGTCGCCGCGGTGGTGCTGTTCCAGTCCCAGCGCGCCGACAACGCGTTGACCGGCGAGGACGAATCCGCCATCCGCGGGCTGCTGGACGTCTACGGCAAGAACGATTCGCTGGGCTACTTCGCGACCCGGCGCGACAAGTCCGTGGTGTTCGCGCCGAACGGCCGCGCCGCGATCACCTACCGGGTCGAGGTCGGCGTCTGCCTGGCCAGCGGTGACCCGGTCGGCGACCCGAAGGCCTGGCCGCAGGCCATCGGCGCGTGGCTCAAGCTCTGCGAGACCTACGGCTGGGCCCCGGGGGTGATGGGTGCCAGCGCGGGCGGCGCCGAGGCGTTCCGCGACGCCGGGTTGCATGCGCTGCAACTCGGCGACGAGGCGATCCTGCACCCGGAGAACTTCCGGCTGTCGGGGCCCGACATGCGCGCGGTGCGCCAGGCCGTCACCCGCGCGCGGCGGTCCGGGGTGACGGTGCGGTTCCGCAGGCACCGCGAACTGTCGGCCGAGGAGATGGCCGAGGTGATCGCCAACGCCGACGCCTGGCGCGACACCGAGGACGAACGAGGCTTCTCGATGGCGCTGGGCAGGCTCGGCGATCCGGCCGACGGCGACTGCCTGCTGGTCGAGGCGGTGCAGGACGAGCGCGTCGTGGCGATGCTGTCGCTGGTGCCGTGGGGCAGCACCGGGGTGTCGCTGGACCTGATGCGCCGCTCCCCGCAGTCCCCCAACGGCACCATCGAGCTGATGGTCAGCGAGTTGTGCCTGCGCGCCGAGGACATCGGCGTCACCCGGATCTCGTTGAACTTCGCGATGTTCCGGTCGGCGTTCGAACAGGGCGCCCAGCTCGGGGCCGGTCCGGTCGCGCGGCTGTGGCGCTGGCTGCTGGTGTTCTTCTCGCGGTGGTGGCAGCTGGAGACGCTGTACCGCTCGAACATGAAGTACCAGCCGGAGTGGGTGCCGCGGTACGCATGTTTCGAGGACGCGCGATTGGTGCCGCGCGTCGGTGTCGCGTCGGTGATCGCCGAAGGCTTTCTGGTACTGCCGTTCTCGCGCAGGCACGAGCAGCCGCACACCGGGCATCACATCGCCGCGCCGGGGTCGCTGGTCGAGACGGGACTGCTGCACAGTGACGGCACCGCACCCGACGGCATGGGCATCCAGGACGACGACATTCGGGACGGGCCGGCGCCCCGCCTGCCCGAGCAGGTGCGGGTCCGGATGGCGAAACTCAAAGCCCTGCAGGCTGAAGGTGTGGACGCCTACCCGGTGGGCAGCCCACCGAGCCACACCGTCGCGCAGGCGCTGGACGCCGGCGAGGGCACGGAGGTCACCGTCGCGGGCCGGGTGCTGCGGATGCGTGACTACGGCGGGGTGCTGTTCGCGCAGCTGCGCGACTGGTCCGGGGAAACCCAGTTGGCCCTGGACAATTCGACACTCACCGACGCGACAACCGCGGATTTCACCCGGAGCATCGACCTCGGCGATCTGATCGAGGTGACCGGCACGATGGGCCGCACCCGATCCGGGAAGTGGTCGGTGCTGGTGACCCGGTGGCGGTTGATCGGCAAGTGCCTGCGCCCGCTGCCCGACAAATGGAAGGGCCTGACCGACCAGGAGGCGCGGGTTCGCGCCCGCTACGTCGACCTCGCGGTCAACACCGAGGCCCGCGACCTGATCCGGGCCCGCAGCGGTGTGCTGCACGCGATCCGGGAAACCCTTGTCTCCAAGGGATTCCTGGAGGTCGAGACCCCGATCCTGCAGCAGATCCACGGCGGGGCGAACGCCCGTCCGTTCCTGACCCACATCAACGCCTACGACCTCGACCTGTACCTGCGCATCGCCCCGGAGCTGTATCTGAAGCGGCTGTGCGTCGGTGGCGTCGAGCGCGTCTTCGAGCTCGGCCGCGCGTTCCGCAACGAGGGGGTCGACTTCAGCCACAACCCGGAGTTCACGCTGCTGGAGGCGTATCAGGCGCATGCGGACTACAACGTGTGGATCGACGGGTGCCGGGAGCTGATCCAGAACGCGGCGATGGCCGCCAACGGCTCCCACGTGTTCATGCGGCCCCGCGAGGACGGGGTCCTCGAACCCGTGGACATCTCCGGTCAGTGGGCGGTCAAGACCGTGCACGGCGCGGTGTCCGAGGCGCTCGGCGAGCACATCGACGTCGACACCGGCCTCGCCACGCTGCGCACGCTGTGCGACAAGGCCGGCATCCCGTACCTGACGCACTGGGACGCCGGCGCGGTGGTGCTGGAGATGTACGAGCACCTCGTCGAGGACCAGACCACCGAGCCGACGTTCTACAAGGACTTCCCGACGTCGGTGTCGCCGCTGACCCGGCCGCACCGCAGCACCCCCGGCGTCGCCGAACGGTGGGACCTGGTCGCGTGGGGTGTCGAGTTGGGCACCGCGTACAGCGAACTCACCGACCCGGTGGAACAGCGCCGCCGGTTGCAGGCGCAGTCGCTGCTGGCGGCGGGCGGTGATCCGGAGGCGATGGAACTCGACGAGGACTTCCTGCAGGCGATAGAGTACGCGATGCCGCCGACGGGCGGGCTCGGCATGGGGGTGGACCGTGTGGTCATGCTGATCACCGGCCGCAGCATCCGCGAGACGCTGCCGTTCCCGCTGGCCAAGCCTCGCTAACACCTCGCAGCGATGTCACAGCCGGCACCAAGGTCGGCGATCCAGTCTGGACCCCGTGACGCATGTCTCGTTGATGCACGGGTGGCTGCCGATGACCGTGCAGGTCCTCGCCGGGCTGGCCGTGGTGCTCGCGGTGGGCCGGCGGGCAGGGCGCTGGCGCAGGGTGTGGCTGCCCTGGTCGGCGTTGATCGGGGCATGCCTGGCCGCGGCGGTCTACGCCTACATCGAGTCCGCGGGCATCGCCGACGACAGCAATCCGGCACCGGTCACCCTGTGGCTGTGGATCGCGTTGTCGGGGTTGGCCGTCGGGATTCTGTTGTCCGGCTGGCGGGGCGCCCGGTGGGGATTGCGGGCGGTGTCGATGCTGGCCGTGCCGTTGTGCGTGCTGGCCGCGGCGCTGTCGCTGAACCTGTGGGTGGGCTACTTCCCCACCGCCGCCACGGCCTGGGACCAGCTCACCGCGGGACCCGTTCCCGACCAGACCGATCCGGTCGCGGTCGCGTCGATGCAGAAGCGGCACGCGGTGCCGATCAAGGGCAGTGTGGTCCCGGTCGACATCCCGGACACCGCATCGGGTTTCAAACACCGGCAGGAGTTCGTGTATCTGCCGCCGGCCTGGTTCGCCGCCGACCCGCCGCCGGCACTGCCCGCGGTGATGATGATCGGCGGCGAGTTCAACACCCCCGCCGACTGGCTGCGCGCGGGCGGGGCGATCAAGATCCTCGACGACTTCGCCGCCGCGCACGGCGGCTACGCACCGGTGTTCGTGTTCGCCGACCCGGGCGGCACGTTCAACAACGACACCGAGTGCGTGAACGGCCCGCGCGGGAACTCCGCCGATCATCTCGTCAAAGACGTTGTGCCGTATATCGAATCGCACTACGGCGTGAGCACGCGCCCGGCGGGCTGGGGTGTGGTGGGCTGGTCGATGGGTGGCACCTGCGCCGTCGACCTCGGGGTCATGCATCCAGACCTGTTCGGCGCGTTCGTCGACATCGCCGGTGACGCCGCACCCAATTCGGGCAACCAGAACGAAACCGTGCAGCGGCTTTTCGGCGGCAACAGCGCGGCGTACGTGGCGTTCGATCCGAGCGCGGTGATGACCGCACACGGCCCCTACTGGGGACTGACGGGCTGGTTCGCGGTCAACACGGCCGCAGGCGATCGTGGACCCAACGATCAGGCCCGCGCCGCCGACCAGCTGTGCGGCCTGGGTGCCCGCACGGGGATCGGATGTGCGGTCGTGCGCCAGCCCGGCAACCACGACTGGCCGTTCGCGTCCAACGCGTTCGCGACCGCGTTGCCGTGGCTCGCAGGTTCGATCGGCACCCCCGGCGTTCCCCGGATCGGCTTCCCGCCGACGCTGCGCGGGTAACGTGGGGCCATGCCGGACGAACCCACCGCCGAGCCCTCCGCGCCGGTCGACACCGGGTACACCGCCGACGGCGTCCCGACGTTCGACTCGGTGCGCGAGAAGATCGAGACGCGCTACACGACCTCGATCGGTGCGGCCGAACTCGACGCCGAGACCGTCGAGGGCCGCACGATCGAGGAGCAGTACGACGCGCGACAACGCGCCGCCGCCGAACGCCTGGCCCAGATCCGCGAGTCGATGACCCAGAAGCCCGAGACCGGTCAGTAGTCGCTCTTCGGCGGGGCTGTCGGGGTGACCCGGTACGTTCTGCGTCCATGGGGTCTGTGCGGTCCTTCTCCACCGACGAGCGGCGTGCCCGGCTGGCCAGACGTCACCACCTGGCGCCCGGCGCGGACCCCGCCGCGTCGATCGGTGCCGTCACGGCGGGACTGGTCGGGCTGCACGCCACCGACCCGTCGACGCCGTACCTGTCACTGTGGGCGCGGCTGCCCGGGTTCACCACCGCCGATCTGAACTCCGAACTCTACCAACGGCGTTCGGTGGTCAAGCAGCTCGCGATGCGGCGCACGCTGTGGCTGGTGCACCGCGACGACCTGGCCGCGATCCAGTCCACGGCCGCCGACCGGGTCGCGGCCAACGAGACGCGCAGGCTGGCCGCCGACGTGGCGCGGGCCGGGGTCGCCGCCGACGGGCACGTGTGGCTGGAGACCGCGTGCGCTGCGGTCGAGCGCCACCTGCGCGACCACGGGCCGTGCTCGGCGCGGGACCTGCGGGAGGCGCTGCCGGAGCTGACCGGGACCTACGATCCGGCCCCCGGCAAGTCCTACGGCGGGCAGGGCCACCTCGCACCCCGGGTGTTGACCGTGCTGTCGGCGCGCGGCCGGATCGTGCGCGGCCCCAACGACGGCGGATGGACGGCATCGCGCCCGCTGTGGGCGGCGGCCGACCAGTGGCTGCCCGGCACCGAACCGACGGGTCCGGACGACGCCCGCGCGGCGTTGGTCCGGCGGTGGCTGTACGCGTTCGGTCCGGCGACCGTCACCGACCTCAAATGGTGGTTCGGGACCACCCTCGGCTGGGCGCGCCAGGCCCTCGCCGAGGTCGGGGCGGTCGAGGTCGAGTTGGCGGACAGCCGTGACGGCAGCCCCGGGTACGTCCTGCCCGGCGACGACACCGCGGAACCGGCCGTCGAACCGTGGTGCGCACTGCTGCCCGGTCTGGATGTGACCGTGATGGGGTGGTTCGACCGGGACTGGTACCTGGGTGCGCACCGGTCCCAGGTGTTCGACCGCAACGGCAATGCGGGCCCGACCGTGTGGGTGGACGGCAGGGTTGTCGGGGCGTGGCGTCAGGACGCCGACGGGCACGTGGAGTTGCTGCTGCTGGAGAAGGTGGGCGGGGCGGCCGGGCGGGAGCTGAAGGCGCGCGCCGCGGAGCTCACGGCGTGGCTGGGCGGGGTGCGGGTCAGCCCGCGGTTCCCGTCACCGCTGAGCAAGTGCTAGTCGAAACTCTTCTGCAGCAGGATGGTGTCCAGCCACCGGTCGTGCTTGAAGCCGACCCGCACCAGACGGCCCGCGTCGGTGAAGCCGCGCCGCCGGTGCAGTGTCAACGAGCCGTCGGCGTCGGCGTCGACCACCACCGCGATCATCTGGCGCACCCCGACCTGGCCGCACCACGCGATCAGCCCGTCGAGCAGCGCGCCGCCGACACCGCGGCCGAGGGCGTCAGGTGCGACGTAGACCGAGTCCTCCACGGTGAACCGGTAGGCCGGCCGGGTCTTCCACGGCGCGCAGTACGCGTAGCCGGCCACCGCACCGTCGAGGGTGGCCACCAGGTAGGGCAATCCGGCCGCGGTCACGGCGTCGATCCGCCGCAGTATCTCGTCGCGCGTCGGCGGTTCGACCTCGAACGTCGCGACGCCCGACGTCACGTAGTGCGCGTAGATCGCACAGATCGCGTCGGCGTCGTCCGGGGTGGCGGCCCGCACGGTCACGGGGTCGGCCATCGCTCAGGCGCTGACCTTGCGCCGGCTGCGCGCCTTGGGCTTGGGCTTGGGCCGGTCGACGTCGAGGATCTCGGCCAGGAAGTGGCCGGTGTAGCTGTCCGGGTTGGCCGCGACGTCTTCGGGCGTGCCCGTCGCGACGACGGTTCCGCCGCCGGACCCACCCTCGGGACCCATGTCGATGATCCAGTCCGAGGTCTTGATGACATCCAGGTTGTGTTCGATGACGATCACCGAATTGCCTTTGTCGACAAGGCCGTTGATCACCGTGAGCAGCTTGCGGATGTCCTCGAAGTGCAGACCGGTGGTCGGCTCGTCCAGGATGTAGATCGTCCGGCCGGTGGAACGCTTCTGCAGTTCCGAGGCGAGCTTGACGCGCTGGGCCTCACCGCCGGACAGCGTCGGGGCGGGCTGCCCCAGCCGCACGTACCCGAGACCGACGTCGACGAGGGTCTTCAGGTAGCGGTGGATCGAGCTGATCGGCGCGAAGAACTCGGCCGCCTCCTCGATCGACATGTCGAGCACTTCGGCGATGGTCTTGCCCTTGTAGTGCACTTCGAGCGTCTCGCGGTTGTAGCGGGCGCCGTGGCACACCTCGCACGGCACGTACACGTCGGGCAGGAAGTTCATCTCGATCTTGATGGTGCCGTCGCCGGAGCACGCCTCGCAGCGGCCGCCCTTGACGTTGAACGAGAACCGGCCCGGCTGGTATCCGCGGACCTTGGCCTCGGTGGTGGCCGCGAACAACGTCCGGATCTTGTCGAACACCCCGGTGTAGGTCGCGGGATTGGAGCGCGGGGTGCGCCCGATCGGCGACTGGTCGACACGGACGAGCTTGTCGAGATGGTCGAGCCCGTTGATGCGGGTGTGCCGGCCCGGCACCAGCCGCGCACCGTTGAGCTTGTTGGCCAGCACCGTGGCCAGGATGTCGTTGACCAGCGTGGACTTACCCGAGCCGGACACCCCGGTCACCGAGGTCAACACACCGAGCGGGAACGACACGTCGATGTCGCGCAGATTGTGCTCGCGCGCACCGACGACCGTCAGCTGGCGTTTCTTGTCGACGACGCGGCGCAGCTCCGGGATCTCGATCTGCTCCTTGCCGGACAGGTAGGCGCCGGTGATCGACTCCGGGTTCTTCAGCAGGTCGACGTAGGTGCCGCTGTGCACGATCTGGCCGCCGTGCTCCCCCGCGGCCGGGCCGATGTCGACGACCCAGTCGGCGTGGGCGATGGTGTCGAGGTCGTGCTCGACGACGATCAGCGTGTTGCCGAGGTCGCGCAGCCGCACCAGGGTGTCGATCAGGCGGCGGTTGTCGCGCTGGTGCAGACCGATGGACGGTTCGTCGAGCACGTAGAGCACACCGACCAGACCCGAACCGATCTGGGTGGCGAGCCGGATGCGTTGCGCCTCGCCGCCGGAGAGGGTGCCCGCGGCGCGGGACAGGGACAGATAGTCGAGCCCGACGTCGAGCAGGAACCCCAGCCGCGACTGGATCTCCTTGAGCACCTGGCCGGCGATCGCGGCCTCGCGGGTCCCCAGGGTCAACGCGTTGAGGAACTCGGCGCACTGCGCGATGGACAGTTCGGCGACCTCGGCGATCGACTTCGCACCGAAGTTGCCCGCCGACATCGTCACCGCGAGGATCTCCGGCTTCAGACGGGTGCCGTCGCACTCCGGGCACGGCACGTCGCGCATGAACCCTTCGAGGCGTTCCTTGGTCTGCTCGGAATCGGTCTGCTCCATGCGGCGCTGCAGGAACGCCATCACGCCCTCGAAGTCGGCGTAGTAGGACCGGGTGCGGCCGTACCGGTTCTTGTACCGGACGTGCACCTGCTCGTCGCAGCCCTCCAGGATCGCCCTGCGGGCCTTCGCCGGCAGCTTCTTCCACGGGGTGTTGACGTCGAACCCGAGCTGATCGCCGAGACCGGACAGCATCCGGGTGAAGTATTCGGCGGTGTTTCCCATCGACCACGGCGCGACGGCGCCCTCGGCCAGCGTCAGGTCGGGGTCGGGGACGACCAGGTCGGGATCGACCTCCTTGCGGATGCCCAGACCCAGGCATTCCGGGCAGGCGCCGTAGGGCGAGTTGAACGAGAACGACCGCGGCTCCAGGTCGTCGACGGCCAGCGGGTGCCCGTTGGGGCAGGCCAGCTTCTCGGAGAAGCGCTGCTCGCGGTGCGGATGGTCGTCCTCACGATCGACGAACTCCAGCACCACGATGCCGTCGGCGAGGTTCAGCGCGGTCTCGATCGAGTCGGTGAGGCGCTGCTTGGACGACGCCTTGACCGTCAACCGGTCGACGACGACCTCGATGTCGTGCTTCTCCTGCTTCTTCAGCTTCGGCGGATCGGTCAGCGAATGCACCACTCCGTCCACCCGCACCCGGCTGTAGCCCTGGGTGTTCAGCTTGTCGAACAGGTCGACGAACTCGCCCTTGCGGGTGCGCACGACCGGGGCCAGGACCTGGAAGCGCAGGCCCTCGTCCATCGCGAGGACCTGGTCGACGATCTGCTGCGGGGTCTGCCGGGCGATGCGCTCACCGCACACCGGGCAGTGTGGGGTGCCCGCGCGCGCGTAGAGCAGACGCAGGTAGTCGTACACCTCGGTGATGGTGCCGACGGTCGAGCGCGGGTTGCGGTTGGTGGACTTCTGGTCGATCGACACCGCGGGCGAGAGGCCCTCGATGAAGTCGACGTCGGGTTTGTCCATCTGGCCGAGGAACTGCCGGGCGTACGCCGACAGCGACTCGACGTAGCGGCGCTGCCCCTCGGCGAAGATGGTGTCGAATGCCAGCGACGATTTCCCGGAGCCCGACAGCCCGGTGAACACGATCATCGCGTCACGCGGCAGTTCCAGGTCGACGCCACGAAGATTGTGCTCCCGGGCACCTTTGACAACTAGGCGGTCAGCCACCGATGCCCTTTCTGGTTTGCAAACTCAGCCCACATTCCGTGCGGTGGGCGCAGTACAGACCCATGCTAGGTCCGACCACCGACAAGTCCCCTCCCGAGATTGGCCACAGGTTTCTCCCAGGCCTCGCCGACGCGCGCGAGCAGGGAAGTAACGTGAGTGACCATGACCACCGCCGACGACAACTACACCGGCCACGTCGAGCCGCGGAAAGCGGCCCGCCGGGTGCTGCCCGGCGCCTCGATCGTCAAGGTGTCGGTGGGCCCGATGGACAACAACGCCTACCTCGTCACGTGTTCCCAGACCGGCGAGACGCTACTCATCGACGCCGCCAACGATGCGGCGCTCCTGCTCGAGCTGATCGAGCGTTACGCGCCGACGCTGTCGCTGATCGTGACCAGTCACCAGCACCAGGACCACTGGCTGGCGCTCCAGGAGGTGGCCGCCTCGACCGGCGCGCCGACCGCCGCCCACAGCCTCGACGCCGGGGCACTGCCCGTGACTCCGGACCGGCTGCTGGCCGGCGGTGACACGGTCACCATCGGTGAGCTGACCTTCGACGTGATCCACCTGCGCGGCCACACCCCCGGCTCGGTCGCCCTGGCGCTGCGCGGCCCGGCCACCGACGACCGGGTGCACCTGTTCACCGGCGACTGCCTGTTTCCCGGCGGCGTCGGCAAGACCTGGAAGGAAGGAGACTTCGAACAACTCCTCGGCGACGTGACCAGCCGGGTGTTCGACGTCTTCTCCGATTCAACCGTCGTGTATCCAGGGCACGGCGACGATACGACGCTCGGGACCGAACGCCCGCATCTCGGCGAATGGCGCGAGCGCGGTTGGTGACCCGCCGTTAATCGAAAGAAATCAGGAAAGGGATCATGAGCAGCGATCAGTACAACAAGGCGCGCAGTGGCGCCGGCTTCATTGCCGCGCTGGACCAGAGCGGGGGAAGCACGCCCAAGGCGCTGAAGCTCTACGGGATCGCCGAGGACGCGTACTCCAGCGACGCTGGTGAAGTCGACGACGCGGCGATGTTCGACATGGTGCATCAGATGCGCACTCGCATCATCACCAGCCCGAGCTTCGACGGCGAGCGCATCCTCGGGGCGATCCTCTTCGAGGACACGATGGACCGCCAGATCGAGGGCCGCGACACCGCGGACTACCTGTGGAACGTCAAGCAGATCGTGCCGTTCCTGAAGGTGGACAAGGGCCTTGCCGAGGAGAAGGACGGCGCCCAGGTCATGAAGCCGATTCCCGGCCTCGACGATCTGCTGGCGCGCGCCAAGGACAAGGGTGTGTTCGGCACCAAGATGCGCTCGGTCGTCAAGCTGCCCGGCGCCGGTCTCGACGAGGTCGTCGCCCAGCAGTTCGAGGTCGGCAAGCAGATCCTGGCCGCCGGCCTGGTGCCGATCATCGAGCCCGAGGTCGACATCCACAGCCCCGAGAAGGCCAAGGCCGAGGATCAGCTCAAGGCCGCGATCCTCAAGGAACTGGACGGTCTCGCCGACGACCAGGCCGTGATGCTCAAGCTCACGCTGCCCGACGTCGACAACCACTATCGCGAGCTCGTCGAGCATCCGAAGGTGCTGCGGGTGGTGGCGCTGTCCGGTGGCTACAACCGCGAGCAGGCGTGCGACAAGCTCGCCGCCAACCAGGGTGTCATCGCCAGCTTCTCGCGGGCGCTGACGGAGGGCCTGACCGCCCAGCAGAGCGACGACGAGTTCGACGCCGCGCTGGACGCCGCGATCACCGCGATCGCGAAGGCCTCCGCTTCCTGATCCGGGGCCTCCTGATCCGGGGCCTCCTGACACAGGGGCGCTGACATGCGAAAACCCTGGGTCGGCTGCGGCCGGCCCAGGGTTTTTCGCGTGTTGTGCCCTGTCAGGAGGTGTGCACGATGAGCACGTCGGTCTTGGACCGCCGTGCCACATTCGCGGGCACCGATCCGAGCAGGCGTCCGGCGATCGTGCTCAAGCCGACGTTGCCGACGACGAGCAGGTCCGCCTTGACCTCTTCGGCCAGTTCGACTAGCGCGTCGACGGGTGCCCCGACAACAGCCTTCTCCTCGATGTTCTGGGCTCCGGCGGCCTTGGCCCGGTCCCGCGCCTCACGCAGGATCGCGTAGATCGGCGCGTTGCCGGACATCTTGTAGCCCTCGTCCTTGAGGACGTCGGCCGCGCGCGCATCCTCGTTCTGCGGGAAGTAGGCCGTCGCGACGACGAGCCTCGCGTTCGCGCCTGCCGCGATCTGACCGGCGCGGTCCACGGCACGCAACGACGAATCAGATCCGTCTGTACCAACCACCACCGTCTGATAGCCGGTCATCAATATCCTCCCAGTGTCGGTTGCAACGCCAACGGAGACAGTAACCCGCTCAGCGCCGAACATGGGTGCGATTCACCACACATCGAAGGCTTTTACCCAGGATCCGTGTGCTGAACCACGATCAAGATCACTCGATCGCACGGACGTGACGCCGGGTACACGACGGCGCAAAGTGATGCTGCGGCAAGAAAACTGGCTCGCCGTTGGCGACGGCCGAGCCACGGATCACATGGCCTCGCCGAGATCTTCCGGCCGTGCGACGGCAACCGCGTGTTCGTCGGGCGTGGCGGCCATCGTCGGCATCGGCAGGGTCGCGGGCAGGCAACGGCACACCGGCCGGCGCGTCACCGGACGGGACAGCGGGAATCGGCGGTGACCCCCGCGACAGGCACGACCGGACCCGGACGGCCGGATGCGAGTCCGAGGACCGGTGCCTCTCCGGCGACCGGCGGGGCGGACCGCGGTTCCTCCGGTGGCGCGGCGGAAACAGGTTCTGCAGCAAGGAATCTGTGGCGGGTATGGCAGGCGACGCCCCAATCGCGGCATCATCGCCAGGCAGAGCATCCCCGGGGTGGGTTCGACGGAGACGCCGAGAAGTGTTGCCCCAGAGGAGGTCTACAGTCAGCTCTGGGTGCCGAGCACCCGCCCGGCGACATACGTCGCCGCCTCGTTGACCATGCCGTTCCACGGATACGCGAAGTGGGCGAAGAAGTTGTTACCCGACGAGCAGTACGGATCGCCCGGGGCACACAGGTCGATGGTCCTGGAACCGTACAGCGGGCTGATCTTCGTCAGCGGCCCCAGGGTCGACACATCGCGCGACGGATTGCCGAACACCGCAATCGCCGCAACATGATTGACCATGGTGTCCGGCAGCGGCGCGGGCTTGAAGAACCAGATGACCCGGTTGCCGATCGTGATCAGGTCGATCACCCCGGCGCCCTGGGACATTCCGCCGAGCACGATCTTCGTCTTCGGGCAGATCGCGGCGACGTACTGGACGTGCTTGTTCGCGTCGACGGCGCCCTGACTGGTGGACTTCGGGAAGTTCCAGCTCGCCGGATAGTTGACGGCGTACACCGACACCGTCTTGCCGGGCAGGCGCTTCTTCAGCGCGGTGACGAACTGCCGCCCGGTGAAGCCGATGCCAGGTTTGTCGGCGGTGCCCCGCGCGAAGACCACCTCGACATCCGGGCAGGATGCGGCTTCAGCAACGGGAGCACGGACGGTGGCGAACGACAGGGCCCACGCTGTCACCACCGCTACACCGAGGAGACGGGCAACCTGGCGTGCGAGCACCTGACAACGCTGTCACAATTTCAGCAAATCTGAACCGTCCCGCGATCCAATGGTGATCCAACGGTTGCGAATCCGTGTCGGATCGCCGGTGTCCGACACCGCCGGCATGTGGATAATCCGCCGACTCCTTCACAAATCAATGGTTGGCGCCGAGTTCGACGAGCAGCACGCCGACGGCGATCAACGCGATTCCGCCCAGCATCGTCCGGGTCAGCGGCTCGCCGAACAGCACCCGCGACATCACCGCCGTCAGGGCCACTCCGGCGGCGGCCCAGATGCCGTACGCGACGCCCAGTGGAATTCCGTGTCGCAGCGTGCCCCACAACAGGGTGAACGCCAGCATGTAACCGACGACGACCACGGCGTAGAAGGAGACGCCTCCGCGGGCGGCCACCCTCAGCGCCAAGGTTCCGGCGACCTCGCTGACGATGGCCGCGACGAGGAGGAGGTAGCCGATCATTCGTGGTCCACGCGAGAGCCGTTCTCCACCAGGACGACGCCGCCGATGATGCAGGCCAGCCCGAGGACCATCACCGCGGTCAGCGCCTCGCCGAACACGATCGCGGACAGCACCGCGGTCAGCGCCACCCCGGCGGCACCCCAAATCCCGTATGCCACACCGAGGGCCATGCCACGGCGCAGCACGAGCGCCAGCAGCACGAACGATGCGAGATAACCGAACACCACCACGGCGTACAGCGCGGGAACGGTCGCCGAACCCTTCAACGACAGCGTCGCCGCGACCTCACTGCAGATCGCCAGACCGAGCAGCAGCCAGGTCACCGCGGCAACCCTCGCGCACCTGAAACGACGCGCGGCCGTTCGAGTTTCGTCACCGGCGGGGCCGGACTTCAGTTGGCACCGGCACACTTTACCGTCCGGTGTCGTGCGAGCGAGTGGCGGGATTCGAACCCGCGTAAACGGCTTTGCAGGCCGGTGCCTAGCCACTCGGCCACACCCGCACTGCACCTGAGGTTGCCAGGTCCCCAACGCCGCGAACAGGTTTCCGATCGGCGTGATCGTTACCCGGCCGGCGCAGGCCGGCCGCTGCGGGTGGAGGCGATCACCGCCAGCGCGGCCAGCACCGCAAAGCAGGCGAACAGCCACCGCGCCCCGCCGGCGTCGCCGCGGTCGGCGACGTTGACGATGACCCCGGCAAGCGCGGCACCGAGGGCCGCGCAGATCACCTGCACCGTGTTGATCGCCGCGGCAGCCGCGGGGCCCTCCGCCGGATCGTCCACCTTGCTCATCGCCCACGCCGACAGATGCGGCCACGCGATGCCGATTCCGGCTCCGGTGATCACCAGGCCGATCGCCCACACCGCCACCCGTAAGGCCGACGCGTCCTCGTGCAACGTCAGCGCACCGATGGCCAGCCCCGTGGCCATCACCAGCGGCGCCACCGCCACGGTTCGCACGATCACCCGGGGCCGGTTCAGCGACGCGCTGCTGATCTCCCCCACCGTCCAGCCGATCGCCAGGCCGGCGCCGAGGAACCCCGCCGCGACCGGCGTCAGGTGGGCGAGCCGCTGGCCGTAGAGCGGCACGTACATGTCCACCATCGTCGCGGCCATCAACGCGCCCAGCGTCAGGTAGATCCACTTCAGCGGACCCGGACCGAACGCACTCGGCGGCAGCACCGACGCACTCATGCGCCGGTCCACGACCACGAACACCGCGACAAGCCCGGCTCCGACGGCGACCAGCACCGCGGTGACCCGAAGGTCGCGCGGGATACCGGCGATGCTGACCAGCAGCGCCGCCGCGCCAAGCAGCAGCAGCGACCAGACCGGAATGCGCACCCGGGCGGTAGGCACCGCTCCCCCGGTGTCACCGCGGGCCGGGAGCGCGATCGGCACGAGCACCGACATCGCCGTGGTCATCACCACCAGCACTCCGAAAGCCCAACGCCACGAACCGTATTGGGCGAACAGCCCACCGGCGGCCGGGCCGACCAGCGTGCCCACCCCCCACATCGCCGACACCAGCGCCGACGCCTTGGTCCACAGCACGCTCGGCAGCGCCGTATTGATCACCGCGTATCCCAGACCGGCCAGCATGCCGCCCGCGGCGCCCTGCACCGTCCGACCCACCAGCAGCACCTCCATGCTGGGCGCCACCGCACACCCCAGGCTGCCCAGTCCGAACACGGTGAGGCCGAGCAGGTACGCCAGCCGCGGCCCGAGCCGCATCAGCACCGCATGCACGGTGGTCGCGGCCATCACCGAGCCGACCAGATACACCGTCGTCACCCACGCGTAGAAGCGCTGACCGCCGATGTCGGCGACGGCGCTGGGCATCAGGCTGATCGTCAGGAACTCGTTGGTCGCGTACAGCGCGACACCGCCGGCCAGCACCAGCGACGCACCGAGGTTCCTGGGTCCGAGCAGTTCCCGCCAACCGCCCGAGGCGACGGTCCTGCTGTTTGTTCCGGTGTGGGTCACGGCGTCGACCGTAGGACCTCAACGGCGGTTGAGATCAAGCTATTTCAGACCGGCGGCGTCCATGCCGCGCAATTCCTTCTTCAGATCCTGGATCTCGTCGCGGATGCGAGCGGCCAACTCGAACTGCAGATCGCGGGCGGCCGCCATCATCTGGTCGGTCAGATCCTTGATCAGGTCGGCCAGTTCAGCGCGCGGCATGTTCGACGTGTCGCGGCCCTCGAACACCCCGGCGCTGACGGCGCGGCCCGGCTCGCCCTGGGCGCGCCGGCCCCGGGACGCGTTGCGCCCGGACCCGCCGACCTCGACGGCTTCGGTGTCGTCGGCCTCCCGGTACACCTGGTCGAGGATGTCGGCGATCTTCTTGCGCAACGGTTGCGGGTCGATGCCGTGTTCTTTGTTGTAGGCGATCTGCTTGTCGCGCCGGCGTTCGGTCTCGTCGATGGCCTGCTTCATCGAGTCGGTGATCTTGTCGGCGTACATGTGCACCTCGCCGGACACGTTGCGGGCCGCGCGGCCGATGGTCTGGATCAGGCTGCGCGGCGAGCGCAGGAACCCTTCCTTGTCGGCGTCGAGGATCGCGACCAGCGACACCTCGGGAAGGTCGAGACCCTCACGCAGCAGGTTGATGCCGACGAGCACGTCGTACTCACCGAGCCGCAGCTGGCGCAGCAGCTCGACGCGGCGCAGCGTGTCGACCTCGGAGTGCAGATACCGGACCCTGATGCCCATCTCGAGCAGGTAATCGGTGAGATCCTCGGCCATCTTCTTGGTCAGCGTCGTCACCAGCACCCGCTCGTCGCGTTCGGTGCGTTTGCGGATCTCGGCGATCAGATCGTCGATCTGGCCCTTCGTCGGCTTGACGATGACCTGCGGATCCACCAGGCCGGTCGGGCGGATCACCTGCTCGACGAACTCGCCGCCGGTCTGGGCCAGCTCGAAGTTGCCCGGCGTCGCCGACAGGTACACCGTCTGGCCGATCCGGTCGGCGAACTCCTCCCACGTCAGCGGTCGGTTGTCGACCGCGGACGGCAGCCGGAAGCCGAAGTCGACCAGGTTGCGTTTGCGGGACATGTCGCCCTCGTACATGCCGCCGATCTGGGGCACGGTGACGTGCGACTCGTCGATGACGAGCAGGAAGTCCTCGGGGAAATAATCGAGCAGGGTGGCGGGCGCCGAACCCGCGGGCCGTCCGTCGATGTGCCGCGAGTAGTTCTCGATGCCGGAGCAGAATCCGACCTGGCGCATCATCTCGATGTCGTAGTTGGTGCGCATCCGCAGCCGCTGCGCCTCCAGCAGCTTGCCCTGACCCTCCAGTTCGGCGAGGCGCTCCTCGAGTTCGGCCTCGATGGAGGAGATGGCCTGCGCCATGCGCTCCGGTCCGGCGACGTAGTGGGTGGCCGGGAAGACCCGCAGCGAGTCCACCTTCCGGATCACGTCGCCGGTCAGCGGGTGCATGTAGTACAGGGCCTCGATCTCGTCACCGAAGTACTCGATGCGCACCGCGAGCTCCTCGTACGACGGGATGATCTCGACCGTGTCGCCGCGCACCCGGAACGTCCCGCGCGTGAAGGACATGTCATTGCGGGTGTACTGCACGTCGACCAGCAGCCTCAGCAGCGAGTCCCTGGGCACCTCGTCGCCGACCTTCAGCTCGACGGAGCGGTCCATGTACGACTGCGGCGTGCCCAGGCCGTAGATGCACGACACGGATGCGACCACCACCACGTCGCGCCGGGACAGCAGATTCGACGTGGCCGAGTGCCGGAGCCGCTCGACGTCGTCGTTGATCGAGCTGTCCTTCTCGATGTAGGTGTCGGTCTGGGCGATGTACGCCTCGGGTTGGTAGTAGTCGTAGTACGAGACGAAGTATTCGACCGCGTTGTTGGGCAACATCTCCCGCAGCTCGTTCGCCAGCTGCGCGGCCAGGGTCTTGTTCGGCGCCATCACCAGCGTCGGCCGCTGCAGCCGTTCGATCAGCCACGCGGTGGTCGCCGACTTGCCCGTTCCGGTCGCGCCAAGCAGCACCACATCCTTCTCGCCCGCGCGGATCCGGCGCTCCAGCTCGTCGATGGCGGCGGGCTGGTCACCGGCGGGCTCGTACTCACTGACCACCTCGAAGCGCGCGCCACTGCGGACCACCTCGTCGACGGGGCGGTACTCCGAATGCGCGAGCACAGGATGTTCGGTAG
The DNA here is from genome assembly GCF_010725485.1 of Mycolicibacterium parafortuitum. Taxonomy (NCBI): domain Bacteria; kingdom Bacillati; phylum Actinomycetota; class Actinomycetes; order Mycobacteriales; family Mycobacteriaceae; genus Mycobacterium; species Mycolicibacterium parafortuitum. The sequence goes on along the minus strand of NZ_AP022598.1, from coordinate 3,968,622 downwards.
CGAAAGCCATGTTCCCAGGTTAAGCGCGCCCGCCGACATGTTCATTCCCCGCCGGGGCGACCAGGCAGGTTACCGTGACGCCGTGCCCGAACCGCTGCGGATCGCACTCCGTCCGCTGAGCCTGGTGCTGATGCTCGCCGGCCTGAGGAAGTGGAGGCCGTGACGGTGCACGCCCCCAAGCGCGAGGTGTTCGACGTCCGGGCCCGCACCAACACCGACCCGAAGGGCATCGTCCGCGACGTCGAGACGTACACCGAACAGCCCTGGGGCCTCTACATGGCGCGGCCGGCTCCCGGCCGCGCGCAGTTCCACTACCTGGAGTCGTGGGTGCTGCCGTCGTTGGGGTTACGGGTGACGGTGTTCCATTTCAACCCGGGCCACGAAAAGGACCAGGACTTCTACCTCGACGTCGGCGAATACACCCGCGACGGCGACCGTTGGGTGGGCGTGGACCACTACCTGGACCTGGTGCTGCGCACCGGGCGGGACGTGCGGATCGTCGACGTCGACGAACTGCTCGCCGCGGTCGCGGCCGGGAGGTTGTCACCCGAGGCGGGTGAGCGGGCCGTCCGCGTCGCCGTCTCGACGGTCGAGGCGCTGGCCCGGCACGACTACGACCTGCATCGTTGGCTTGGCGCGAACGGCATGTTCCTCACGTGGCGGGACTAATAGACTCCTGCTGTGAGTCCGAGGAGACGTATGCGTGCCGCACGCGCGGCGGCCGGAGCTGCCATCCTGGCGACCGCGGGCGTGCTGGCCTTCCCCGCCCCGGCGCCGGCGCAGCCCGAGCCGCAGCCCCAGATCGAGGCACAGACCCCCGAGATCCTGCGCAACATCACCTACCGCGCCCGGGTCGACGGAGTCTCCCGCGGCGCGTCGATCACCTACCGGACCGAGGGCGACAAGATCCAGGCCGCGAATCCGACGATGGTGCCGGGCCGGGTCTTCGAGGCGATGGCGGTGCTCCCGGAGTCCCAGGTCGCGAACATGCGGGTGTCGATCGAATGGCCGTACTCGGCCAACCTGCACTGCGAGATCCTGGTCGACGACCAGTTGGTCGCCCAGGCCGACGACTTCATCGCACCACGGGTGCTGCCCCAGCGTGACGATCCGGACTACGGTGCGCTGACCTGCGAGGCGCCGGTCAGCCCGACGGGTATTGCGGTGCCCGTGGCCGGCGATCCCGCCGCGCCGTCCCCGGACGCGGGGCCGCCCGATCAGCCGGCTCCGCCACCTGCCTGAGCCGGACCGCCGGGACGCCATCCCGTGGTGTCGGCCCATTCCCACGCCCTGCGATAGGCGTCGAGGAACCACGGTTCCTTGGCGTCGGCATAGGCGCCCGTCGTCGCGTGCTCCTGAGCCGACACCCGGCGCTTGAGGGCGAGATATTCGGCGCGTACCTCGGGGTTGGCGGTCACCCAGTCGACGAACAGCAGCGCGAACTGCTGACCCGGCCAGCCGTCCACCCGCACGTGCACGTTGGTCGGCCGACCCGGGTCGGCCGAGCAGAACAGCCGCTTCTGCCAGTGTGAATCATCGGTGACGTGGTCGAACCCGGCGACGGTGCTGCGGGCGTCCGGTTTGGCGACGTCGGCGGTGATCGGTACCTGGACGTATCCGGCGGCCGACATCGCGTCGGCCAGTTCGTCGGCGACCTGCAGGGACGCAACGGTGACCTGGATGTCGATGACGTCCTTGGCGTCCAGGTCCGGCACCGCGGTGGAGCCGATGTGGTCGACGCGCACCGCGCGGTGACCGCACGCGGTGCGCAGCCGGGCCAGGATGCGCTGCGCCTGCGCGGCCCACTGCGGATCGGGGGGGACGATGTGCGGCTTCGCGGGGGCCGGCTGTCCCGCTTTCAGGTTGTGCGCGAACGGCTGGATCCGCTCGTGCCACAGCGCCCTGGCCTTCTCGACGAGCTCGCCGGCGCTTCCGGAATTGTCCAGCCACACATCGGCGACCGCGCGCCGCTGCTCCTCGGTGGCCTGCGCGGCGATGCGCGCCCGCGCGTCCTCCTCGGAGAAGTTGCGGTATTCGATGAGTCGCCGGACCCGCAGCTCCGCGTCCGCGTGCACGATGATCACGAGCGGGAACATCGGCGCCATCTGCGATTCCACCAGCAGCGGGATGTCCTCGACGATCACGGCGTCATCGTGGGCCGCAGCGATCAGCTCCGAACGCCGGTGCGCCACAAGGGGATGCACGATCCCGTTCAACGTGGCCCGCTTCTCGTCGTCGCTGAACGCGATCGCCGCCAGCGCCGGGCGGTTCAGCGCGCCGTCGGGGAGCAGGATCTCGTCGCCGAACGCATCGACGAGCTTGGCCAGGCCCGGCGTTCCGGGCTCGACGACCTCGCGGGCGATCACGTCGCCGTCGACGACGACGGCTCCCAGGTCGCTGAAGGTGGCCGACACCGTCGACTTGCCCGCCCCGATACCTCCGGTCAATCCAATGCGCAGCACCGCACCAGTGTGTCAGGCCCGCCGCTCATCCTTCGACGCCCGTCAGCTCGATCGTGGGCCGGCCGACGGTAGCCTCGGCGACCACCGCACCGTCGGCGAGACCGATCGCCACGACACGCTGCGTGGCGGGGTCGCTGACGTAGGCGACGCCGTCCTGCACGTGCAGATTCGGCATCGGCGCCTGCCACTGCCGTGGTTCCGTCCACGCGCCGATGGCGGGATAGTGCGCGATGCGCCGGGCGCTGACGGGATCGAACACGTGCAGGGCTCCGTCGGTGCCCAGGACGACGGCTTCGCCGCCGGGTCCGCGGTCCAGCGAGCGGAAGCTGTAGCTCGCCTGCAGCGGGACCACCCGCAGTGCGCCCGTGGCCGTGTCGATCAGCGTGATCCGCTGGGGCCGTTCGATTTCCGCGTCCGGGTCGGTCTTGTAGTCGCCGAGGACGACCGGGGAGGCCGCGCTGCCGGCCTGGTTCCCGATCCGCCCGTACGGGTCCGGGCTCGTGAGCTTCTCGATGGTGTTGCCCCGCACGATCAGCACGCCGTCCTCGCAGCCGAACGTCAGCGCGCCACCGGACGCGGCGGCTTCGCCGTGCAGGTTCGGGCACCGGTCGCTCACGGCGATCCGCGTCCCTGCCGCATCCAGGATCTCCAGGCCGCTGCGCCCCTGCTCGTCGCCGACGCTGACGACGACGCTGCCGTCGGCACGCGCGACCGCCACACCGTGGTGCGGCGCGGTCGTCACCACGGTGTCCGCTGTCGCGTGACCGTGGAGCAGCTCACCCGGGTCCACGACGTCGACCGTCCCGGTGCCGTCGCTGAACAGGGTCAGCCGGTCGTCGTGGGCGACGACGTGCCCGGGTTCCTGCCCGCCGAACCGCATCTCGGTCATCGCGGGCGCCGCGGTGTAGTGGTGTCCGTGGTCACCGTGGGTGTCGGTCCAGGTGCCCATGTCGAGTACCGCGAATCCGTCGCCCTGCGAGACCAGCACGTGGCGGCCGTTGCCCGCGCTGTTCAGCCGCACGAAGCCGTCGATCGGGATGTCGGCGACCTGGTTCAACGTCCGGGCGTCGAGGACCAGGACGCCCCCGTCGTAGCTGAGCGCCAGCCGTGGCGTCGCGGACGATTCCTCGGTCGGCGCACTCGGCGCACTCGGCGCACTCGGGCCGGGTGGGGCGGGACTGTCGGGCGCCGCGGTGCACCCGGCCCCGAAGGCGACGACGGACAGCAGCGCGAGGAGGCGAGAGGTCATCATGGCCACGATCCAACCGCTTAATGAAAATCATTGTCAAAAAGCGATACGTGCACATGTCGCCGGAAAACGACGATGGCCCGGCTCTGCGAGCCGGGCCATCGATCGGTATTCGTGCTTAGGCGTTGCCTGCGAGCTTCTCCCGCAGAGCAGCCAGCTGCGCATCGCTGGCCAGCGATCCGCCCGCCGACTCCTCGGAGCGGGACGAGCTGCTGCTGCTGGTCGGCCGCGTCGCGGCCTCGGCGACCGCTTCGGCCTCAGCCTTGGCGAACTTCTCCATCTGCGCAGTGTGCATCTTGTGGCGGCGCTCGGCCTCGGCGTAGCGCGCCTCCCACTCGTCACGCTGCTTCTCGAAGCCTTCGAGCCATTCGTTGGTCTCGGCGTCGAAGCCCTCGGGGAAGATGTAGTTGCCCTGGTCGTCGTAGCTGTCGGCCATGCCGTACTTCCAGGCCTCGAACTCGTCGGAGTAGTCCTCGTTGGCCTGCTTGAGGCTCAGCGAGATCCGGCGACGCTCCAGGTCGATGTCGATGACCTTGACCATCGCGTCGTCGCCGACCTGGACCACCTGGTCCGGGACCTCGACGTGGCGCTCGGACAGCTCCGAGATGTGCACCAGGCCCTCGATGCCCTCCTCGACACGCACGAACGCGCCGAACGGGACGAGCTTGGTGACCTTGCCCGGGACGATCTGGCCGATCGCGTGGGTACGCGCGAAGTGGCGCCACGGATCTTCCTGAGTCGCCTTGAGCGACAGCGAAACCCGCTCGCGGTCCATGTCGACGTCGAGCACCTCGACGGTGACCTCGTCGCCGACCTGGACGACCTCGGACGGGTGGTCGATGTGCTTCCACGACAGCTCGGAGACGTGCACCAGGCCGTCGACGCCGCCGAGATCGACGAAGGCGCCGAAGTTGACGATCGAGGACACGACACCCTTGCGGATGGCGCCCTTGGTGAGCTGGTTGAGGAACTCGCTGCGCACCTCGGACTGCGTCTGCTCCAGCCAGGCGCGGCGCGAGAGCACCACGTTGTTGCGGTTCTTGTCGAGCTCGATGATCTTGGCCTCGATCTCCTTGCCGATGTACGGCTGCAGATCGCGGACGCGACGCATCTCGACCAGCGATGCGGGCAGGAAGCCGCGCAGGCCGATGTCGAGGATCAGGCCGCCCTTGACGACCTCGATGACGGTGCCCTTGACGGCCTCGTCCTTCTCCTTGAGCTCTTCGATGGTGCCCCAGGCCCGCTCGTACTGAGCGCGCTTCTTGGACAGGATCAGACGGCCTTCTTTGTCCTCTTTGGTGAGAACGAGGGCCTCGACCTCATCGCCCACGGAAACGACCTCATTGGGGTCGACGTCGTGCTTGATGGAGAGTTCGCGCGAAGGGATGACACCTTCGGTCTTGTAGCCGATATCGAGCAGGACTTCGTCGCGGTCCACCTTGACGATGGTCCCTTCGACGATGTCGCCATCGTTGAAGTACTTGATGGTCTTGTCGATGGCGGCGAGGAAGTCTTCCGCGGAGCCGATGTCGTTGACGGCAACTTGCGGGGACGTGACGGAGGGACTTGGCATGTGGTGGGTTGCTCCGGACAGGTTTTATCGTAGGGACAGTTTTGTGATTTTTGGCACCTGAGATCGAACACACAGGTGCTTGTCGAGCTTACGCGACATGCTCACGCAGGCCAAACCCGCCCCGTCCGCGCCTGCGCACCCGCCGCGCCAGCTGCCAGCCCACCAGTCCGGCCTGGAGGCCGAACGCCACCGAGAACATCGACACGAACGTGACGGTGATCGCAGAATCGCCGTCGGCGCCGAAGAGTTCGGCGATGCCGATCAGCCCCATCGAGCCCGGCACCAGCAACCAGAAGCCGGGCAGGATCAGCGAGATCGCCGGTGGTGCGCCGGGGCGGCTGGCCATCGCCATCGCGCACAGCGTCAGCGCAAACCCTCCGGTGACCCCGCTGACGTAGCTGCCGAACGCCAGGTCGCCGAAGAACTGCGCGGCGTAGGCGGCGTAGACGACGATCAGCAGCCACGGGACGAAGCGCACCGGCGGCCCGAGGAACAGCATGATCCCGAGGGTGTAGACCGCCACCCCGACCCACGGCGCCCAGGGACCCAGTTTGTTGACGGCGATCGAGGTCAGCTGAGATTCGCTCTCCCCCAGGATCTGGACGGCGATGAAGATCCCGAACGCCAGTTGGGCGAGTTGCGCGAACCCCGCCACCAGCCGACTGGTCCCGGAGATCATGTCGCGTGAGGTGAGCTCGACGACGGCCAGGGTCATCGCGACCCCCGGCAGGAACATCGCCAGCGGAGGGATCAGCGCCCGCAGGCCCACGTGGTCGAGACCGAGCCGGTGCGCAGCCAGGATCGCCAGCGAAGTCACGGCGAACGCGCTGATCACCGGGACGAGCTGGGCCAGCAGCGGCCGCCCCCGCGACGCCGTGGCGATGGCACCGACGAGAAGTCCGAACACCGTCGCTCCGAGCAGGTTCAGCGGTGTCGGCTCGAGGACCAGCGCCAGCCCGGCGCTCTGGATGCCGTAGCCGATGACGCTGACCCAGGAGGGCAGCCGGTGCGGGGCGGCCGTGATCCGGCGCAGTTCGGCCTCGCCGGCGGCCGGCTCGACGGCGCCTCTGCGCGCCGCGGAGACCAGACGGGCCAGCGGGAAGGTCTGGTCGAACCGCAAATCGGTGTCGACGGCCGCCGATTTGATGGTCGTGCCGTTGGGGCCGGCCGGACCGATCACCTGGACGTTGTTGGGCAGCACAACGGATTCGGTGGTGATGCCGTACGCCGCCGATGCGCGTTGCAGCATCTGCCGGATCAGCGTGACCGGATAGTTGGCCGCCGCCATCGAGGCACCCAGACGCGCAAGGAACTGGATGTGTGCGTCTGCGCGTGTGGTTTCCATAGGGATGAGTCCGGCGCCGTCGGCGGCCTTTCCCGACCGTACCCGACCCCGCGGTTTAGCCTGCGAGGATGTCGTTCCGTCCGGCGCAACCGGTCCCGCCTGCCCCGCACCTCTATGGAGCGCCGTTCACGCGCCAGATCCGCAAGGTCGGGGCGCCGCTGGGGGTGCTCATCGCGCTGGGCACGGTGGCGGGCCTGATCGTCATCGTGCTGACGCTGGCGAACCCGGTCGGCACCGCCGTCGGTTTCGTGTTGTCCAGCGTCGCGATGGCCGTCGTGGTGCTGGCCTACCTGTGGCTGGACCGCTGGGAACCCGAACCGCCCCGGCTGTTGATCTTCGCGTTCATCTGGGGCACGTCGGTCGCCGTGGTCGTGTCGGCGATCCTGCAGGTCGTCCTCGACACCTGGCTCAATCCCGGCGTGGACCCGGATGCCACCGGGACCAGCGCGTTCACCCTGGTCGTCGGGGCGCCGATGACCGAGGAGGCGGCCAAGGGCCTGTTCCTGCTGTTGATGATGACGGGGGCGCGCCGCAGGGAACTGAACTCGCTGACCGACTGCCTGGTCTATGCCGGGCTGGTCGGTGCCGGATTCGCCTGGCTGGAGGACATCCTCTACATCGCCAACGGCGAGTCGTTGGCGGAGTCGCTGTTCACCGCCGCGCTGCGGCTGGTGATGGGGCCGTTCGCGCATTCGCTGTTCACCACGATGTTCGCGCTCGGAGTGTGGTTCGCCCTGCACCGGCGCAGTGGGGTCGCGAAGGCGGGCTGCGTGCTGCTCGGTTACGCCGGTGCGGTGGTGCTGCACGCGATGTGGAACGGGTCGTCGCTGCTCGGGGCCGGCGCCTACTTCGGCACCTACGTGTTCTGGATGGTGCCGATCTTCGGGCTGACCATCGCGCTGGCCGTGCACAGCCGGCGCCGCGAACAGCGCATCGTGGCCGAGAAACTGCCGGGCATGGTCGCCGCCGGGGTGATCAGCCCCAACGAGGCGACGTGGCTCGGCTCGATGAAAACCCGCAAGCAGGCCGTGGCCGAGGCGGCCCGCTTCGGCGGTAAACCCGCCGCGACGTCGGTGCGGAGGTTCGCCCAGCAGGTCACCGAGCTGGCGTTCGTCCGCGACCGCATCGACCGGGGATTCGGGGACCCCCGGGTGACCGCGCTGCTGCACGAGGAGACCTATGCGGTCTACGCGGCCAGGGCCGAATCCCCCGCACTGCACCAGATGGCCTACTACCGCGCGCAGGCACCGATCCACAGATAACCGGCACCTCCGCCAGTTACGCTCAGGCGATGGCGGAGACGTCATACGCGCCGTGCGGGGATCTCAGCCTGGCGTATCAGGTGTTCGGCGACGGGCCCATCGAGATGGTCTTCGTCGGACCGTTCGTGAGTCACATCGAACTGTTCTGGACACTGCCCGAGTTCAAATCGTTCTTCGATCATCTGGCGACGTTCTGCCGGGTGGTGATCTTCGACAAGGCCGGTCTCGGATTGTCGGACCCGATCCACGGCATTCGCACCCTCGACCAGCGCGCCGAAGAGATCGAGGCCGTCATGGACGCCGTCGGCTTCTCCACCGCGGTGATCTTCGGTATGAGCGAAGGCGGCACGGCGGCAATGCTTTTCGCGGCGACGCGACCCCAGCGGACACGCGCGCTGGTGGTCTACGCGTCATACCCGTTCATGTCGGCGGACTGGGAGGACCTCGATTCCGACCCCGGCGAGGTCTACGCGCGTCTGCTCGCCGATGCCGACGAGACCGACGTCCGCTACCTGCCCACCACCGATCAGCTCGCCCTGCTGTTGCAGATGGGCCTCGCCGTCCGCGATCACTGGGGCACCGGCATGGCGGCGGGCATCGGCTTTCCGTCGATCCACGGCCGGCGTCAGCTCGCGATGTTCGAGCGGATGAGCGCCAGCCCCGGCATGGTCCGGGCGACGATCGAGTCCTTGTTCCACATCGACATCCGCGCCGTGCTGCCCACCATCGCGATACCGACGCTGGTGATCCACTCCCGCGACGACAAGGTCATCCCCGTCCCCTGCGGACGATACCTCGCCGATCACATCCCCGGCGCTCGCTATCTGGAGGTGGGCGGCGCCGACCACGCACCGTGGCACACCGAACCGAACCGGATCCTGGCCGAGGTGGAGAACCTCGTCACCGGCACCCATCACACTCCCAGGCAGGCGCACCGGGCGCTGCGGACAGTGCTGTTCACCGACATCATCGCGTCCACCGAACGCGCGGCGGCCTGCGGGGACCAGCAGTGGCGGGTGGTGTTGCAGCGGTTCAACGAGATCACCGGCGACCTGACCACCCGGCACGGCGGAACCGTCGTCAAGAGCACCGGCGACGGCCATCTCGCAACGTTCGACGGGCCCACGCAGGCGATCCGGTGCGCCGAGGCCGTGCTCGCCGACGCCGAGGCGCTGGGCATCGAACTGCGGGCGGGCATCCACACCGGCGAGTGCGAACTGCTCGACGCCGACATCGGCGGCATCGCCGTCCACATAGCGGCCCGGATCCTCGGTCATGCCGGAGCCGGCGACATCGTCGTCTCCAGCACAGTCCGCGACCTGGTGGTCGGCTCGGGCACCGGCTTCGAGGACCGCGGCGTCGTGGCGCTGCGCGGCGTCCCCGGTACCTGGCGGCTGCTGGCCGTCGACCGGACCGGGACGTCGACGTCGCGAGAGGCCGTGCTGGCCGCGCAGACCACTCCCGCGCCGGGCGCCGGTATGCACCGGACCGACCGGGCGGTGGCCGTGATGGCACGGCACACACCGTGGCTGCTGCGCGGGCTCAGCCATTTCACGGCGACGGGCGCGCCGGACCGTCAGGTTTTGAAGTAGACCAGCTGGTGGGTGGTGGCCAGAAGGTCGCCGCTGCGGCTCCAGAGCTCGGCGGACTGGTCGAAGTAGCCGCCGGCGAACCGGTTGGCCTGGGCCCGGCCGAGGATGAAGTCATCGCCGACGGACGCGATTTCGGGGGCGTCGGCGTGGAAGTACGCGGTCATCGAGATCGTCCCGGCGGGCAGCGGCGCGCCGAGGCGGCGGTACACGCGGGGATAGAAGATGTCGCTGAACGCGGTCAGGGCGGCGTAATCCATTGCGCGGCCACGACTGTCGCGCACCCAAAGCGTGGAGGCCGACGACGGCCGCGGTTGTCCGTCCAGCGGCGGCGCCCCGTCGACGTGACGCATGTCGTAGTTGCGCGCCCACACGATCGCCTCGGGCAGGCCTTCGGCGGGAACCTCCTCGGGCCCCGGGGCCGGCGGCCGCTGCCGTTCGATGTCGGCCCAGGTGTCGCGCCGGTGCCCGAACACCGCGGTGGCGGTGGTCTTGATCTCGCCGTCCTGGGACAACTCGACGGACCAGTGCTGATTGCTGCGGTTGGTGCGCACCGCCGTCGCCCTGACGTCGAACGCCCCGTCGGCGACCGGGGCGGTGAAGTTCACCGTCAGGGCGACCGGGTGTCCGAGGCGCTCGGGCTGCACCTCCACGGCGCGAAGCAGCGTCGCGGCCGTCATCCCGCCGAACGGCCCGACCATGTTGGCCCAGTCCGGGGACGTCTTGCCGGTCAGCGTGCCGGCGTCCCCAGGACTGAGCTCGAGTGCTTCGTCGAACGGATGAGTGGCCACGACTGCGCCCTTTCCCCGGCGAACTAAGTATGACGACTTACATAATCGTCGGCGGCGGGCGGCGCCGTCAACCTGAGCGGCGGATCTGTCAGTGCGCCGCGGCGTCCCAACTGCGGCCGTATCCGACCGAGACCTCCAGCGGCACGTCGAGCGCATACGCATTGCCCATGTGCTCGCGCACCAGCGCGTCGAGGGTTTCGCGCTCGCCGTCGGCGACTTCGAAGAGCAGTTCGTCGTGCACCTGAAGCAGCGTGCGGGACTCCAGCCCGGCGTCCTTGATGGCCTGGTCGACGTTGATCATCGCGACTTTGATGATGTCGGCGGCGCTGCCCTGGATCGGCGCGTTCAGCGCGGCCCGCTCGGCGGCCTCGCGGACCTGCCGGTTGCTGCTGTCGAGCTCGGGCAGGTAGCGGCGGCGACCGAACACCGTGGAGGTGTAGCCGTCCTTGCGCGCCTGGTCGACCACGTCGCGCAGGTAGTCGCGCACCCCGCCGAACCGGGCGAAGTACTGCTCCATCTGCTCCTTGGCCTCTTCAGTGGAGATCTTGAGCTGCTGGGACAGTCCGTAGGCGCTCAGCCCGTAGGCCAGCCCGTACGACATCGCCTTGACCCGGCGGCGCAACTCTGGGGTCACCTCGTCGATCGGCACCGAGAACGCGCGCGACGCGACGAACGAGTGCAGATCCTCGCCGGTGTTGAACGCCTCGATGAGCCCCTCGTCCTGCGACAGGTGCGCCATGATGCGCATCTCGATCTGGCTGTAGTCCGCGGTCATCAGCTCGGCGTAGCGATCTCCCACCACGAACGCGTCGCGGATCCGGCGGCCGGCCTCGGTGCGGATCGGGATGTTCTGCAGGTTCGGTTCGGTCGACGAGAGCCGCCCGGTCGCGGCGATCGTCTGGTTGAACGTGGTGTGGATCCGCCCGTCGGAGGCGACCGCGTTGAGCAGGCCGTCGACCGTCACCTTCAGCCGGGTCACGTCGCGGTGATCCAGCAGGTGCTGCAGGAACGGATGCCCGGTCTTGTCGAACAGCGACTGCAGCGCGTCGGCGTCGGTGGTGTAGCCCGTCTTGGTCTTCTTGGTCTTCGGCATGCCGAGTTCGTCGAACAGGACCACCTGCAGCTGCTTGGGCGAGCCGAGGTTGATCTGCTTGCCGATCACCGCGTAGGCCGCCTCGGCCGCGTCGCGGATCCGGCCGGCGAACTCGCTCTGCAGCTCCGACAGCTTGTCGACGTCGACGGCGATGCCGGCCGTTTCCAGCTCCGCCAGCACCCGCTGCACCGGCAGCTCCATACCGCCCAGCAGCGCCGAGGAATCGATGCGGGCCAGCTCCTCGTCGAGCGCGTCGGCGAGGTCGGTGACCGCGCTGGCGCGCAGCAGCAGGGTCTGCACGGCCTGATCGTCGACGCCCTCACTGTCGTCGAGCAGCGAAAGCTGTTGCTGCTCAGGGTTGTCCGCGCGCAATTCACGTTTCAGATATCGCAGCGACAGGTCGTCGAGCGCGAAGCTGCGCTGCCCCGGTCGCACCAGGTAGGCGGCCAGGGCGGTGTCGGAGGTGACGCCGGCCAGCGTCCAGCCGCGACCCTGCAGATCGTGCATCGCGAGCTTGGCCTCGTGCAGCGCCTTGGGCACGCTCGGATCGGCCAGCCAGGAGGCCAGTGCTTTCTCGTCCTCGGGGTCGAGGGCGGCGGTGTCGATGTAGCGGCCGTCGCCGCCCGAGGCGACGATGGCCAGTGCGGTCGCGTCACTGTCGAACGCGAGGTGGTTGCCGACCACCGCCAGCCCGAACCGGCGCCCGTCGCTGTTCTCGGCCAGCCACGGGGCCAACGTCCCGGCCTCCAGCGCGCCGCCGCGGACGTCGAACCCTTCCTCGACCTCGGGGTCCGCCGACGCCAGGGTGTCGAACAGGCGATCCCGCAGGACCCGGAACTCCAGATCATCGAAGAGCCGGTGGATGTGGTCGCGGTTCCACGGCTGCATCCGCAGCGTGTCAGGGGTCTGGGGCAGCGGGACGTCGCGGACCAGGTCGGTGAGCTCGCGGTTGAGGATCACGCTGGACAGGTTCGCCCGCAGCGCATCGCCCACCTTGCCCTTGACCTTGTCGACGTTGTCGACCAGCGCCTGCAGCGACCCGTACTCGGCGATCCACTTGGTCGCGGTCTTCTCCCCGACCCCGGGGATGCCGGGCAGGTTGTCGCTGGGGTCCCCGCGCAGCGCCGCAAAATCCGGGTACTGCGTCGGGCTGAGCCCGTACTTCTCCTGCACCGCCTCCGGGGTGAACCGGGTCAGCTCGCTGACGCCCTTGCGCGGGTAGAGCACCGTCACGTCGTCGCTGACCAACTGCAACGAGTCACGGTCGCCGGTGACGACGAGCACCCGGTAGCCCTCGCCCTCGGCCTGGGTGGCCAGCGTCGCGATGATGTCGTCGGCTTCGAAGCCCGCTTCGGCGAGCACCGTGATACCGAGCGCGCCGAGCACCTCTTTGGTGATGTCGATCTGGCCGCGGAACTCGTCGGGAGTCGCCGACCGGCCCTCCTTGTACTCCGGGTATTTCTCCTTGCGGAACGTCTGGCGGGAGACGTCGAAGGCCGCGGCGATGTGGGTGGGCTGCTCGTCGCGGAGCAGGTTGATCAGCATCGCGGTGAACCCGTAGACCGCGTTGGTGGTCAGGCCGCCCTGGGTCTTGAAGTTCTCGGCGGGCAGCGCGTAGAAGGCGCGAAAGGCCAGGGAGTTGCCGTCCAGCAGCATCAGGGTGGGCTTGCCGCCCGCCTCCGGTTTACCGGTCGTGGTCTCCGATGCAGTCTTGGCAGGGCTCACGGAGTTCACTCTATTCAAGCGGGGTGACACCCGGGGCGGGGCTACCCGCACCTCTGGCGATCAGCGGGCGCCCACCCGGGCTGCCTGTTCGCGGAACAGCCGCGCCGCCGTGCTCGCGGGTTCCCGGCGCCAGGCCCACACCAGCCTGCCGCGCAGTTCGGGCGTCAATCGCAGGGCGTGCAGGCCCGGAGTGTTGCGCGCCATCGACGCCGGCAGTACCGCGACGCCGAGACCGCGGCGGGCGAGCTCGGCGAGCTCTGCGGGGCTGGTCGCCTCGAACGACATCCTTGGCCGCAGTCCCGCTGCAGCGCAAGCGGTGTCGAGCCGATGACGCATCCCGGTACCCACCGGCAGCGAGATCAGCGGGTGGTCACACAACGCCGCCAACGTCAGGGTCTTGCGCCGCGCCAGCGGGTGCCGCTGCGCGACCGCCGCCTCGAAGGTCTCCTCGGTGACCACCGCGTAGTCCAGTCCAGTGGGATCCTCCACGGCACCGATCGACACCATGGCCACGTCGAGCCGGCCGTCGTCCAGCTTGGTCAGCAGCACGTCGGAACTGTCGGTGGTCAACGTGATCTCGACATCGGGATGGTCGGTGTGGAAGGCGGCGATCAACGCCGCGATGTCGACCGGATGCAGGGTCACCGTGCCGATCGCGACGGTGCCGCGGACCACCCCGGCGACGGCGTCGACCGCGGCCCGGCACGCCCGCACCGCACCGAGGGCCGCCCGGGCGTGCGGAAGCAACGCCGCCCCGGCCTGCGTCAGCCGGACCTCCCGCGTCCCGCGAATGAACAACGGTTGTCCGACGCGACGTTCCAACTGCCGGATCTGGGCGCTGACCGCCGGCTGAGCCACCCGCTCCCGGTGCGCGGCCCTGGTGAAGCCCCGCTCCTCGACCACCGCGACGAAGTACTCCAGCTGACGGAACTCCATAACCATCGATTATGGGATCAGGAATGAATCGCTATTGGACTTATGCCGGCTCCCGGCACACGCTGAACCCATGGCGACGTTGGTTCTGATCCCGGGAATGTGTCACGGGGCATGGTGTTTCGACGAACTGTCAGCCTCGCTGCGCGAGGTCGGTCACCACGTCCTCGCGCTGACCCTGACCGGGGTGGCCGAGCGGGGCCACCTGCTGCCGGGCGGCGTCAACCTCGACACCCACATCACCGATGTGCTGGCCGCCGTCGACCACGACGAGGACGCCGGCGACGATCTGATCCTGGTCGGACACAGCTACGGCGGCATGGTGATCGCGGGGGTCGCCGACCGCATCCCGGACCGGGTCGACTCGCTGGTGTTCCTCGACGCGGTGGTCCCCCGCGACGGCGAGGCCTGCTGGGACATCGTCAACGACGAGGAACGTCAGTGGTACGTCAAAGTCGACGCGTCCGGGTTCGGCGTCCCACCGCTGCCGTTCTTCGACCCGCGCGCGACCGCGCATCCGCTGGCGTCGGTGCTGCAGCCGGTGCGGCTGCGCGGAGACCTGAACCGGTTCCGGCGCCGGGTGTTCGTCTATGCGCGCGACTGGCCGGGCGAATCACCGTTGCAGCCGTCATACGACCGGGTCCGCGACGATCCGGGGTGGTGCTGCCATGAGCTCGACGGCAAGCACAACCTGATGCGGGACTGTCCCGAGGATCTCGTCCGCATCCTGCGGGAAACCGCCGAGAGTTGATCCGAGGCGGGAAGACCGGCGCCGTCGTGCGACGAGAGTGCGCACAGATCGCGCTCCTCGCTGCGGCGGCGCTCTCATCGCACTCTCGCGGGGGCCGAGGTGCCCGCCGACGATCGCCACTCGGCAGAAAACTGGAACACGTTTCAGTATTCGGCCGCGGAGTCGGTACGCTGACCGCGTGTCCGCTTCTGTTCAGCCCGCGATCGACGGGTGGTTTGCGACTGATGAGTCCGGTGCGACGCATTTGATCGGTGGTAAGTGCACCGGGTGTGGGACGTTTGTGTTCCCGCCACGGGAGAACAACTGCCCCAACCCCGGGTGTGCCAGTGACGAGTTGGCGTTGGTGCCACTCTCGCGGCAGGGCACCCTGTGGTCCTACACCGAAAACCGCTACGCCCCACCCCCGCCGTACCCGTCCCCGGACCCGTTCGAACCGTTCGCCGTCGCGGCCGTGGAACTGGCCGACGAAGGCCTGATCGTGCTGGGCAAGGTCGTCGAAGGCACCCTGGCCGCCGACCTGACCATCGGCATGACCATGGAACTGACCACCATGACCCTCTACACCGACGACAACGGTGTCGAACACACCACCCACGCCTGGAGGATCGCCCAATGAGCCCCGACCCGGTCTACATCCTCGGCGCGGGCATGCACCCCTGGGGCAAATGGGGCCGCGACTTCACCGAATACGGCGTCGTGGCCGCCCGGGCCGCCCTGACCGAGGCCAACCTCGACTGGCAACAAATCCAACTCGTCGCCGGTGCGGACACCATCCGCAACGGCTACCCCGGCTTCGTCGCCGGAGCCACCTTCGCCCAAAAACTCGGCTGGAACGGCATCCCCGTCACCTCCAGTTACGCCGCCTGCGCCTCCGGCTCCCAAGCCCTGCAATCCGCACGCGCCCAAATCCTGGCCGGCCTGTGCGACGTCGCCCTGGTCATCGGCGCCGACACCACCCCCAAAGGCTTCTTCGCCCCCGTCGGCGGCGAACGCCGCAACGACCCCGACTGGCAACGCTTCCACCTCATCGGGGCCACCAACACCGTCTACTTCGCCCTCCTCGCGCGCCGCCGCATGGACCTCTACGGCGCCACCGTCGACGACTTCGCCGCCGTGAAAGTCAAAAACGCCCGCCACGGCATCAACAACCCGTACGCCCGCTACCGCAAAGAAGCCACCATCGACGACGTCCTGGCCTCCCCCGTCGTCTCCGACCCCCTGCGCCTGCTCGACATCTGCGCCACCAGCGATGGCGCCGCCGCACTCATCGTCGCCTCCAAAGACTTCACCGAAAAACACCTCGGATCCGTCCACGGCGTCCCCAGCGTGCGCGCAATCAGCCTGCAATCACCCCAATACCCCCAACACCTCCCCGAACTACCCGACATCGCCACCGACTCCACCGCCGTCGTACCCGGCCCCGACCGCGTCTTCAAAGACCAAATCCTCGACGCCGCCTACACCGAAGCCGGCATCGGCCCCGAAGACCTGTCGATGGCCGAGGTCTACGACCTGTCCACCGCCCTAGAACTCGACTGGTACGAACACCTCGGCCTCTGCGCCCGCGGCGAGGCCGAACACCTCCTACGCTCCGGAGCCACCACCCTCGGCGGCCGCATCCCCGTCAACCCCTCCGGCGGCCTCGCCAGCTTCGGCGAAGCCATCCCCGCCCAAGCCATCGCCCAAATCTGCGAACTCACCTGGCAACTCAAAGGCCAAGCCACCGGCCGCCAAGTCGAGGGCGCCACCGTCGGCATCACCGCCAACCAAGGACTCTTCGGCCACGGCAGCTCCGTCATCATCGCCCGCTGACACGGACGGTTTCGACGAGCCATGTCGGAACTCATCACCGTGCGTGTGAAGCCCGGTAGCGCCAAGGGCCCGCTGGTGGAAGCCGGCGCCGACGGCGAGTTGACCGTCTATGTCCGCGAGCGCGCTGTCGACGGCAAAGCCACCGCGGCCGTGACCAAGCTTCTCGCCGATCATTTCGGTGTGCCGCGCAGTCGGATCGCACTGGTGTCCGGCGCGACGTCGCGCGTCAAACGCTTCCGCATCGACTGACTTCGTCGGCGACGAGCGCGCGCGGAATGCCAGAAAGTGCGGCGCGCCGGCGGACAGACACGCGCGCTCGCGGTGCTGAGTCTCAGTGGGGGGCGCTGGTGGTGTCGGTGTGGCACGCGTCCGGCGGGGTGCCGACGACGTCGAGCGCGGGATTGCGGTCGAAGAAGCCGAAAGGTTTGAGCCAGAACGACACCACGTCGACGGGCATCACCGGCCAGTCCTCGGCGCGGGTGATGTGGTGGATGCCGAACACGTACCACAGCACCACGTCGGTGTTCTCGATCGGGCGATCCGCCGCGGTCCAGCGCGTCAGCCCGGTGTCGCGCGCCGACTGATTGACGAATTCGCCTGCGGGCCAACGTTCGTCGGGTCGGTTCGGGGTGACCCACAGGGTATGGGCGATCACGCCCGCGCGCTCCAGGACCGGCGATCCCGGCTCGAACATCGCCGGGATCGCGCCGCTGGGCACCAGTTTGTACGCCGGGTGCGCCCCGAGGGCGGTGACGACGTTGGGGTTGACCACCTTCCACGCACGCTGGGTCGCGAAGCTGACGTCCTGCTTGGCCTCCCCCTCGGTGCGCAGCGGAATGTTGTGCACCACCAGCGACAGACCGTGCGGATTGTCCGGTCCGACCGGTTCGGCGAACGACTCCGACATCACCACGGTGTTGTCGGGACCGTCGATGTCCATGTCGAGACGGGCGACCAGGAAGTGCTGGTGGAACGGCGCGTAGGTTCGTTCGTCGACCAGGGTGCCGTTCGGGTTCGGCGCGCCGGCGGGCAGTGGCGTGGTGACCATGATGCCGGTCGCGCGCACCTCGCATTCGATGTTGCCGTCCTGATAAAGCCGCCAATAGACCAGGTATTCGTAGTTGGCGACCGTGACGTGGAACGAGATCGTCAGCCGGCGCATGCGCCGCACCTCGGCACCGATCTCGTGGTCGACGTGCTTCCACAGCACGGCGTTGTCTTCCTCGTGGATGCAGATCGCGTTGGTGATCGTGTACGGCTCACCCTTGCTGTTGTGCAGCACCGCGTCGAGGTAGCGGATCTCGCCGAGGCAGTCGCAGCCGAGTTCCAGCGAGGTCGTCATGAACCCCAGTCCCCATTCGCCGATGTCGAATGCGGTGCGGCGGTAGTGATCCGGCGACGGGTCGCGGTAGGGAACGATCATCTCGGCGAACGACATGCGGTGCGCGATCGAGCGGTCCCGGTCGCCGTCGCGGTAGCGCACGGTGTGCAGGGTCATGCCCTCGCGGTGGTTGAATCCGATACGCAGCGACCAGTTCTGCCAGCTCAGGAGCCGGCCGTCGAGGGTGAACGACGGGCCCTCGGGCTGGGTGATGTGGAGTGGCTTGAGCGGTTCGCGGCGGCCGCGGCCGAGGATGCGCTCGGGGATGTGCGCGGGCACGTACTCCCCCATCACCTCCGGCATCGCCTCCCGGCCCGCCGCGAACGGTCCGTCGTCCTCGACCCGCAGCAGTTCCATCGTGTTCAGGTCGATCACGCAGTGCAGCCCGCTGATCAGCCGCGCGTACGGGTTGGCCCCGGGTGCGGCCTTGACCCAGCTGTCCGACCAGCCGATGCGGCGGTCCCGGAACTCCGGCGGGGCGACGGCCTCACCGTAGGTCCAGGTGTCGAAGAACACCAGGTCCATGTCGGTGATGCCGCGGCCGCGCAGGGCGGCGACGACGTCGGGGTGGGTGCGCAGCAGTTGATCGCACTCCACGAACTCGTCGACGGTGAAGTTCGCCTGCACCCCGGGGATGTGCTCGAGCACCTCGACCCGCGCGTCGGTCAGGTTCACCACGGCCTTGTAGGTGGCGTTGGCGGAGCGGTTGAGGCACAGGGCCTGTGCGCGGCGCGGCGGCCGCGGCCCACCCTGATCGAAGTCGGCGAGCTCGGCCTTGGACGGCTCGACCAACTCGATGGACGCGAAACGCCACCCAGGTTCGGTTCCGGAGGCCGGGGCGACACCGTGCTCGCGGCGCAGTGTCTCGGCGACCGCGGTGAACTCGTCGGCGCCGAGCGGATCGAGCGGATACGACACGGATCAACGCAACCACATCAGCCGACCCGCGGCGGGGTGATTCGGCCAACGCGTCAGCGATGGGCCAGGAAGAAACCCTCCCAGGCCCGGCGGCGCTCGGAGTGCGGGTCGAGTTCGACGCGGCGGCGCCGGTCGAGCACCAGAACCGGCCGCTCCTCGCGGGTGTACTGCGGCCAGTCCGGGCCGGGTACCGCGCGCTCGGCGAACGACAGCCATCTCCCCTGCACATCGTCGGTGACCTTCTTGGCGCTGCGCGAGTCCAGCCCCGCGGCCAGCAGCCTGCCGAACCGCGACCGGTAGACGTCGAACACCGCGAGCAGCTCGGTCGCGTGGGTCGCCCCCATGCCGGACAGGCGCAGCGCGGCGGTCGCGTAGTCGTAGCGGTAGACGTACGTCGGCGCATGCGCCGAATGCCCGTGCGCCATCTGCCACACCGCCGACCCGAAGATGAAGTCCCCGCCGAACCTCACGCACGCGTCGGCGGCCGGATAGCCCGGGTAGGCGGCCAGAATCTGTTGGCGTGCTTCCGGATCCACGGCGGCGAGCAGCTTCTCGATGGCCGCCTGGTTGGTCGGCAGCAGTTTGAGGAAGCGGGTGAACAGCCGGCCCTCGTCGGCGTTGGTGCCGACGATCAGCGGCACCCGGTGCGCCGTACCCTCGCGCATCGCCTCGATCGGATCCTGGGGCAGATACTCGGTGCCGTAGGTCGGCCCGATCGCGAACGCGCCCAGCATGTCCCGCTGCCCGTCGAGGATCACCTGATCGAGGGCGTCGACGAGTTCGGCGGGCCGCGCCGCCATCAACGCCTGCGCGGCGTCGGAACCGCTCGCGCCGAGCCGGCGGGCGAACCGGGTCGCATACTCGGCGGCGGTGTCGACGTCGCTGATCATCCCGGCTGCCGGGCTCTGCGAGATCGCCTGCGCGAAAAGGCCTTTGGCCTCCGGTGTGGCCATCAGCGTGGCGACCGCGTGGGCCCCCGCGCTCTCGCCGAAGATCGTGACGTTGTCCGCGTCCCCGCCGAACGCCGAGATGTTCTCGCGCACCCAGCGCAACGCCATCACCAGGTCGCGCAGGAACAGGTTGTCGTCGATCCGGATCCCCTCGGTGGACAGCGACGACAGGTCCAGGCACCCGAGGGCACCGAGCCGGTAGTTCACCGACACGTACACACAACCCTTGCGGGCCAGCGAAGCGCCGTCGTAGATCGGGGTCGCCGAACTACCCAGCAGGTATCCGCCGCCGTGGATGAACACCATCACCGGCAGCGGATCACCGGCCCCACGGGTTTCGGCGCCCACCGGGGCCACCACGTTCAGGGTCAGGCAGTCCTCGCTCATCGGCTGGTATTTGCCAGGGGCGAGGATCGTGTACATCCGCTGCTGCGGCGAGCAGGCACCGTAGCCATGGCAATACCGCACCCCGGGCCAGGGCTGAACCGGCTGGGGGGCACGCAGGCGCAACGGGCCGACCGGCGGCCGCGCGTACGGGATGGATCGCCAGCGGTTGACGCCGTCGCGGGTGAAGCCCTCGACGGTGCCCGAGGCGATCTTCACTCGGACGGTGTGCTCGTGCATTCTGCGACCGTAGCGAACTCCCACGCGGCCTGCCTGACGATCCCACCCGTGTCCGATGGCTAACCTGGCCGAATGCGTATCGCTGGCTTGCTCGCGGTGAGCGTCCTGGTTGCTGCCTGCTCTCAATCGGTGGGCGGCCAGGCCGAATCGTCGCAGCCGTCCTCCTCCCCGCCGCCTCCACCGTCGACGCAGCCGTCGGTTTCGCCCTCGACGCAGGGTCCGGCCGCGCCGTCCGGCGCGCCCGCGGCGACCGCGTCGATCGACGAGGTCATCGCCTGGATCGAGGCGGGCACCCCGGCCGACGCCGAGTCCTTCCACGTCACGTTCCGCGACGGGGTGACCACCCGGCTCGGCGAGGAGACCGCCTTCGTCGCCGCGTCCGGCACGCCGCACAGCTACACGCAGTGCATCACCGGCGCGGGCACGTTGACGTGCCTCCTCGATCTCACCTCACCTCCGCCGCGCCCGGCGCAGGCCGAAGGCCAGTGGAAGCCGGGCTGGATCGAGTTCTCCGGCACCGATCTGACGGTCGGCGCGCTGCGCGGCGACCCCGGTCCGTTCCTGAACGGATCCGGAGCCGAACTGCCGGCCGGGCAGTCGTTGACGTTCGGCGACACCCGATGCCGCAGCGACGTGTCCGGTCTGTACTGCGTGAACTACGCACACCGCGGCGCGGTGCGGATCGCCGCCGACGGGGTGGCGCCGTACGGCTGCCTGGCCGAGACCGCCGCCCCACCCGAGGCCGCGGC
This sequence comes from Mycolicibacterium parafortuitum, assembly GCF_010725485.1. Classification (NCBI taxonomy): domain Bacteria; kingdom Bacillati; phylum Actinomycetota; class Actinomycetes; order Mycobacteriales; family Mycobacteriaceae; genus Mycobacterium; species Mycolicibacterium parafortuitum. Next base: position 3,947,415 of record NZ_AP022598.1, on the reverse strand, counting down.
CCGGTTCAGCTGCTGAAGGCGCGTCACTCCGCGCCGAGACGGGCCTTCTCGCGGGCCTTGTCCGGATAGGTCAGGGTCATACCGACGGCGCCGACGATCACGACGACCGGGATCACCGCTTTGGTCACGTGCACGGTGGCCGGAGCCATCACCGCCAGGTAGCCCAGGACCGCGATGAGCGCGAACACCAGCGCCCACATCAACGTCAGCACCTGGTTGGTGCGCCGGAACGCGGTTTCCTCCCAATCCTGGCGCGCCGCGCTCGGAGGTGCGTACTGCGCGGTGAACGGTTCGAATCCCAGCGACGCCAACGCCATCACGGCCAGCACCCCGCTCGACAGCGTGGTCGCGTAGGTGTCCATCCAGTCGAGATCCTGCGCGCCGACGAACAGCCCGGCCACCGTGACCGCGGTGAAGAACACCGCGGTGACGATGTCGAGGAGCCGTAGCCCGGCGAATCCGACCGACACCCCGAGGAGCAGCGTCGAGAGCACCGCGCAGATCGCGCCGAACATCCAGGTGCTCGGCCCGTCGGCGACGACCCAGTAGATGATCCACGGGATGAACCCGATGAACGGACTGCGCTCGAACCATTGGTCCACGCCGAAAGCATTACAGAGTCCGGGTCGGGCGACACGTTTGCGTCTCCGTATCGAACCCTCAGCCGAGCCGGAAGGTTCCGGTGACCAAGGTGGGCGTCACGCTGACGCCGTTGATGGACGCCTGGGGACGGCCGTCGGGCAGGAATTCGATCGGGCCCGCGGGTGAGAGGTTGCGCTTGTTGCGGACGTTGTTGCGCACGTCGAAATCGCTGAACTCGTCGAGGTGGAACGGGTCGAAGTCGCGGTTGCCCTCGGCGAATCCGCTGAACTGCACCCCGGTGGCGGTGCCGTCGGGCCGCACCACCCAAGACGCCCGCACACCGTCGGATTCGGCGGTGTACATGCCGGCGACGCCGGAGACCGACGCGGCGGTGAAGGTGTAGTCGACGTCGTTCATCCTGACGGTGCCGACGAGGTCGGTGCCGTCGAAGTCGGCGGCCAACGTGTCGCGGAATCGGGACTTCAGGTCGATCGCCCCGTCGGTCTGGTTGCCGAAGAACCATGCCTCGTCGTCGATTCCGTTGCAGGCGTAGGCCGCGACCTCGGCTCCGTCGACGCTGACGCCGATCGTCATGGTCTTGCCGTCGGGGGCGGCCATGTCGGCCATGTAGCGGGCGGTGGCCGGAAATGCGACGACGCTGGTGGTCTCGGGCGCGGGCTGCGCGGGTGTGGTGGTGTCCGTCGTCGACGTGCTGGTGCAACCGGACAGCGTCCCGAACGCCATCGTCGCACCGACCGCCGCGAGCAGGGAACGGGTGGTTTTTCTCATGGGGCCAGCATGATCTTCGCCGCGACGGCGTACTTGGAGATTGTGTGGAGATTGCGTGGAGATCGTCCCTACGGTCCGCGCAGGAATGCGGCCACCTCGTCGCAGAACATCGGCCAGGCGGGCTCGGTCGCGGTGAGCAGATGGTTGTTGCTCGGCAGCGCGACCAGGCGGGCGTCCGGGATCAGTGCCGCCAGTTCCTCCCCGTAGCGCAGCGGGACCCGGCGGTCGTCGCGCGAGTGCAGCACCAGCGTCGGGCACCGCACCTGCGCACACAGTTCGCGCACGTCGATGCGACCGAACTCCTCGAGGAAGTGCACCGCGTTCTCCGGTGAGGTGGTGCGGCGCTGCAACTGGTCGAACGCGGCCCAGTCCTCGCGGGTGCCGTCCGGGCGGAACTGCGCGGCGAACACCTGCCGGAAGGCGGGATCGTCGCGGCCCCAGCCCACCCGGGCGAGCTCGAGATCCAATGCCGCAGCGCGCTTTTCGTCCTCGTTCTGGGCTCTGACGGCACGACCCCTGGCGTACGCGCCGCACAGCACCAGGTGGCTGACGTGGTCGGGGTGGCGCGCCGCGTAGGCGACCGCGACGGCACCGCCCTGCGACACCCCCAGCAGTGCGAACCGGTCCAATCCCACGGCGTCGACGACGGTCTCCAGATCGGTGACCCAGTCGTCGAACGTGAACGCGCCGACGTCCCAGTCGGACAGCCCGCAGCCGCGCTCGTCGTAGCGGACGAACCGGTACCGCAACGACATCTCGCGCACGCCGTGCCGCCACACCGGGCTCTCGCTGTCGTAGCTCAGGTGCGTCATCCAGTTCGCGGCCTTCACCAACGGCGGCCCGTCACCGGAGACTGCGTACGCCAGACGCACCCCGTCGGCGGCGCGGGTGAACGCGATGTGCTGCGCGGGGATCGGCGCCTCGGGTTCGGCCTCCGGCGTCCCGGCGGTCTGCGCGTCGCGCACCCGGCCCACGAACTGGTATCCGCGGCCGCGCACGGTGCGGATGTAGCGCTGCGATTCGCCGTCGTCGCCCAGCGCGCGCCGCGCGGCCTTGATCCTGCTGGTCAGCGCCGCCTCCCCGACGAAACGCCCACCCCAGACGCTGTCGAAGAGTTCTTCCTTGGTGACGAAGCGGTCGTGGTTGCTCACCAGGAGGGTCAGCACGTCGAACACCTGGGGTTCGACCTTGATCACCGTCTCACCGGAGCGCAGTTCGTAGCGGGCGGCATCGAGGACGTAGTCGTCGAAGCACCAGACCCGTGGCGACGAGGAAAGCGCGGAATCAGCGCTGCTCACGCGCTAACAGTACCGACAATCACGCCCTCGGGGGCGGTTGATCAGCGCCAGCCGTCGGCCGCGCGGGCGGCCTGCATCACCGCGTCGCACAGCTCGCGCAGTTCGGCCGTGCCGGCCCCCTCCTCGAGTGCTGTCGCCATGTCTTCGGCCGCACACCGGACCTGGTAGACGCGGTCGGCGAGCACCGAGGCCTCCTCGGCGGACAGCACCACGGCGTCCTCGGGCACCGAGGTGCCCTTCACGAGGGCCCGTTGTTCGTAGGCGCGCTGCCGGCACGACTGCCTGCAGTACTGCCGGCGCCGGCCCATGCCGGCGTCGGCCACTTCGCGGCCGCACCAGCGACACGTCTGGGGTCGCCGGCGGGTCCCGGTCGCGGGGCTCAGCGAGGTCACGTGGGTGACTGTAGACGGGGGCGTTGGGTAATCCCGGTATCATCAACCGACGAGTCGGGAACTCTTCGCACACGTTTGACGTTGACGATCCCGGACCAAAAGCATTCGCAGAGGAGTTGACGATGGCTGATCGTGTCTTGAGGGGCAGCCGCCTCGGAGCAGTGAGCTACGAGACGGACCGCAACCACGACCTGGCGCCGCGTCAGGTCGCCCGCTACCGCACCGAGAACGGTGAGGAGTTCGACGTACCGTTCGCCGACGACGCCGAGATCCCCGGCACCTGGCTGTGCCGCAACGGCCTCGAGGGCACCCTGATCGAGGGTGACGTCCCCGAGCCCAAGAAGGTCAAGCCGCCGCGCACGCACTGGGACATGCTGCTGGAGCGTCGTTCGATCGAAGAGCTCGACGAGCTGCTCAAGGAGCGCATGGAGATCGTGAAGGCGCGCCGCCGCGGATAGTGCCTGGCGCCGCGCCTCAGCGCGCGGCGCCGCGGGCGCGGTCGATGCGCGCCCGGATTCCCCACTGCGCGACCTTGACGATCGCCTCGCGGATCGTCGACCCGTCCATCTTGGACACACCGTGCTCACGTTCGGTGAACGTGATCGGCACCTCGACCACGGTGAAGCCGGCATTGATGGACCGCCAGGTCAGATCCACCTGGAAGCCGTAACCCTTCGAGTCGACGGCGCCGAGCTCGATCTTCTCCAGCACCTCACGCCGGTAGGCGCGGTATCCCGCGGTGATGTCGTGGATGTCGACGCCGAGCAGGATCCGCGAGTACGCGTTCGCGGTCCGCGACAGCACCAGCCGCCGGCGCGGCCAGTTACGCACGTTTCCGCCGGGCACATACCGCGACCCGATCACCACGTCCGCGCCCGCGTCGATCTCGTCGAGCAACCGGTGCAGGTCTTCCGGGGCGTGACTGCCGTCGGCGTCCATCTCGACCAGCACCGTGTACTGGCGGCTCAGCCCCCACGCGAAGCCGGCGAGGTAGGCCGCGCCGAGCCCGTCCTTGGACGTGCGGTGCATGACGTGCACACGGTCGGGGTCGGCGAGCGCGAGTTCGTCGGCCAGCTCGCCGGTGCCGTCGGGGCTGCCGTCGTCGACGATCAGCACGTGCACGTCGGGGGTCGCGTCGGTGACGCGGGACACGATCGAGAGCAGGTTGTCGCGCTCGTTGTACGTCGGGATGATGACCAGGGTCCGGGCGCTGGGACGCCAGACGGGTTCGGCTTGACCGTTCGAGCCGTCGGGGACGCTCATGTGGCTCCTTCGTCGCTGGTCGATCGCCGACCTCTCAGTCTGGTGGGCACGAATGATCCATTGTGCAGTATCGCCCCCAGAACAGCCGAAACGCCGATGGCCGCCAGCAACGCCTGCAGGTACGGGCCGAACCGGGTGGCCGGTGTGACGGTCGTCTTCAGCCGCACCTGCTGATCGAGGTAGGCCGGCTCGAACCAGCCGGTGCGGGCCACCTCGTGGCCGTCGGGGGCGATCACCGCGCTGATGCCGGTGGTGCCCGCGACGACGACGTAGCGGTCGTGTTCGACGGCGCGCAGCTTGCCGAACGCCAGCTGCTGTTCGCTCATCGCTTGGTCGAAGGTCGCGTTGTTGCTCGGCACAGCCAGCAGCTGGGCGCCGTTGCGGACGGCGTCGCGGGCGGCGCGGTCGAAGATGACCTCCCAGCAGGTGGTGATCCCGATCGGGATCCCCGCCGCCTCCACCACGCCGTCACCGTCGCCGGGCACGAAGTAGCCCGCCCGGTCGGCGTAGGACGACAGCTTGCTGAAGAAGCCACGCCACGGCAGGTATTCACCGAACGGCTGCACGATGCGTTTGTCGTGGCGCTCGGCCGGGCCGCCCTGCGGGTTCCACACGATGACGGTGTTATGCGAGACCGGGTTGGTGCGGCTGTAGCCGGGCGCGGCGACGACTCCCCCGACCAGGATCGGCGCGTTGACCGCCGCGGCAGCCATGGAGATCTCCTGCGCGGCATCGGGGTTCGCGATCGGATCGATGTCGGAGGAATTCTCCGGCCACACCACCACCATCGGTTGCGGGGCGCGTCCGGCCCGGACGTCGTCGGCCAGGCGCAGCGTCTCGCGGACGTGGTTGTCGAGCACCGCGCGGCGCTGGGCGTTGAAGTCCAGGCCGAGGCGCGGGACGTTGCCCTGCACGGCGGCGACCGTGACCGGGGGCTCGTCTCCGGCGCCGAGGCCGGCCTTGCGCACGTGCGGCCAGGCCAGCGTCGACACGATCAGCACCAGCGTGATGCACAAGCCGGGCAGCACGACCGCCGGGGGCGCGGCGGCCCGGGCGGTGGCATCGCGCCGCCACCACGAGGCCGTCTCCAGCACCAGCGCGGCCAGGCTGAAGCCGATCAGCACCACGGCGAACGAGACCAGCGGGGCGCCGCCGACGTGGGCCAGCGGCAGCAGCGGGCTGTGGCTCTGGGAGAACCCGACCACCCCCCACGGGAAGCCGCCGAACGGGACGCTCGATTTCAGCCATTCCTGGGCCACCCACAACGCCGCGAACCACACCGGCCTGCCGGGCAGCCGCCGCACGACCACGGCCAGCAGCCCGAACAGCGCTGGGAACAGCGCCTGCGCGGCGCTGAGCGCCAGCCACGGCAGCGCCCCGACCAGCCCGCTGATCCAGGGCAGCAGTGGCACGTAGAACGCGAGCCCGAACAGGAACCCGTAGCCGAAGCCGCCTGCGGCGGTGGTGCGCTCGCGGGTCAGCACCCATCCGAGAAGCGCGAACGCGAGGATCGCCAGATACCACCAGCCGAACGGCGGGAAGCTGACGCACAGCGCCAGCCCCGCCACGATGGTGACACTCAACACGGGCAGGCGATCGACGATCGCCTGCCCGAGACGCCGTATGCGCGAGGGCGTCTCGGCCTCAGCCGTCTCGGTCTCAGCCATGGATGACTTCGCCCCGGTGCACGGTCTGCCTGCACCGCGGGAGGTCGTCGGTGAGGCTGGGCAGGACCGGCACCCGGGACCGCGGATCGGTGGACCAGCGCTGCACGGCATCGGTGGGGGCGCTGACGTCGAACGCGTCGGCTTCCCACACCGCGTAGCTCGCGGGCGCTCCCGGCACCAGGGTGCCGGTGATGCCGTCGCGGACTCCGCCGGCCCGCCACGCTCCCTTGGTCGCCGCGGCGAACGCCGCCCGCGCCGAGATCGCGCTGCCCGGGGTGTGGTGGGTGGTCGCCGCGCGGACCGTCGCCCACGGGTTGATGTCGGTGACCGGGCTGTCGGACCCGAACGCTAGGGGCACGCCTTGGGATGCTAACAGCGCGAACCGGTTCAACCCGGCGGCTCGATCGGCACCGAGCCGCTCGGCGTACATGCCGGTGGGCCCGCCCCACAGCGCGTCGAAATTCGGCTGCATGCTGGCGATCACGCCCCAGCTGCCGAGCTTGGCGGCCTGCTCCTCGGTGACCATCTCCAGGTGTTCGAGCCGGTGGCCGCAGCGCGCGACCGCGGGCCCGCCGAAGCGGTCCACGGTGGCCTGCAGGGCCGCCGTCACCGCGGCGACCGCGGCGTCGCCGATGACGTGGAAGCCCGCGGTCACCCCGGCCTCGGTGCAGGCGCACAGGTGCGCGGTGATCGCGTCGACGTCGAGGTAGCTGTTGCCGTGCGGGGCCGCGCACTCCGGTCCGGCGTCGGTGTAGGGGTCGTGCAGCCACGCGGTGCGCGATCCGAGCGCGCCGTCGACGAACAGGTCGCCGGCCAGTCCGCGGGCCTGGGTCTGCGCGATCAGGTCCCGGGCCTCGGCGGCGGTGCCGACGTGTTCGCCCCAGTAGCCGACGACCTCGACTCCGTGCTCGTGGGTGCGCAGTTCGTGCCAGTCGTCCAGGCCGCCGATCTGCGGACCCGCGCATTCGTGCACGGCGACGATGCCGGACGCCGCGGCGGCGTCCAGCGCGGCGGTGCGGGCCTGCGCGCGCTGGCCGGCGGTCAGCTGCTCGCGAGCGACGCGGCGCACCCGGTGGTGTGCCTCGGCGATCAGGGGCAGGTCGTCGGCGATGCCGGCGGCGTGGCGCAGCGGTGTCGATGCGACGGCGGAGTGGACGTCGACGCGGGACAGGTAGGCCGACCGCGGTCCGATCGCGGCGTCGATATCGGCGGTGCTGGGCGCGCTGCGCTCCGGCCAGGCCGTCTCGTCCCAGCCGTGGCCCCAGATCACCCCGTCGGGATGCGCGGCGGCGAACTCCCGCAGCAGCGTCAGGCAGTGCCGCAGCGAGGTGGCGCCGCGCAGGCCGAGTCCGGTCAGGGCCAGGCCGGTGGCCGTGGTGTGGACGTGGCTGTCGACGAAGGCGGGGGCGACGAAGGCACCGTCGAGGTCGGTTTCGGTCGCGTCGGGGAACTGTGCCCGGCCAACGTCGTCGCTGCCCAGCCAGGCCACGACGCCGTCGCGCACGGCCATCGCCGTCGCATCCGGCATCGCCGGGCTGTGGACGCGGCCGTTGAGCAGAAGGGTGGTGCTCACTCCGGCGAGCGCGGCAGTGCGGGTCCGGCGGGCGGGACGTCGCTTCGGAAGTCGCCCGGGACGTCATCGATGACCTCGATGACCTCACCGTCGACGTACTCGCCGCGGCCCGACCGGCGGGTGGCTGCCGAACCGACGGTGCTGACACCGACGATCAGCGGCGCGCGCCGGGCCGCCATCGCGGTGAGGACGGGCCGCGCGGCGGCGCGGGTCGGCGGCAACAGCAGCAGCGCACCGAGGACGGAACTGGCCAGGCCGGGAATCACGACGAGCACGGTACCGAGTGCCACGAGCACGCTGTCGGTGACGGCGCCCTGCGCGTCGGCCAGCGTCAGCCCGGACCGCAGCTTCTGCAGATGGCGGCGCAGCTGCGAACCGGCGAGTGCCAGGCCCAGCAGGAACGCGCCGGCGACCAGCAGCATCGTCCAGCCGAAGCCGATCGTCGAGATCAGCGCGACCAGCACCGCCAGCTCGGCCAGCACGTAGACAAGGAACACTCGCATCGCCATAGTGTGCCAACGGATGGGACGCGGTGACGGTTCCGGGGGCGCGTTCAGCTCACTGCGAGGCGGCCTCGACCTCGATCGCGGCGTGCACCTTGTCGACCCCGCCGCGGATGAGCGCCTGCGGCACCCACCACCACGCATGCCACCAGTAGCGCCGGGTGACCATGTCGAACACCCGCCGGGTCTCGGAGGCGGGGAGATTGCGCGCCACCGCCTCGACGGGTTCACCCTTCGGCTTGCCGAGCACCCCGCACTCGCAGATCGTGACCCGAGGGGTGTTGCGGATGCGTTTGGTCTTCCAGGACCCGGCGTCGGTGCTGATCAGCAGTTTGTCGCCGTGCGGGACACCCCACACCGGGGTCGGCTTGGCTCTACCGTCCTTGGTGAAGGTGGTCAGCAGCAGGTATTTCGCGGTGTAGACGTCGGTGAACGTCGGGTGCCGGTCCCCGGGGTGCGCCATGAACCTTCTAGTTGACCGGTCTGATCTCGATCGAAACGTTCTTCTCCATCCCGCCGCGCAGCTTCGAGAAGAAGTTGAACGTCTTGCCCAGCAGGCCGTAGCGCTTGCCGAGGGCGTCGTAGGTCTTGGCGTTCATCGCCTTGGGCAGGATCACCGCGGTGGCCTCGACGGCCTCGCTCTTCGGCTTGCCGGAGCGGTCGCACTCGGCGATCGTCACCCGAGGGGTGTTGCGGATGCGCTTGACCTTCCAGGACGACTCCTGGGTGATCGCGATCAGCGCCTCTCCGGCCGGGGCGGCCCAGATCGCTGTCGGCTTCGGCCTGCCGTCCTTGGTGAAGGTGGTCAGCAGGATGTATTCCGACTTGGCGACGTCGGCGAAGGTCACAGGCATACCGACCAATCTAGTGAACGTCAGCCCTCGAGGTCGCCCTCGGTTTCCAGCAGCACCTGCCGAAGACCGTCGAGAGTGGACTGCTCCGGCGCGGCCCACATGCCGCGGCCGGCGGCCTCCAGCAGCCGTTCGGCCATCCCGTGCAGCGCCCACGGGTTCGACTCGTTCATGAACTTGCGGTTCTCCGGGTCGAGCACGTAGCTCTGGGTGAGCTGTTCGTACATCCAGTCGGCCATCACCCCGGCGGTGGCGTCGTAGCCGAACAGGTAGTCGACGGTCGCGGCCATCTCGAACGCGCCCTTGTAGCCGTGCCTGCGCATCGCGTTGATCCAGCGCGGGTTGACGACGCGGGCGCGGAACACCCGGGTGGTCTCCTCGTTCAGCGTCCGGGTGCGCACCGCGTCGGGCCTGGTGTTGTCGCCGATGTAGGCGGCCGGGTCCTTACCGGTCAGCGCGCGCACCGTGGCGACCATGCCGCCGTGGTACTGGAAGTAGTCGTCGGAATCGGCGATGTCGTGCTCGCGGGTGTCGGTATTCTTGGCGGCCACCGCGATTCGCCGGTAGGCCCGGTTCATGTCGTCGGTGGCGGGCGCCCCGTCGAGGCCGCGACCATAGGCGAAGCCGCCCCAGGCGGTGTACACCTGCGCGAGGTCGGCGTCGTCGCGCCAGTTGCGGCTGTCGATCAGCTGCAGCAGACCGGCGCCGTAGGTTCCCGGCTTGGAGCCGAAAATCCTTGTGGTGGCGCGCCTCTGGTCACCGTGCTCGGCCAGGTCGACCTCGGCGTGCGCGCGCACGTAGTTGTCCTCGGCCGGCTCGTCGAGGCCGGCGACGAGCTGCACCGCGTCGTCGAGCATCGTGACGACGTGCGGGAACGCGTCGCGGAAGAACCCGGAGATGCGCACGGTGACGTCGATGCGGGGGCGGCCCAGCTCGGCGAGCGGGATCGCCTCCAGGTCCACGACACGCCGTGATGCGTCGTCCCAGATCGGCCGGACCCCGAGCAGCGCGAGGACTTCGGCGATGTCGTCGCCCGCGGTGCGCATCGCCGAGGTGCCCCACACCGACAGCCCGACCGACTCAGGCCAGCGGCCGTAGTCGGTGCGGTAGCGCTCCAGCAGCGAATCCGCCATCGCGACACCGGTTTCCCATGCCAGCCGGGACGGCACCGCCTTCGGGTCGACGGAGTAGAAATTGCGCCCGGTGGGCAGCACGTTGACCAGACCGCGCAGCGGTGAGCCGGACGGCCCGGACTCGATGAACCGGCCGTCGAGGGCGCGCAGGATCTGCTCGACCTCACCGGCGGTGCCCGCCAGCCGCGGCACCACCTCGGTGGCGGCGAACCGCAGGATCGCCGCGACGTCGGGGTCCTCGGTGAGGCTGTCGACGGCCGCGGCGTCCCAGCCGGTGGCCTGCAGCGCCGCGACGAGTTCGCGGGCGCGGGCCTCGGCGGCGTCGACGGCGGCGCGTTCGTCGCTGCCGTCCTCGGTCAGGCCCAGCGCCTGGCGCAGGCCCGGCACCGTCTGTTCGCCGCCGAACAGCTGGCGCGCCCGCAGGATCGCCAGCACCAGGTCGACTTGCGCCTCACCAGTTGGGGTTTCACCGAGGATGTGCAGGCCGTCGCGAATCTGCACATCCTTGATCTCACACAGCCAGCCGTCGACGTGCAGCAGCATGTCGTCGAACGAGTCCTCGTCGGGGCGGTCTTCCAGCCCGAGGTCGTGGTCCATCTTCGCCGCGCGCATCAACGTCCAGATCTGCTGGCGGATCGCGGGCAGCTTGCCCGGGTCGAGCGCGGAGATGTTGGCGTGCTCGTCGAGCAGTTGCTCCAGACGCGCGATGTCGCCGTAGGTTTCGGCGCGGGCCATCGGCGGGATCAGGTGGTCGACCAGCGTCGCATGGGCGCGGCGTTTGGCCTGCGTACCCTCGCCGGGGTCGTTGACCAGGAACGGGTAGATCAGCGGCTGATCGCCCAGGGCGGCGTCGGTGCCGCAGCCCGCGGACATGCCCAGGGTCTTGCCGGGCAGCCATTCCAGGTTGCCGTGCTTGCCCAGGTGCACGATCGCGTCGGCTTCGAAGCCGTTGGAGAAGCCGCGATCGAGCCAGCGGTAGGCGGCCAGGTAGTGGTGGCTCGGCGGCAGGTCCGGATCGTGATAGATCGCCACCGGGTTCTCGCCGAAGCCGCGCGGCGGCTGAACCATCAGCACCACATTGCCCGATCGCATCGCCGCGATCACGATCTCACCGTCGGGGTCACGGCTGCGGTCGACGAACAACTCGCCCGGCGGCGGGCCCCAGTGCTCGGTGACCGCATCGGCCAGGTCGGCGGGCAACGTCGCGAACCAGTCGCGATAGTCCTTGGCGGACACCCGGATCGGGTTTCCGGCCAGCTGCCCCTCGGTGAGCCAGTCGGCGTCCTGTCCACCGCGCTCGATCAGGGCGTGGATCAGCGCGTCACCATCGCGGGCTTCCAGACCCGGAACCTCACCGACGTCGTAGCCGGCGTCGCGCATCGCGGTCAGCAGCCGGATGGCGCTGGCCGGGGTGTCGAGGCCGACCGCGTTGCCGATGCGGGCGTGCTTGGTCGGATACGCCGAGAACACCACCGCGATGCGTTTGTCGGCCGGGGCGATCGAGCGCAGCCGGGCGTGGCGGACCGCCAGGCCCGCGACCCGTGCGCACCGTTCGGGATCGGGGACGTAGGAGATCAGCCCTTCGTCGTCGATCTCCTTGAACGAGAACGGGACCGTGATGATGCGGCCGTCGAACTCGGGCACCGCGACCTGGGTCGCGACGTCGAGCGGCGAGAGCCCGTCGTCGTTCGCGTCCCACTGCCCCTTCGAACTGGTCAGGCACAATCCCTGCAGGATCGGGATGTCAAGGGCGGCAAGGTGAGCGACGTTCCAGGTGTCGTCCGCACCGCCCGCGCCGACGGCGGCGGGTGTCGCGCCACCTGCGGCGAGCACCGTGGTGATCAGCGCGTCGGCGGTGCCGAGCAGCTCGATCAGCGCGTCGTCGGCGGTGCGCAGCGACGCGCAGAACACCGGAAGTGCCACTCCCCCGGCGTGTTCGATCGCCTCGCAGAGCGCCTCGATGTAGCGGGTGTTGCCCGCCAGGTGCTGGGCGCGGTAGTACAGCACCGCGACCGTCGGTCCGTCAGCGGTTACCGAGGGGCGTTGCAGCACACCCCAGTTCGGGGTGGTGACGGGTTCGGCGAAACCGAAGCCGGTCATCAGCACCGTGTCCGACAGGAACGCGTGCAGGTTGGCCAGGTTCTCGGTACCGCCCTGCGCGAGGTAGATGTGCGTCTGCACCGCGACCCCGGCCGGCGTCGTCGAATGGGCCATCAGGTCGGCGTCGGGGGTCTGCTCGCCGCTGACCACCACGGTCGGCACCCCGCTGGCCACCACGGCGTCGATACCGTCCTCCCAGGCGCGGTAGCCGCCGAGGATGCGCACGATCGCGATGTCAGCGCCGCGCAGCAGTTCGTCGAGTTCCCCGTCGACCAGCCGGGCCGGGTTCGCCCACCGGTAGGCCGCTCCGCTGGCCCTGGCGGTGATCAGGTCGGTGTCCGACGTCGAGAGCAGCAGAACGGTCGGGCTGGCGGCGGGTTCGGTCACCCCTCATTCGTACCGGACCGGGGTCGGGCCGCTGAGCGCGGTCTCGGCTCAGCCGTGCCAGCGGCTGTACCAGGTCTGGCGGTAGGGCAAACCGAGCGCGGCGACGAGTGCGGCGACGATGGCGGCGAAGACGATGAGTTCGAACATCGGCGTTCCTTTCACGTGTTCGAATGACTACGCGGACGGTACCGCCGGTACTGGGTAAATTGCGGGTTGTGTGCGCGAGGAGACGACTCGTCGCGCCGAGTGACGTAGGTCACGAACACGGTGCCGGCACAGCGGAATCCCGGAGCTACTCGGCGGTGATGAAGCCCTGCTCGACCATCCAGTCGCGGGCGACGACGCTGGGGTCGAGGCCGTCGACGTCGACGGCCTTGTTCATCGCCATGATCGCGTCATTGGTCAGTGCCGCCGTGACAGGCGCGGTCACCTCGGCGATCTCGGGATGGGCCTCGAAGAACTCGCGCTTCATCGTCACCGACGGGTTGTAGTGCGCGAAGAACTGCTTGTCGTCGGTCAGCACCACGAGGTTCAGCGCGGCGATGCGGCCGTCGGTGGTGAACACCTCGCCGAAGTCGCATTCGGTGCCGTCGGCGGTGGCCTGATAGATGATCCCGACCTGCAGGATCGGGGTCTGCGCCCGCGCCGGGTCGAAACCGTAGGCGGCGGCCATCCCCGGGAAACCGTCCTGGCGGGCCCGGAATTCGGTGTCCACGCAGGTGCGCGCCGCGGCGGGATCGCGCAGCACCAGCGCCGCGTAGTCCGACAGGGTCCGCACGCCGGTCCGCTCGACGGTCTGCGGGCTGGCGGCCAGCGCGTAGGTGTCGTCCATCGGTCCGGGTTCCAGCCACACCATGTCGTTGCGCCGGAGGTCCTCGTCGCGGACAGCCTCGTACTGTTCCCGGGTGTCCGGGATGGGTTTCTCGTGGCCGAGGTAGTTGATCCACGCGTTGCCGGTGAACTCGTAGGCGACGTCGACCTGCCCGGAAAGCTGTGCCTCCCTTGTACTTCGGGAGCCGACGATGCCGGTCAGGTCGCGGACGTCGGCGCCCGCGGCGGCCAGCGTGAACTCCAGGATGTAGCCCATGATCACCTGCTCGGTGTATTCCTTGGACCCGACGGTGATCTGCACGCCTTCAAGACCGGGGGTGGGCTGGATGGTCCCGGGCCCGACCCGCAGCGGCACCGTGCTGCCCGATCCGAGCCCACAGCCGGACAGCACGACCGCGATCGCGGTCGCCAGGACGAGCACCGTGCGCATCCTCATCAGCGCAACCCCTTCGGGCTGATGAAGTGTTCGGCGAGTCCGCCGAGCCAGTCCACCAGCAGCGCCAGGCACACCGCGAGCACGCTGCCGAGGATCAGCGTGACGTCGTCCTGCAGCTTGTAGCCGGTGTCGATCAGGATGCCCAGCCCGCCGGCATTGACGAGGAACGACAGCGTCGCGGTACCGACCGCGAGCACCAGCGAGGTGCGCAGTCCCGCAAGGATGTACGGCACGGCCAGCGGCAGTTCCACCCGCAGCAGCAGCGAGCGTCGCGACATCCCCTGCCCCAGTCCGGCGTCGATCAGCGACCGGTCGACCTGGTCGATGCCCAGGATGGTGCTCGACAGCACCGGGAGCAGCGAGTACAGCGCGATCGGCAGTACCCCGATCCAGAATCCGGTCTTGGCGGTCACCAGGAACAGCAGCACGAGCAGGCCGATGGCGGGTGCGGCCTGGCCGACGTTCGCGATCCCGACGAACAACGGCCGCAACATCTTTGCGCCGGGGCGGGTGACCAGCACCCCGAGCGGTATCCCGATCAGCAGCACGATCGCGGTCACCGCGGCGGTGATCAACAGGTGCTGCCAGATCAGCGTCGCCACATTGGCCGGGTTGATGTTCTCCTGCTGGGTGGCGGTCAGGTCGCGGTCGAACGCCCAGAACACCACGGCCGCCGCGACGATCAGGACCAGCACCGGCTGCACGAACAGCCGCAGCCGCTCGCCCCGCGCGGCCGCCGGGGCGCCGGGTGCGTCGGCGGGCGCCGTCACTGTCGAGGTCACGACGGGTCGTCCCCGGCGGCCGCCGACGCCGCGGAAGACTCCGCCTTGGCGCGCAGGCTGGTGATGGTGTCGATCAGGGTGTCGAGCGTGACCACGCCCTCGTAGCGGTTGCCGGGGCCGGCGACGACGGCCGAGGCGTGTTGTTCGGCCAGGATCGCCTCGAGGGCGTCCTCCAGCGTGGAGTAGGTGCTGACCACGTCGAGCTTCTCGACCGCGTCGGCCAGGGTGGCGGCGTGCCGCAGCCGGCTCTCACGCACCCAGTTGACCGGCCGTTGCCGGTCGTCGAGCACCACCGCCCAGTCGTGCTCGGTGGCCGCGATCACCGCGCGCACCGCCTCGACGCTGTCGCCGCGGTGCACGGACGGCCGAGGTTCCAGCGCGACGTCCTTGACCCGCAACAGCCCCAGTTGCTGCAGCGAGGCCCCCGACCCGACGAAGCCGGCGACGGTGTCGTCGGCGGGGTTGGCCAGGATGTTCTGCGGGGTGTCGTACTGCAGCACCTTGGACTGCTGGCCCAGCACCGCGATGCGGTCGCCGAGTTTGACGGCCTCGCCGAAGTCGTGGGTGACGAACACGATGGTCTTGCGCAGTTCGGTCTGCAGCCGCAGCAGCTCGTCCTGGAGGGTGCTGCGGGTGATCGGGTCGACGGCGCCGAACGGTTCGTCCATCAACAGCACGGGCGGGTCGGCCGCCAGTGCCCGGGCCACCCCGACGCGCTGCTGCTGTCCACCGGAGAGCTGACGCGGGTAGCGGTCGGCGTACTGGGCGGGTTCGAGCCCGACCAGGTCGAGCAGTTCGTCGACCCGGTCGTTGATCCGGCGGCGGTCCCAGCCGAGCAGCCCGGGAACCAGGCCGACGTTCTGGCGGATCGTCATGTGCGGGAACAGACCCGCCTGCTGGATCGCGTAGCCGATCGAGCGCCGCAGTTCGGTGGGCTTGATCGCCAGCGCGTCCCGGTCGCCGATCAGGATCCGCCCCGAGGTGGGTTCGCTGAGCCGGTTGATCATCCGCATCGTGGTGGTCTTGCCGCAACCGGACGGCCCGACCAGGACCACGATCTCCCCGGCCGGGATCTCCAGCGAGACGTCTTCGACGGCAGGCGTTTTGGCGCCCGGGTAGACCTTCGACACGTGGTCGAGTTCGATGCGCGCCCCGCTCGGGCCTGATTGGGTGCCGGATTGCGCGGATTGTGCTGTCACCGAATGCCTTTCGACGTCGTGAGCCGCCCGAGCAGAACCAGGGCGGCGTCGAGAACGAGCGCCAGGATCACGATGAGCAGCGTTCCGCTCAACGCCATCGGCAGCGCGGTCGGGCTGCCCACCCTGGCCAGCCCGGCGAAGATCAGGTTTCCGAGGCCGGGGCCTTTGACGTACGCCGCGATCGCGAGCACGCCCATCGACATCTGGGTGGCCAGCCGCATCGCCGACAGCACGGCCGGCCAGACCAGCCGCAGCTCGACCCGGCCCAGCGTCTGCAGGCGGCTCATCCCGATGCCGCGTGCCGCATCGGTCAGCGCCGGGTCGACCGCGTTGAGCCCGACGATGGTGTTGCGCACGATCGGCAGCAGCGAATAGAGCACCAGCGCCGCGACGCTCGGGATCACACCCAGGCCGAACAGCGGGATCAGCAGGCCCAGCAGCGCGAACGCAGGCACCGTCAGGATCACGCTGGACGTCGCGGTAGCGATGTTGGCCGCCAGCGCGTTGCGGTAGGTCAGCACCCCGATCGCCACGCCGATCACGGTCGCGATCAGCACGCTTTGCACCACCGCGCTGACGTGCTGATAGGAGTCGAACGCGAGCTGCGGGTAGTGCGTGGACACGTAATCCCACAGCCCGGTCATGACGGCTGCACGTACCCGATCTTGAAGTGGTCGAAACGGGTCCGATTCGATTCGTGCTGAATCAAAGGATGGTCCGCGGGCCCCGATCCAGGCACGGTATTCGAGCGGGATCTACGGAGGAGAACGGATGTCAACACTGCACGTGGTCAAGCTCGGCGCCCATATCGGGGCGCGTATCGACGGGGTGGATCTCGCCCGCGGGGTCGACCCCGACACGGCGGCGCGGATCAACGCCGCCCTGCTGGAGCACAAGGTGATCTTCTTCCGGGGTCAGCACGATCTGGACGACGAGGGGCAGCTGGAGCTGGCCCGCGCGCTGGGTACGCCGACCACCGCCCACCCGACGGTGACCTCCCGCGGGGCCAAGGTGCTGCCGATCGACTCGCGCTACGACAAGGCGAACGCCTGGCACACCGATGTGACGTTCGTCGACCGCATCCCGAAGGCGTCGTTGTTGCGCGCGGTCACGCTGCCGCCCTACGGCGGCACCACCGCGTGGGCGTCGACCGAGGCCGCCTACGACCAGCTTCCGGAGCCGCTGCGCGTGCTCGCCGAGAATCTGTGGGCGGTGCACACCAATCAGTACGACTACGCCGGCGACGCCGACGCGCGCCTGCGCCCGCTCGCCGACACCGAACGCCAGTACCTCGAGGAGTTCGTCTCCGACTACTACGAGACCGAGCACCCGGTGGTGCGGGTGCACCCGGAGACGGGGCGCAAGGTGCTGCTGGTCGGCCTGTTCGTCAAGCACTTCGTCGGGCTCGGGCACGCCGAGTCCGCCACGCTGTTGAACCTGCTGCAGGCCCGGATCACCAAGCTGGAGAACACCATCCGGTGGAACTGGGAGCTGGGCGACCTCGCCATCTGGGACAACCGGGCCACCCAGCACTACGCGGTGTCCGACTACGACGACCAGTTCCGCCGCCTGAGCCGGGTCACGCTGGCCGGCGACATCCCCGTCGACGTCGCAGGCCGGCCCAGCCGGGTGATCGCCGGCGACGCGTCGTCGTACTCGCCGGTGGTCGACCCGGTCCGGCCCGCGGCCCCGGCCAGCCTCGCGAGCTGACGGTCCGTCGGGCCGGCGAGTACCGTGGACGCGTGGTCAGAGCGCGTGAGACGGACGCATGTCCGGGGGCGCTGCAGACCCATCGCGCGGCCGACGGGGACCTGGTCCGCATCCGGTTGCCCGGCGGGGCGATCACCGCAGCCCAGATGGAGACCGTCGCGCTGGCGGCCATCGAGTTGGCCGCTTCGACGCTCGAGCTGACATCGCGGGCGAACCTGCAGATCCGCGGGGTGCGTGACCCCGCCGCGGTCGCCGCGCTGCTGACCGACGCCGGGTTGCTGCCGTCGACGTCCCACGAGCGGGTCCGCAACATCGTCGCGTCTCCGCTGTCGGGACGTGCCGGCGGCGCGTGCGACGTCCGCGGGCTGGTCACCGCGCTCGACACGGCCGTGCAGGCCGATCCGGCCCTGGCCGCGCTGCCCGGCCGGTTCCTGTTCGGCATCGACGACGGCCGCGGCGACATCTCCGGTCTCGGCGCCGACGCTGGTGTGCACGCCCTCGACACCTCCACCGCGGCACTGCTTCTCGCCGGCCGCGACACCGGTGTGCGGATCCCGCTGGATGCCGCCGTCGACGAACTTCTCGGCGTGGCCCGGCGGTTCCTCGAGCTGCGCGGAAAGCACTGGCGGGTCCGCGAACTCGACGACCCGATGCTGCTGGTGCGCGACCTGGACGCCGAGGCGCCGCCCGGGGCCGCCTGGCCGCCGGTGACCCGCCCCCGGTCGGCTGGATCGAGCAGGATGACGGCCGGATCGCGCTCGGCGCGGCGGTGCCGCTGGGGGTGCTCGACGCCCAGGTGGCGCGTTACCTCGCCGCGGTCGAGGCGCCGATGGCGGTGACGCCGTGGCGGTCGATGCTGCTGTTCGACCTCGAGGAGGAGGTCGCCGATGTGGCGCTGCGGGTGCTGGCCCCGCTCGGGCTGATCTTCGACGAGAACTCGCCGTGGCTGTCGGTGTCGGCGTGCACCGGCAGCCCGGGCTGCGCCCAGTCGGCCGCCGACGTGCGGGCCGATGCCGCCGCCGCGGTGGATCCCGCCGTCCCGGGCACCGGCACTTCGTCGGGTGCGAACGCGCCTGCGGCAGTCCGGCACACGCCGAGGTCCTGGTGGCGACCGGAGACGGCTACCGGAGCCGAAAAGCCCACCCGTAGGGTGATCGGGTGCTCGACTACATCCGCGACGCCGCGGAGATCT